>DATDFJ010000147.1:0-5364 GCA_036522675.1 Chthoniobacterales bacterium | reverse complement strand
GTTCTACGGAACACCAGAATTCCGGCCGTGCTTGTGGAGTGCGGCTTTCTCACTAACCCCACGGAAGCTCGCTACGCCCTGAACGATTCGTATCGCCAACAGCTCGCTGACGAGATCGCGCGCGGGATCCGGGAACGTTCGCTCGTCGCGAATCCTGCCGCCGGCAATCGCTATGCCGCGTCCGGCACTGTTCCTTTGCAACCCTACCTTGATTTGACCAAAGTCCGCGACCCGGACCTTTCCCGCTCCAAGCACAGCAGCAAGAAGAGTTCGCGCTCCAAATCTTCCCGCCGCAAAAAAACGCAGAAGAGTTCGGAGACCGAGGCGAAAAAGCGCAGCACCGAGGAAAACAGCGGCGGCACACAGTAAGTCGACGCTGAAGGCGGAAGCGCCGAATTGAAAGTGTGTTAATCTGTGTTCATCTGTGGCGACAATGAACGCCGCACTGATGAACTCGCCGATCCTCAGTTCGGCGCAGATGCGGGAAACAGAAAAAGCGGCATTTGCCCGCGGCGTCGATGTTGAGGCGCTGATGGACAACGCCGGCGCCGGTGTCGCGCGCGCGGTGCGCAAGTTTTTTCCCGAGCCCGGAACATGCATTGTCTTCGCGGGGAAAGGTCACAACGGTGGCGACGCATTGGTGGCGGCCGAGCAACTCCAACGCGCAGGTTGGAAGGTCGACAGCCGCTTGCCCTTCGCCGAACACGAGTGCAGCGAGCTGACGCAAAAAAAACTCAGAGCGTTACGTGATGCTCAAAGTGGGAGGGGCCTTAGTGCCCCGACAATCGCGGCGCTGACGCCGCTCCCACATTCTCACACGATCGTCCTCGACGGTTTGCTTGGTCTCGGCGCCACGCATCTCCTGCGCGAACCGATCCGCGCCGCCGCGCGCGAGATCAACCAGCTTCGCGCGCAACGAACTTTCGTTTTCGCTGTCGATCTTCCCACCGGCCTCAACGCCGATTCGGGCGAAGTCGATCCGGACGACTGCGTTCGCGCCGATTTCACCGTCACCATCGGTTTCGCGAAGCATGGCCTCGTCGTTGATGACGCGATCAACCTCGTCGGCCGCATCGAAGTCGTGCCGCTGCCCGATCTCGTCGCGGAAATCACTGCACCGAAAGCAATCGTCGCGACACCGGAGGTCTTATGCTCGCTTTTGCCGCGCCGGAAGTTCAGCGCGTACAAGAACCAATTCGGCCGCATCGGCGTCGTTGCCGGTTCGAAAGGTTTCGTCGGCGCCGCCCTTATGACGAGCGAAGGCGCGCTGCGGGCGGGCGCCGGACTGGTCGAAGTTTTTGTGCCGGAGAACATTTACCCGATCGTCGCTGCCGCCGCGCCAATCGAGGCAATGGTCAAACCGGTGCGCAGCTACCGCGATTTGCTCAAAGAGAAGATCGACATCTGGGCGCTCGGCCCGGGTCTGGGTAAATCGCACGCTGCGGAAATACTCGATCTGATCCACAAGGCCGAGCAAGCAATGGTGGTCGATGCCGATGGTCTGAATATTCTCGCCGGTAACATCGACATCTTGAAGCAATGCAAAGGCCCACGCCTGCTCACACCACATCCCGGCGAAATGGCGCGCCTGTTCGAAGTCGGCAAAATGTCGCGCGCAGGTTTGGCGCGAAATTTTTGCGACAAATATCCGGTGACTCTCTTGCTCAAAGGCAGCAGGACCGTCGTTTGCGAACGCGACCAACCGCTAAGCTACAACACGACCGGCAATCCCGGCATGGCCAGCGGCGGCATGGGCGACGTGCTCACCGGCGTGTGCGCCGGGTTGATCGGCCAGAAATTGTCAATCTTCGACGCTGCGCGACTCGGTGCGTGGGTCTGCGGCCGCGCGGCCGAGATGTCGATCTTTTCCGGCGCCGCGAGCGAAGAATCATTGCTCGCCACCGACGTGCTCGCGCATCTTGGCCCCGCCTTCAACGAATTGCGCACACCTCAGCTGTAGGGGAAGCTGCTAGGGTCCCAACGACCCAATGCCGACGGAATTCCAATCGCACACCGCCTCATTCGACGAACAGCACCCATCGCGCACCAGTTGGTGGACGCGGCTTAAAAAAGCCCTCGCCCCGCTGGCGGTCGTCGGCGTGATGATCGCGAAGTTTTTCGCGAAGCTGAAATTCTTTCTCCTCCCCGCACTCAAGTTCCTGCCCATTCTGCTCAAATCCGGCGGCACGATGCTGCTGATGATCTGGGTTTACACCATGATGTGGGGCTGGCGGTTCGGCGTCGGCTTCGTCGTGCTGCTGCTCGTGCACGAATGCGGCCACCTCATCGTCGCGAAAAAATTCGGGCTCAAGGTCGGCGCGCCGGTTTTCATTCCCTTCATGGGGGCGTTCATCGCATTGAAGGAAGCGCCGCGCAACGCCTGGATGGAAGCATGCGTCGGGATTGGGGGCCCGATGCTCGGCTCGCTCGGCGCGCTCGTCTGCAATTCGTTAGGCGAACTGTTCGATGCGCCGGTGTTCATCGCCCTCGCCTGGTTCGGCTATTTTCTCAACCTGTTCAATCTCACACCGGTTGGTATGCTCGACGGCGGCCGCATTGTCACCGCGCTCTCGCGCTGGCTTTGGCTGCCGGGGTTCGCGCTGCTGCTCTGGTTCGGTTGGTATTACCCGAACTTTATCGTCTGGCTGATCGTGATCATGTCTCTGCCGCGCATTTATTCACTCTTCCGCCACCGCACCGAAGAAGAGCGCGCTTATTATGAAGTCACGCCCGCGCAGCGCTGGACGATGTCGATCTTGTATTTCGGTCTCATCGCCGTGCTGATTTTCGGAATGCAGCTCGCCGCGCGCGACCTGCACCATTCCGGCGTCCGTTCCCACGGCCACGGCCGCGACGTCATTTTTCAGTAGCCCCGAATCACGGCTGCGAGCTGGTAAGTTTTTGGAACCGCTGATCGTTGCGGATCGAGTCCCATTCCCAGCGAAACTTCAGATCGTTGACGGTGATGCTGTAATCGCCGCTATCGACCGCGCCCGGCGTTTTGAGCAGGCGTTCGATTAGCGGAATCGCCAGATCGTTTTCGCCTACTCTCGCGTAAATCAGCGCGAGATAGCAGTTCATAAGTACGCCGTCGTAGGCGTCTTTCGATTCTGGTTTCAGTTCCACCGCGCGGCGGCCTTCACGAATCGCATCGTTCTTGCGGCCCATGAAGGCGTAACACCAGCCGAGATTCGCGTGGCGCTCCGGGCTGTCGGGAGCTTCTTCCACCGATTTCTCAAAAGTCGGACGCGCCAGCTCAAAGGACCGTTGCGCTACGGCAATATTCCCCGCGGCAAGATCGACACATCCTTCGAGAAAACTCTTCGGCGTGATGCCAGCGTTCATGTAGGAAACTTCTTTCAGCGCCGACTTTTGCAGAACGCTCCGCGCCGTTGCGAAATCGCGTTCGATCATTGCAACTTCCCAGCGCGCTGATGTGATGCCGCCGTCCGGATCGTTGTCCGCTGGAATCTGGCTGAGCAACGATTTGAGCAACGCGGTGCTCCCCTTCCACCAAAAATCGATGTAGCCGCTTTGAATCTTTGCGACCATCGAGGCCGGCGCCATGGCCCGCATCCGCTCGGCCACACGCGCTGCCTCCGGCCAACGTCGCATGGCTGTGTTCGTAAACACAAGGTTGCGCGCGATATTCGCGTCCTGCGGATCGAGTTTGCTGATCTTCTCGTAAGCGTCGAGCGACTCCTGCCATTTGCCCTGGCGACGCTTGATCGCAGCAACCAGCCGGCCTGCTTCGGTATTGTTGGGCGCCAGCCGCGAAACGGTATCGAACTCCGCGAGGGCGCGATCGTAATCCTGATCGACCCAATAGACGTACTGGCCGCGCGCAAGATGTCCTTCCGCGAGGTTTGGTTGCAATCGAAGCGCGGTCTCGGCTTCGGCGCGTGCTGTCGCTTTCCAACTCTCGACCGGTTCGTAATAATGAAAAATCTGCGCGGCCGTTGAAGCCAGCCGCGCATGCGCGAGCGCGAACTTCGAATCAAGCGTGATGGCCTGGCGGTAAAGTTGCTCCGCCGTTTTGTAATCCTCCAGCATGGTATCGGGGTTTCGCTCGATTTGATTGGCGCGCAGATACAAAACATAGGCATCGGGATTTTCTGTCGGTTTGGTTTCGACCTGCGATTTTTCGTTTGGACTCAACGTCACCCGGAGCGCGTCCGCGATCTCGGCCGCGAGCTCGCCCTGCAGGCCTAACGAATCAACCAGCGTGCGGTCGTAGCGATTCGCCCACAGATGCCGATCGTGCAACGCGTCGATCAACTGCACATTGACGACGACGCGGTCGCCAATACGGCGGACACTACCTTCAAGGACGTTCGCGACACCGAGTATTTTTCCGATCTGGCGCAGGTTGCGCGCGGCATTGTCGCGAAATTGCATCACGGATGAGCGGCTGATCACCCGTAACCCGCCGATCTGGCCCAGGCTCGTCAGGATATCGTCCTGCATGCCGTCGGCGAAAAAGGCGTTTCGTTTGTCATCGCTGAAATTTGCAAACGGCAAAACGGCAACGCTATTTTGCGGAATTGCTTCCCCAGTCTCGGTCCGAAACGGCAGCCGCTGATAAATGAGCATCGCGATGACAAGCAGCAGCACACCGATAATCACGAAATCGATCTTCCGGCCGAATCCGCGCTGTCTTGAAAGATCGACATCCTCCGTCCGGACGAGTCCTTCGGGCGTCAGCTCATAGATCCAGGCCAGCACCATCGCGATGGGAAAACCAAGGGCGAGCGCGACGATGACAAGCTGCAACGCTGAATTGGGAACATTGAAAACGGGAAAGATCTGCGTGGCAATTTGGGCGAACAGCCACGCGCCCATACCGTAAAGAACGGCGGCGCGATAAACGTTGCGCCGCTTCAACTCGGCGAAAAATTTCGTCAGATTCACAGACTCTTGTTGGCCAGTTTTTGAAAGCGCGGATCGCTGCGAATCCCGTCCCATAACGGATCGAGCCGCAAATATGCCGGGGTGAGCGCGTCAGCGGCTGTTTCGTGCAGGACGCGCTCGAGCAGAGGAATCGCGCGATCGACATCGTGGAGAATGCCGTATCCGCGCGCGCGCGCTTCTTCCGCGCGCGGAAACGTCCATTTATCGTTTCGCCGCATTTCCTCCAGGTGTCGGACTTCGCGCTCGAATTCATCGCGCTGGCCCAGATGCGCTTGCGCTTCGATTAATTGCTCGGAGATCAGCGGGCTGCCTTCGCCGTGCTCGCGCACTGTTTTGAATTCTTGCTCCGCCTGCTGCCACAATGCTTTCGCCCGAGCGTCGTCGCCTTTCAGAAAGTGCGAAAAGGCGAGTTTGCCGTGCGCGAGGGCAACGAAAAGCGGCGGGACCTTTTCA
>DATDFJ010000146.1:0-9552 GCA_036522675.1 Chthoniobacterales bacterium | reverse complement strand
TCCATCGACTTGAGGTATTTTCGGCCTATCGGTCTACACCGAATCGTAAAGGATCCGCCCGCAGTTTTCGCAGCTGACAATTTCTTTGCCGGTCCTGGCGCGCATCGCGGTCGCGGTGGTGACTTTCATGTGGCAACCGGTGCAAACCTCGTGTTCGAGTGGGACGATGACCGCGTCGCCTTTGCTTGCAAAAAGACGGTCGAAGAGTCCAAGCAAATCTTCGTCGATTTGTTTGGCCAGTGCGGCTCGGTCGTTGGTGAGCTCGGCGAGGCGTGTCTCCAGCGTCTTTGATTTTTCCTCGAGATCGGCCAGTTGGCGTGAAATGGAGTGTTTGGTCGCGGCGGTCTTTTTCTCTTCCGTTCCGATCTCTTCTTTCAGTTTGTCGGCCTCGACCATGAGCTCGAGTTCCGCGTCCTCAAGCTTGCGAATTTCATCTTCATAACGCGTGATTTCGTGGCCGAGTGCCTGGAACTCATCGTTCTTGCGCGTTTGATATTGCTGAGTCCGCAGCCGCGCGATGGTGTCGGTGCGGGTGCCCACGTCAAGCTCGAGCTTCTTCCGATCCATCTCGGCCTGGCGCGCCTTGTGTTTGAGTGCTTCCAGGCCGGCCACGCTTGCCGCCAGCTGTTCCTCGAGATGTTTCCTGTGCAACGGCAGCGTTTTTATTTCGTTCTCGATTTGTCGGATCTTTTGTTGTCGATCTTGCAGGACAAGCAACTGCTCGAGGTCTGCGTGCACGTGGGCGGAAGGTATGGGCGCGGGAAAGCCGCGTCAATCGCGCCGCCGTGCTATCGCCTGAGCGCGTCGATTGCGCGCAGCGCCTCTTCGGGTCGCGCGCGCACCGCGATGTTGCTGGTCAGGTTCACCCACTGCACGATGCCGCCGCCGTCGATGTAAAACTCGGCCGGCCGCGCGATGTCGCTGTGTTTCGGCCCGGCGCGGGGATGGAGCACATCGTAACGCCGAATCACCTCGGTCGTTTCGTCGGCGAGTAAATGAAAGTTGAAGCCCATTTTCCGCGCAAAATCCTTGTTCACGGCCGGCGGATCAACGCTGATCGCGGCGACACGCACCCCGCGCGTGCGAAAATCCCACAGCCGGTTCTGAAAACTCCGCAACTCGGAGTTACATAGCGGTCACCAATGTCCGCGATAAAAAATCAAGACCACGCCGTTTGGCGAAAGCATGTCGGCCAGGGCGACGCGCCTCTTGTTTTGATCCAGCAAGGTGAACGTGGGCGCTTTCTCGCCCACCCGCGGGGCCTGCGCCGAAAGCGGCACCTGGCGGAGCACATAAAAAATCTCATAGGCGAAAAAGCCGAACGCGAACAAGGCGACGAGGGCAAAGATCGAGCCGAAGATTTTGCCCTGATAAAATTGCGGCCGTCCAAACGCGCGAACGAGTCCGATCCCGAGTAAGATTCCACCGATGGCAAAGAGCAACAGGTTTGCCCACGGGAAATCGCGCGTGATCGGATATCGCGCGAAGAAGGGGTAGCTGAACAACGCCGCGATCGCGATGACGAAGCCGACCCAGAGCAGCCAATTCCATTCCTTTCTCATGTCGATCTTCTCCGCCTCAGGACGGACTCGTCCCTTGGCGAGCCGGGGCCATGCCCAAAATCCACCGATAGAGAAGGAATGCCATTGCCACGAAGGTGATGCCGCCGATGATGATTGCGGCGGTTTCAAAGTTCGCAAGGACCGGAATCGCTTTCGCCAAAATTCCATCCGGCCCGACTAAAGCCATCGGAGCAGATTTCGTCGAGAGCGCCCTGATCAGAGTGATCACGACGGCGATGATTCCTTCGCCAACGATCAAACCGGACGCGAGCAGCACGCCGAGCTGTTTCGCGGCTTCGGGTCGGGAAGTGCGATCAGCTCGACGATCGTAGAACCAACCGGCGACGGCTCCGACAACGATCATCAACGTGCTCGAAGTCGGCAGATAAATTCCAAGACCCACCGCGAGCGGCGGAACGCGCATGTGTTCGGTTGTGCGCGCCAGAATTTCATCCAATAAAATAATACATCCACCAATCGCAGCGCCGATTCCAATCAAACTCCAATCGATATCTGCCGCGATCACGCCTTTGCCAAGTGACGAAATTAAACCTGCTTGCGGCGCCGGCAACGCGTGATTCGGATCGGCGCCCGGCGCGCCAACGAAACCATAAGTGTGATTCATTAGATCGAGAACTGGCGGAATGACCAACGCTCCCGCGATGACGCCGATCACCAATGCGACTTGTTGCTTCCACGGCGTGGCATCCACTAATTGCCCCGTCTTGAGGTCCTGAAGATTATTATTCGCGATCGCGGCGACGTTGAAAATTACCGCCGTAGTAAAAAGCGCGAACGCGATCAATGCCTTGCCCGAATCCGGTGCAACGTACGGCTTAACCCCGATCACCAGGAGCAATGCCGCACCAATGACCACGAGAATTCCAATGCCCGACAGCGGGCTATTGGATGAACCAATCAATCCGGCCATGTAACCGCACACTGCGGACACGAAAAAACTCATCAAGAAGATGTAAGCGATTCCGCCGATGATGAGCGTTGGCAAATGGGCACCGAGACCGCTGGTGGTTCCAAACCAACCAAGCAACCACCCAATCGGCAACATGCACCCAAGCGTGATTAGACCGACGATGCCGATCGGAATGTCACGCTCCGTAATGGGCAACGTATCCGCTCGGCCCGCTTTACGCGCGCGCGACGCAGCCATGGCGCTTACCAGGCCGCTGGTCAACGGCTTGGCCAGCTTCAACAAAGTCCAAATCGCCGAAATACCGATCGCGCCGGCGCCAATGTATCTGACTTTGCCGCTCCACGCCGCGCGCGCGAGCGCAGCCACGGGCGTCGTGAAGTCATGAGCGAGCCCAGAATAATGCGGCACCCCCCAGCCCCACCCGATCAACGCTCCGATCAGCATAGCGATGCCGACCGAGAGACCGACAAGGTGTCCAATCCCGAGCAATAAAAACGACAACGCGAAATCGTAGCCGCTGACTGCACCTTTTTTCCCGATGCGAAAACTTTGCGCCAAATCGGAAGCGAATACCTGGGTCTCGATGATTAATGCGAAAGCCGCGGAGACGATCGATCCCCACAGAACGGCGAGCAGACCGGCGCGGCCGTGCTCAACATCGTGCGCTTGTGCGGAATCACCGCCGCCGCTTCCGACTTTTAAGACTTCGGCACACGCGACTCCTTCGGGATAAGGCAAATCCGAGTTTGTCACCAAAGCGCGACGCAGCGGGATGGAATACATCACGCCGAGAATTCCACCGAGCGCGCAAATCCAAAACGATGTCCAGAAAGGAAAATCGGTCCAGTAACCGATCATGATCAATCCGGGCAAAACGAAAATAATCGATGAGAGTGTGCCCGCCGCCGAAGCGACCGTTTGCACGATGTTGTTCTCCTGAATGGTGGCGTCGCGGAAATTGCGCAAGATCGCCATCGAAATCACGGCCGCGGGGATTGAGGTCGAAAAAGTCAGGGCCGCTTTGAGGCCGGCGTAAACGTTGGCCGCCGTAAACACGAGCGTGATCACGATCCCGATGATCAGGCCACGAATGGTCAGCTCATGCCGCCGGTCGCCGTAAACTTTGTCGCTGTTGGTCACAATGAACGCCCGCAGGATAGGTTGATTTCACAAAGGCGGTCAAGTTTGTCACGCCGTCCTTCCGCCGCCCGACCGACCCATCCGGCAGCGACTCCAATTGCGAAGAGCACTGGACGAAATGCTTTGGCAGTACAATTTGCACAGGCGATTGGGTTGCAGGTTCGATGAGAAAGCGCAGTAAAGCACCGGCCAAAGCCAGGCCCACGCCGTCGTCCGCCTCAGAAGGGACGCAAGAAAAGCTCCGCGTCAGCGAAGAACAATTTCGTTTCCTCGTGGAGACGGTTGAGGAGTACGCAATTTACCTGCTCGATCCGCAGGGCAAGGTGGCAACCTGGAATCTGGGTGCCGAAAAGTTGAAAGGCTACACCGCGGAAGAGATCGTCGGGAAAAATTTTGCCTGCTTTTATACGGACGAAGACGTGGCGGCGCGCAAGCCACAACACAACCTGGAAATGGCCGCCAAGCGCGGCCACATCCGCGATCAGGGTGTGCGTGTGCGTAAAGATGGATCGACTTTCCATGCCGATGTGGTCCTGACGGCGCTGCGCGACAAAGCAGGAAAATTGCGCGGCTTCTCCAAAGTGACGCGCGACGTCACCGACCAGATTCGCACCCGCGAAATCGAGGCGGCCAAAATCGCCGCCGAAAAAGCAAGCAAAGCCAAGGACGACTTTCTCGCCGCCCTGAGCCATGAGTTACGAACACCGCTGACGCCGACGCTGGCGGCAGCGAGTTACCTCTCGATCAACGCCTCGCGTATTTCGCCCGAGTTCACGACCGAAATCGACACGATCCAGCGCAACGTGCAGTTGCAAGCGCGCCTCATCGACGATCTGCTCGACCTGACCCGCGCCGTGCGCGGCAAGCTCGAGTTGCATTTCGACCGCGCCGACGCACACGGGCTGGTGCGCGACGCCCTGGAGATCGCGCGGGCCGATATCATTTCAAAGAAGCTCGACGTAACGACAAAATATGCCGCCAAAAAACATCACATCTGGGCCGATCCTGTGCGCGTTCAGCAGGTGTTCTGGAACTTGATCAACAATGCGGTGAAATTCACTCCGCCCGGCGGCAAGATCGACATCGTGACGCGGAACACAGTGCGCGATCAGTTCGAGTTCGAAATCAGCGACAACGGCATCGGCATTGATCCGGCCAAACTCGAAACACTGTTCCAACCGTTCGAGCAGGGCGGAGCCGAAGTGACGCGGCAATTTGGTGGGCTCGGACTTGGTCTGGCCATTTCCAAACACCTGATGGATCTGCACGATGGCACAATCGTGGCGCATAGCGCCGGGCGCGCCTGCGGCAGTACTTTCAAGGCGCGACTGGGAGTTTTTGCCCGGGAGGCCAAAGACGCGAGCACACCAAAGCGGCAACCGCGCAGGCCCAGTCGAACCCTGCGCATCCTGCTCGTCGAAGACCACCGCGACACGCGACGCACCCTGGCCCGCCTGCTCCAGCACTTTGGACATCATATCGCGGTCGCCGACTCGCAGCAAAGCGCTCTGGAAATGCTGCGCTCACGCGCGTTCGACGTCGTTGTCAGCGACATCGGGTTGCCCGATGGCAGCGGCTATGAAGTGATTTCGCAGGCGAAACGCAATCGCCCGATAGCCGGAATCGCCCTCACCGGCTACGGCACCGATGAGGACATTCGCCGTGGCAAAAATGCCGGCTTCGATTTTCACCTGACCAAGCCGGTCGACTTTCACGAGCTGCGCACCGTGCTCGATCAGCTCGATACTCGCTCATCTCGAGCACAACGCTAAAACATCTCGACCGGCGACAGTTTGCCGTCGGCAAAGCTGCTTCCGGCAGCAGATTCACCGAGGGTCGCGAGGCGCAGCTCCCAAATTTCATTGTCGATCTTGCGAAAAGCCGATTCTGAAAATTCAGCCGGCGGGGCGAGCTTCTGCTTGAAACGCGCCATGCTGGCGAGAGCGCGGTCGATTTGCTCGCCCGGCAATGTGCCGAGGATGCGGCGCACGTTGTCGATCTCGGGAATGCGGTGACAAATCATGGCGAGATCGTTTCCGGCAGCGATCGCAAGCCGGATCGTTTCTTCCAAGCTGTAGCCGGTGAGGATCGCGCCCATGTCGAGATCGTCGGTCATGATAAGGCCGCCAAAACCGAATTGATCGCGCAGCAAGTCGGTGATGATCCGGCGCGACAAACTGGCGGGGTTTTTTTCCGGTTCGAAACACGGATACCAGCCGTGACAGATCATCATACTGTCGATCTTGTTCAGGAACGCGCGGAACACCGCCAGTTCGGTGCGTTCCAATTCTTCAAGGCTCCGATCGATCCGCGGCAGTTCGTAGTGCGCATCGGATTTGGCGGCGGAATAACCGGGAAAATGTTTGCCGCAACTGGCGACGCCTTGCGCGCGCATCGCGTCGTTGAATGTGCCGGCGTTGCGGCTGACCTGCTCGACGCTCTTGCCATAGCAACGGCCACGGAGCGAATTGTCGGCTGCATCATCGAATGAGATGTCGAGCACCGGACAGAGATCGAGGTTGAATCCGAAAAGGCGCAACAAGCGCCCGGTGATGTCGCCATGCCGCCGGATAAGATCGACATCGGCTTTATCGCGGAACTGCTGTGCGTTGGGCGGTTCGTTGCCGATTAAGCGCAAACGCGAGACGCGGCCGCCTTCCTGGTCGATCGTGATGATCGGCTCGATCGCGCTGACATCGCGCAGATCGTCGATCAATTTCCGCAGTTGCGTCGCCGTCTCGATATTCCGTCCAAAAAGAATGAACCCGCCCGGTTGCACCCGCCGGAAAAGTTCGGCGCTTTTGCGGTCGAGTTCTTTGCCCGGCACGCCGGTGAGAATTAGTTGGCCGAGCGAATCACCATTCATGGGCGGCAACCTTCAACGTCCCACGTCCAACGTCCAACGCTCAGTTGCACCGCTTTAAGTTGAACGTTGAGTGTTGAGCGTTAAGCGTTGGGTGTTGAAGATAGGAATCTACGGCGGCACCTTCGATCCAATCCACCATGGCCATTTGATCCTCGCTCGGGAAGCGCGCGAAAAACTTGGTTTGGAAAAATTGATCTTCGTGCCCGCGCGGATCGCACCGCACAAACGCGCAGCCTTCGCGAGCGCCGAGATGCGATTGTCGATGTTGCAAGCCGCCGTCGAACGCGAGAACGGCCTGGAAGTCGATGATTGCGAATTGCGGCGACCGCCGCCTTCTTACACGATCGACACGGTCGAAAGCTTCCAGGCGCGCAAGTCGGGCGCGGACATTTATTATCTTATCGGCGAAGATAACCTGGCCGGGCTCGCAAATTGGCGGCAGTTCGATCGCCTGCAAAAGCTGGTACGCTTCGTCGTTCTCGATCGAACGGGAGCAGAAGCAACGCACGGTTATCCGATCATCGCGCGCAAGATCGACATCTCGGCCACCGGGATTAGAAAGAGGGTTGCTTCGGGCCAATCGATTCGTTATCTCGTGCCGGAGAGCGTGGAAGAGATCATTCGCCGCAACAACCTCTACCGGGAGGCAGCGCAATAACCGCCGAAGATCTAGCCAGGACCTGCGCTGAGCTCGCCTCCAACAAGAAGGCCGAAGAAATCGTCGTGCTTGATCTGCGCGGCATCTCGACGTTCACCGATTTCTTCGTGATCTGTTCGGCCAACTCCGAGCCGCAGCTCAAAGCAATCGCGAACGAGATCGAGACGCGGCTGAAGCAAGATCACGCGGTCCGCCCGACCGCGATCGACGGATTTCCCGCGAGTCAGTGGATCGTCCTCGATTACCTCGAAGTAGTCGTGCACATCTTCCACCGCGACAAACGCGGGTTTTACAGTCTGGAAGATCTGTGGGGCGACGCGCGGCGGGTGGAGTGGGACACGGTCGCCTCGGCACGTTGAACTGAGCTGAGCTGTATCGGCAGGCTTGGCGCCTGCAAATGCGGCCGACACTACCGCGATGTCGATCTAGCGCGCCGTCGCCGAAGGTGATGGACTCGCCGCAGCGCCAGCGGGTTTCACATCCAGCAATTCGACCTCAAAAATCAACGTCGAATCCGGCCCGATATCCGGGCCCATCTGGCGTTCGCCGTAGGCGAGGTTGGCCGGAACAAACAATTGATATTTTGAGCCGACCTTCATCAGCTGGAGTCCTTCGGTCCAGCCTTTGATCACGCCGGTGAGTGGGAAGGTGGCCGGCTGGCCACGTTTGTAGGAGCTGTCGAACTCGGTTCCATCGATCAATGTGCCACGGTAATTTACCGTGACGATGTCGCTGCCCTGGGGCTGCGGGCCGTTGCCTTCCTTGAGCACCTTGTATTGCAGGCCGCTGGAGGTCGTTTTCACGCCGTCCTTCTTTTTGTTTTCGGCGAGGAATTTTTCACCTTCGCTTTTGTTTTTCTGGGCCGATGCCTGGACTTTTGCCGTCATATCTTTTTCAAACTTCGTGAGGACTTCCCGCACCTGATCGGTGTTGAGCTGTGGTTTGCCGGCAATCGCGTCTTTTACACCAGCGATCATGGCATCGACATTGATCTGCACGTTTTGCTTCTTTAACGCCTCGTTTTGTTTGACGAAATTGAAGCCGACTTGCAGGCCAATGCTGTAGCTGACCTTGTCGATATCAGTTTTCAGTTCCGGCGATTTCTCTTGCCCGAAAAGCGGTGAACCCGCCAAAAGTAAGGCGAACGCAATGATGAAATTTTTCATGTCAGTGGATTTGAAGCTGAAGCGTGCCGGCGCATTTGCCGGCACGGAAAGCTGCACGCTAATGCCTCATGTTAGTTCGTCAAGAAAACAGCGACCCCGGGCGTGGCTGTGGGTTTGCGTCGCTTGCGTCGCTTTCGTCCCTGTGTCGCAGGCGATCACCCTCTCGGACAGCGAGGCCCTGCGGATCGGGAAGAAAATCTGGCAAAACGAATGCAATGGAACGATCTCCGGACTGACCTCCTGGAACCAAGGCGAGGATTTCGCCTCCCTCGGGATCGGTCATTTCATCTGGTATCCGCCAGGCAAACGCGGACCGTTTGAAGAAAGCTTTCCCAAGCTGGTCACATTCATTTCCGATCACCAGGTCAATGTGCCGGCTTGGCTGCTGCCTCCGAAGCCGTGCCCCTGGTCGTCGCGACATGAGTTTGAACGCGCTCAAAATTCGCCCCAGATGACTGACCTCCGCGGTTTTCTTGCAGGAACTGTCGATCTTCAGGCGCAATTTCTCATCGATCGGCTCGAGCACGCGTTGCCAAAGATGCTCGAGGAAACTGCGCCGGAAAATCGAGAAAAGGTGCGGCAGCAATTCGAACGCGTGGCGAGTTCAGCCCAGGGCTCCTATGCACTGGCCGATTATGTGAACTTCAAGGGCGAAGGAGTTCTGCACACGGAAAGGTATCGCGGCGAAGGCTGGGGGCTGCTCCAGGTGCTCGAGCGGATGTGCGGCACCGGTGCCGACAAGACGGCGGCCAAGGAATTCGCCGATGCGGCGCGCGCAATTTTGATCCGGCGCGTAAAGAATTCGCCGCCGGACCGCGGGGAATCGCGCTGGCTGCCGGGCTGGCTCAAACGCGTAAACAGCTACATGCCCTGATGAAACGCATTTTCTCGACCAGAATGGTGACGATTGCGATCGCAATCGGGCTGGGCGGCCTCGCCCAGGCGCAGCTATTCGGGCCCAAAATGCGCAAACCGGCTGAGCTTATTCGCAAACAGGAGCCGATGAAAGTGAACCAATCTTTGCTCAAACAAGCGACGCCGGATAACACGCACATTGTCGTTTCGATTCCAAAACAACGCGCTTATCTCATGATCGGTGACCAAATCGTGGCCGATGCGCCGGTTTCATCCGGCAAACGCGGGCATGAGTCGCCGACCGGAAACAAGCGAGTCCTGGAAAAAGATCCGAATCATCATTCGACTTTGTATGGCGATTTTGTCGATAGCGC
>DATDFJ010000145.1:0-8384 GCA_036522675.1 Chthoniobacterales bacterium | reverse complement strand
GATCGATCCCGATTGCCGGCGTGATCTGGCAGCACATTCATTACATCGTCGGCCTGCGGCGGCTCGGGCACGACGTTTACTACGTCGAGGATTCGGCGCGGCTGCCCTACAACCCGGAAACGTTCGAGATCACCGACAAATCTGATTATGCGGCACACATCCTGAATCGATTGGCGCGCGAGTTTGAATTCAACAATCGTTGGGCCTTTTGCGCGCGCTATCTGAAGCGACATCCGACGGCCGGTCTGCCCCTGAAGAAGATTCGCCAGCTTTACCGCGAAGCTGACGCGATCCTGAACATCTGCGGCGCGCAGGAGTTCAATGACGATCTGCTCGTCAGCGACCGGATCGTTTATGTCGAGAGCGATCCCGGCGTCGAACAAATTAAGGTCGATAACAGACGAAGATCGACAATCGAATATCTCGGCCGCCATTGCGCGCTGTTCACGTTCGGCGAAAACGTCGGCACAAAAAAATTCCCGGTGCCGTTGCACGGCCTCAAATGGCAGCCGACACGGCAACCCATCGTGCTCGATTTCTGGAAAACGCATCGCTCCCCTCCCCGCGCGGCCGTTTTCACTTCGGTGGCGAATTGGTCGACCAGCCGGATCAAAGATATCACCTGGCGCGGCCGAAAATATTTGTGGAGCAAGTCGCGCGAATTTTTGCGCTTTATCGCCGCGCCGAGAAAAGCGGGCGAACCATTCGAGCTGGCAACGAACATTAAAGACGCGCGGACGCGCGCGCAATTTCTGCGCAACGACTGGCGATTAGAGTCGCCGCTCCAGATGAGCGTCGATTATTGGCTCTATCGCGATTACATCCAGCGCTCCAAAGGCGAGTTCACCGTGGCGAAAGATCAGTATGTGCGACTAAACACCGCCTGGTTCAGCGATCGAAGCGCGTGCTATCTCGCTGCTGGCCGGCCGGTTATTATTCAGGAGACCGGTTTCACCAAATATTATGGCGGTGATGCCGGTCTGCTCAGTTTTCGCTCCGTAGGAGAAATCTCAGCCGCAGTGAAAAAGATCAACGCCGATTACGCGAAGCACTCGCGCGCGGCGCGCGAGATCGCGCGCGAAGTTTTCGATGCGAAAAAAGTGCTGGCGTCATTGTTGGAGCGCGCTGGGATTTGAAAGGGAATCTGCCGCCAGGGACGGCGGCAGCTACAACCGCAGCTGAAAACGCGGCGCTCAATTTGCTTTCCTGAAACTTCGTTTATCTTGCCGACTTTCCGACATGAAGCGGACTTTTGTTTTTGGCTGCGCGATCTTGCTGGTTAGATCGACATTGTTCGCGCAACAGGAGAGCCCATCGGCACAAACTCCACCAGAGCCCCGCCCGCCGGGCGCGATCACGAAACCGACGGCGGCCGCGCCGGCCGCGGTAGTACCGGTAGTCGTCGCGCCGGGAAAACCGAATGGGCCCGTGCAAAAGAGTCTTGTCCGGATCACGGCGACAGAGGTGGAACCGGATTACCGCGCGCCGTGGAATGCGGGCGCGCTGCAACGCGGCGTTGGCGCCGGCTTCGTCATCGACGGCAACCGGATCATGACCAACGCGCACGTGGTCAGCAACAGCCGCTATCTCACGGTCGAACGCGACGGCGACCCGAACAAATATCCGGCGCGCGTGAAATTTATCGCGCACGACTGCGACCTGGCGCTGATCACTGTAGACGCGCCGAATTTTTACAAAGACATGGTCCCGCTAAAGCTCGGTGGGATTCCGGCGCTCGAATCGACGGTATCAGCTTACGGCTATCCGATCGGCGGCGAACGGATGTCGGTGACCACCGGGATTGTCTCGCGCATCGACTTCCAGCTTTACACGCATTCCTCGATCGATCAGCACCTCGCGATTCAGATCAGCGCGCAAATCAATCCCGGCAATAGCGGCGGCCCGGTGATGCAAAACGCAAAAGTCGTCGGTGTCGCGTTTCAAGGTTATAGCGGCGACATCGCGCAAGGCGTTGCTTACATGGTGCCCACGCCGGTGATTCGCAGGTTTCTCAAAGATATCGAGGACAGCCACTACGATAAATATGTCGATCTTGCGCTCGGCTACACGAAGTTGCAGAACCCGGCGCAGCGCAGATTTCTTGGCCTCAAGGACAACGATCGCGGCGTGCTCGTTAATACTGTCGTTTCCGCCGGACCGTGTGCCGGCATTTTGAAGGAAGGCGATGTGCTGCTGACGATTGACAATCATCCCATCGCCAGCGACGGCAACGTGGAGTTGGAAGGCGAGCGTGTGGAAATGCCCGAAGTCGTCGAGCGGAAATTCAAGGGCGACACGGTGAAGTTCGACGTCTGGCGCGACAAACAACCAGTCAGCGTAACTGTCACGCTGAGCACGGTCTGGCCTTATCTCATTCAGGGACACAGTTACGACGTGAAGCCGCGTTACGTCGTCTACGGCGGATTGCTTTTCCAACCACTGAGCCTCGATTTGATGGAGGCGTATCAACCGTCCGATCTGCGGCTCCGCCATTTCTTCGATTACTTTGTGCTGGATCAAATCTATCTCCAGCACCCGGACGTGATCGTGCTGACGAATATTCTGCCAGATCCGATCAACACTTATCTCTCGGCCTATCGCGGCTCGATTGTCGATGAAATCAACGGCCGCAAGATCCGCACGATGGATGAGCTAGCGAGCGCGTTATCCGAACCGGCTGAGCGATTCGTTTTCAAAATGGTTGGTGACGGTCCGCCGTTAGTGCTTGATCCGAAACAGGTCGAGAGCGCGCGCGAGCGGATCAAAACGCGCTACAACGTCGTGCGCGAACAAAATCTGCACGAGCAAGTGGTGGCCACGGCGGCCGAGGACGAAAAGAAAAGCTAAACCCCGATGCGCAGAGATTTTCTCATCACGTTCAGCGTCATTCTGTTTGCGGCCACGGCTGCATTCGCCAAAAAAGAGCCGGGCCCGTCGCCAGGTGAATCTAAGCAGAAACCGCTCTCGCTTGTGCGCGTGAATGTGACTGGGCAGCCCTACGATTATTTTCGGCCCTGGCAAAAAAAAGCGCCGATCTCCAAGCGCGCGCTCGGCGCGGTGCTCTCACAGGGTCGCGTGCTCGTGACCGCCGACTTGGTGGCGAACCAGAATTATGTGGAACTCGAGCGTGCCGAGTCGGGCGAGAAAACCGCGGCCAACGTGCAGGTAATCGATTACGAAGCGAACCTGGCGCTCCTCGAACCGACCGAGAAAAATTTTCTCGACGGCATCACTCCGGTGGACATCGCGACCGACACGGTCGTCGGCGATCGGCTGGCGGCGTGGCAATTGGAGCCGACCGGCGCGCTCATCGCCACCGAAGGTTTGGTCACGACCATTCAAATGACGCGCTACCCGGCCGATGTGGGGCAGTTCCTTACCTACCGCATTAGCATGTCGATGCAGTATCGCGAGAACAGCTACACCATCCCGGTCGTCAAAAACAACAAGCTCGCCGGCCTCCTCTTGCGCTACGATCCGCGCGCACAGTTGGTCGATGCGATTCCCGCGCCCATCATTGTCCATTTTTTGAAGGATGCCGAGAAGCAACCGTATGAAGGTTTTCCTGCCGCCGGGTTTTCATTTTTTCCGACGCGCGACCCGCAACTGCGCGCCTTCGCGCATGAGACTGGTAAGCCCGCGGGCGTTTACGTCACACGCGTGGAACCAAACATGCCCGCGGCCAAGGCCGGCCTGCAGATCGGCGACATCGTGACGGCGATCAACAACAACGCGATCGACGACAACGGCAACTATGTCGATCCGCTTTATGGCAAGATCGATTTCACCAATATCCTGACGAGCTACGCGTTCAGCGGCGACACGATCCCGTTCGACATCCAGCGCAACGGCAATCCGATGAAGCTCAGTGTGACGCTGGAACATCGCGCACCGCAAGATTACGTCAGCGCGCCTTACATGCTCGACCAGGCGCCGCCGTACCTGGTGCTCGGCGGAATCATTTTCCAGGAGCTTTCTCGCCAGTACCTCAAGGAATGGGGACCGAACTGGCAAAAAGAAGCGCCGCAGCGGCTCGTCTACCTGGATCGGTTCCAATCGGAACTATTCCCCGAAGGACACCGCAAGATCGTCGTGCTCAGTCAGGTGCTTCCGGCGAACACAACCATCGGCTACGATGACGTCGCCTATCTCACCGTCACAAAAGTGAACGGAAAAGAGATCAACTCGTTGCGCGACGTTGCCGAAGCGGTGAAGCAACCCCTCGAAGGCGGCTTTATCAAAATCGAAACCGTCGAAGATCCAAAACAACTCGAGCTCGATGCCGGCCAGGTCGCCGGCGAAGCACCCGCACTCCAGGAAAACTACGGAATCCCTTCGTTGCATCGGCTGGAGTAAAGCGCCGACGTGGCAATTGTCGATCTTGCAGGGCTAACCACCCGCGCTCGAGAACCCGAGATCGCAGAGCAAATTCAGAAACCTTCTCTTCGGACTCCGTGCGCTAGGGCACTCTAGGCGCGGGAGCGCCGGGCGGTGGTAAAATGAGAATCGAAAACTAGCTGAGATTCTTTTCGAGCAAGTAGAGATAGAGAATCGCCATCGCATCGGTTTTCGCGCCCGAGGTATTGTCGTATACCGCGCCGAGCTCGTAGCGATGATTTCGGAAAATTGGGATGCCAGTGGCCGATTTGAATTCGTCGACGTGCGCAACGCCGATGCGATCTGCCCAATCGTTCGAATGCAGGTCCAGGATCGTTTGCCCGGTGGTGAGATCGCGCAGTTCCATCCGACGCGCGCATGGATGCACATGAATAGTCGCGTAATGAATGGTCGTGTCGAAGGGCAGATTGAGTTGTTGCGTGATCTCGGTCTCGTAAACGTGATGCCCCGGAGCAACACTCCAGTGATTCGTTAGGCCGACAGGCGGATGGAACTCTGCACACCCGGCGCCGACGTGCTGCGTTGCCGAAGTCGCCATGCACTTTGGTCCCATCCCGGCAGATGGATCGTCAGGTGCGAGAACGTAGAGTGCGCGCCGAAACAGTGCCTTTGTCGGCGCGCCCGCTTCACCGGCTGCGATCGTGTGAACTTTCGTTTGGAAGCGGACGTTCACCGCGTCGGTGTGCGGATTGAGATTCAAAGACATCGTCAAATAATCCAGAGGCGCGTCGGCCGGGATCGGTATACCGAAGCCGGGTGGCAGATCGATCGAGCGCCGTCCCGGCACAAGCGTGAAGAGCCGCCAGTCAAAGTGCGTTTTTCCGCCGAAGCGTTGATTGACTTGGCTCGGCGTGATGGCGTGCTCGGCAAACGTCAGATTGGAATGACAGAAAAATTCCTGCGAGATCGGCTTTTGCCCAGTGGCATCGACCACCTCGGTCTCGAGGCCAGTGATCCACTCCACGCGCGATTTGTCGATCGCCCCGAGACGAATTCCGCTCGCAATCGACATCGGCCCTTCCATCGAGCGATAGATCCTATCCAATCGGTAGGCATTAGAAACGAGCGTCAATGATCGCTTCGCCTGGTCTGCGGGATCAGGCCGTGTCAATGAATAAACCGCAGGACCGACGAGCGCGGTAGCGCTTGCAATGAGAACGATCTGCCGGACGCGCATACGCCCTGATTTTGAGCACAGCGTGTGCCCATGCTCGACGGACGCGCGCAGTCGTGTCCGGTTCGCATTCGTTCTCCGCGCAATAACCCTCGCTGCCGAGTCGGCAACACGGGTAGGGTTCGCTGATTGACATTTTCTGAGCTTGGCAATCACAATAGTCTGGAAGTTCTATGACAAAGACGATCGCTCTGGCTGTCGCTGCAATCGTGATTGGTAAGAGCTCGATCGCGCAAAATCTTTCCTACACTCTCGTCACGAGCGGACTCGATGCGGTCACATTCGAGAGCGGCCTGACAGAGTTGGAAGCCGGCGATGTCGACGGCGATGGTCGAATTGATTTGGTCACGATTGGCGACCATGGCAGCCCAAACGTGAACGCAACTGAGGCGGGAATCATGGTTTGGAAGAGTAATGGAGCTGGCACCGATTGGTCGCTGGTGAAACAGGGCAACTTTGGTTATGGCGGCGTGGCGCTGGGCGATGTCAACAATGATGGGATCATGGACATCGGTTACGCCATGCATCACAACTATGGGAGCAATGATTTTGGCGATCAATTGATTGAGACAGCCCTGGGTGACGGCTCCGGCGCATCGTGGGTGCCGTACGATGACGGACTGGCAAAGAGTGGCGAGACCTATGGGATGTTTGGAATTGATTTCGCCGACATCAATCACGACGGATTACTCGACCTCGCATCCAACTCCTTTGGCTGTTGCAACGGTTTTCACGTCTACAAGAACGATGGTGACGGGAGTTGGACCCAGACATTTGCCAAGAATGGCGGCAACTCGAATCAGTGGTGCAAATTCGGCGACTTCAATAATGATGGACATCCTGACGTGATCGTGGCCCTCGACGGTAGTCAGCTTTGGAGTAACGATGGCGCGGGCAACTTCACCTCGATGCAAAACGGGCTCACCCTCGGCTTTAACATCTGGTTCGACGTCGCCGATGTTAATAACGACGGCGCGGCGGACATTGCCGTGGCAAAAGGTAGTGCCGCCGTTTATTACTTCGATACCTCGAGTAGCACCTGGCAAAGCATTTCAACCGGCTTACCAACTGCTGGCGTGAAGGGGATTCGACTCGCAGACATGGACAATGATGGGAGCCCCGAGGTTGTCATTTGGAGTTCAAGAAGCATCTCCATTTACAAGGCCGACTCCAATTTTCACTGGTCTCAGGTCGCTTCTTTCGCGATCGCGGAAACCACTTTGTCCGGAATGACGATTGCCGACTTCGATCACGATGGCTTCAACGACATCGCGTATCTCGCCAGCACCGGCAGCGGAGACAACAAGCTCCGCGTCTATCTCCACGTCCCGGACAACCCAAGCTTGAAGATCATTCCAATTCTGCCAAAAGGCGGCGAGCATTTGATCGGCGGCTCCGCACATTTTCTGCAATGGCTGGGCAGCGTGCCGGCAGGGGATTCAGCCACCGTGACAATCGACTTTTCTTCCGCTGGTCCAAGCGGCCCGTGGACCAGGATAGCGACGGATGCACCCAACTCGAACCGGTACCAGTGGACAGTGCCGAAAGTAACTTCCTCAACCTGCTATCTCAGGTATCGAATCAAAACTCCAACGGCTTCGAGGACGAGCAAGAACCCTCTCCCATTTACCGTCACCACGGGCTTGAATTGAACACAAGCGTTTCGTCGTCAGATACTGCTTCAAATCCATCCTGTGCGGCGTCGCGACGATAAAGCCACAGCACCGGCGTCACGATCTAACGCGACACAAGATGAGCGACCGCTGACGGCAGCGCGCCCACTTTTCAATCTTCTACTTTCTATTTTCACCTTTGTAATGTCGCAACGCTCTCCGCGGGATGCGTGATATTCGTGAACCGCGGAGATGACATCTAACGAGACGGAGCTGAGCCACCGCTGGCCGCGGCCAGCGTGACAAACATCAAGAAGTGCTTCATAAAATCAAACGTGGCCTTCACCATGGCCAGCGGTTGGCTCCAGCGATTAGTTAGACCTTGGGCGTGGCATCCGCCCAACGCTTTCTACTGCGAGTCATAACTGTGGTGATGATTCCGCCGAGGCTGACAAGAATCAGCACGCCGCCGAGACCGTAAGCAACGAGGTCGGGCATCATCTGTGGTCCTCTGATTAAGCCTTCAACGCCAATTGCGATCAAGACAACGAAGCTGAAAATCTTCCGTCCTGGCGATCTTGTATCGACCGGCATATGGTCTAACGAGAAGTAGGCGAATCTTCGTCTAATTCCGGCCTCATAGCCGGTCGTCGGCGACCGTTTTGTCGAGCGGACGAGGTTGGTTAAGGAAGCGGTCGACTTCGTCGTTATAAGTTTTGAAGGGGTCGCCCATGACGAGGAAATCGCGGCTGTCGCACGCGATCGAGTCCCAGTTGATGACGTAGGACTGGCTGCGCTCCTGGAAACCGGCGACGGCGCGGGCGCGGCCGGACGCGCGCGTGTTCGCGGGCGGCGAGCGCATGGCGTCGCTGCGGCGGACGCTGTTGTTCCATTCGCCGATACGTTTGCCGGGCGTGACACCGAAGAAGAGTCCGCGCGACGGATCGATGTTGTGATATTCAAGATCGACACTTTGCAGCCAGGGATCGTCCCAGCTGAGGTTTTCGGCATCGATCAAAACATCGAGCAACCATTTCTTGGTGATCCAATCGACCCCGCCAATGAGCGACTCGGAATTTTCCTCGAGCGCTTCGAGAACAAAGCTCCAGCTCTCAAGAAGCCAATCGGTCTCGGCGCTCGTTCCGCGGAGATGTTTTTGCGCGAGATCGTAGAACTGCCATTGCACGTCGAGCGCGCCG
>DATDFJ010000144.1:0-22587 GCA_036522675.1 Chthoniobacterales bacterium | reverse complement strand
GACTCTCCCCGAACACCGCCCGGATGATGAGCGTATCCAACCGGTGAAAAACGAGCAGGCCGGCAAATGAAATGGACCAGTCGCCTTCGGTGCGTCATTGTCGGCCTTGCTTTTATCGCGCTCTTTAGCGCGTTTTCGTTCAGGCTCGTTTACCTGCAGTTGATCAAGCACGACGAATACGCCGGGCTCGCTGCTGAGAAGCACGTTCACAAACAGATTATCCGTGCTCAGCGCGGTGAAATCTTCGACGCGAACAACGAAGTGCTCGCGCACAATGTGCCGGTTGAGACGATCGTCGCCGACGCCAGCCACGTGAACAATGCCGGCGCGATTGTCGATCTTCTCAGCACCGATCTAAAACTCCCCGCCGGCGAGCTGAGTGAGAAACTCCACAGCGATCGTCGTTACATGGTGATCAAACGCGACGTTCCGGAAGCGCTCGCCGCCAATTTGCGCGAGAAACTGCGCGCGCAAAACCTGCGCGGTATTTATTTTGAGCACGATGCCGCGCGAATTTATCCGAACGGCGCGATGCTCTGTCACGTCATCGGGTTCAGCGATTTCGAGCATCGTGGCATGGACGGCGTGGAAGCCTCGATGGAGGAGTATCTGCGCGGACAGGACGGCTATCGCTACATCGAGCATAACCGCGCCGGCCAGGAGATCGTGCTTTACCGGGGGCAGGAACGCGCCGCGCGCGATGGCTACCAAATCCATCTCACCGTCGATCTTCATCTCCAGAGCATCGTCGAAAAGGAAATCGATGCGGCGGTCCGCGAGTATTCGCCGCGCAAGGCGAGCATCATTCTGATGCGGCCGCAGACCGGTGAAGTGCTGGCGATGGCGACCCGACCGCACTTCGATCTGAACAAGCGCTCGGACGCCAAGCCCGAGCAGATGAAAAATCGCGCGATCGCCGACATGATGGAGCCCGGCTCGACATTCAAGATTGTCGCTGCCTCGGCCGCGCTCAACGAACATAAGGTCGGCCTTGGCTCGACGGTGTTCTGCGAGAAGGGCCTCTGGAACTTCGGCGGTACGCCGCTGCACGATCACCAGGCGTTCGCCGATCTCAGCGTCAAAGATATTCTCGTCAAATCGAGCAACATCGGCGCGGCCAAGCTTGCCCTCACCGTCGGCGAGCAAAAATTTTACGAATACATCCGGCGTTTCGGCTTTGGCGAACGCACGGGGATTGAGTTGCCCGGCGAAATCGGCGGGTTGCTGCGTTCGCCGCAATCGTGGAGCAAAATTTCCATCACGCGGCTGCCGATGGGCCACGAGATCGGCGTCACCCCATTGCAGATGACCGTCGCCATGAGCGTAATCGCGAATGGCGGTAAACTGGTCATGCCGCGCATCGTCAAATCGATCGCTGCCGCCGACGGAAAAACGATCAGCACGCTCTCGCCGGTCATAGTGCGCCAGGTAATTTCTCCCCAGACGGCCAGACAGATAGGTGATGCGCTGCGCGGTGTCGTGAGCGATCGCGGCACCGCCGCAGCGGCCGCCGTCCCCGGCTTTGTCATTGCGGGTAAAACCGGAACCGCGCAGAAAGTCGATCCCGGCGGCGGCTACGAGAAAGGAAAATACGTCGTCTCCTTCACCGGTTACTTGCCGGCCGATCGTCCCGAGTTCGTCGGGCTGGTCGTGCTTGACGACGCACAGACCAAGCCCGAGCTAAACTATGGCGGCCTGGTTGCCGGCCCGATTTTTTCGCGCATCGCCGAGCAGGCGGCGCGTTATCTTGATCTTCAACCGCAGTTGGAAATTCGCAAGGCGCTTCCGGTGCGACGAGTTGCCTTGAGCAATGCGACTATCCATTGAGCCCGTTGCACCGGCAGATTGAACTGGTATGCAGCTCGAAACGCTTCTCGGCGGCCTTGCCGTGCGCCAGGTCATCGGCCGACGTGATCGCGCGGTGGAAAGCATCGCGTATGACTCGCGCCGTGTGCAAAGGAACGGCATGTTCGTGGCGCTGCGGGGCGAAAAAACTGATGGCCATCAATTCATCGCCCAGGCGGTCGAAAAAGGTTCATCCGTAATCGTCACCGAGCGCGAGGAATCCGCCATGCTCGCCGGCGGGGCCACCTGCGTCATTGTCCAGAACACGCGCCGCGCACTCGCCGATTTGGCGACAACTTTTTACGGTCGCCCGGCTCAGCGTTTGAAAATCGCCGGTGTCACCGGCACGAATGGAAAAACCACCACCAGTTTTCTAATCAAACACATTTGCGAGAAAGCCGGGCTGCGCTGCGGCTTGATCGGCACCGTGCGCTACGAAATCGGCGAACGCGTCTTGCCCGCGACGCGCACCACCCCCGAGTCGCTCGACCTGCAGGAATTGCTCGCGCTTATCGCCAATGCCGGTTGTCGCGCCGCTTCCATGGAAGTTTCCTCGCATGCCCTCGCACAGGAGCGCACCCGCGGGATTGAATGGGACGTGGCCGTGTTCACGAACCTCACGCAAGACCACCTCGATTTCCACGGCACGCTCGAGAACTACTTCGAGGCGAAAGCGAAATTGTTCACGCAATTGTCGCAGCAGGAGAAAAAACAAAAACCGATCGCGGTGATCAACATCGACGATCGTTACGGCGAACAATTGCTCGGCAAGATCGACAACAACATCACCGCCGCGACCTATGGCATGGGCGTGCGCGCCGAGTTTCGCGCCTCAAATTATCGGATCGAGTTTGGCGGCACGTCCTATCGCCTCGACGCGCGCGGCAAGAGTTATCTCGTGCGTTTGCCGCTGATCGGGCGGTTCAACGTCGCCAACTCAATGGCTGCGCTCGCCGCGGCCAATGCGCTCGGGGTCAATTTGCGCGAAGCCGTCGCGAGTCTGGCGAAGTCGCCGCAAATTCCCGGCCGCTTGGAAATGGTGCCCGCGAAACGACAGTTCCGGGTGTTCGTCGATTACGCGCACACGCCGGACGCGCTTCTCAACGTGATCAAAACATTGCGCGAGCTCGAGCCGCGGCGGTTGCTCGTCCTCTTCGGTTGCGGAGGCAATCGCGACCGGCAGAAGCGTCCGCTCATGGCCGAGGTCGTCGAGCGCAACGCCGATTACGCGATTGTCACGTCCGATAATCCGCGCCGGGAAGATCCGGCGGCGATCATTGCCGACACCGAAAAGGGTTTTCGCGCACATGATTATGAGAAAATTGTCGATCGCGCCGAAGCGATCGCGCGCGCCGTCGAGCTCGCCCAGCCGCGCGACATCGTGCTCATCGCCGGCAAAGGTCACGAAGCCTACCAGGAATTCGCCGACCGCACGATCCCGTTCGATGATATTCAGGTGGCGCGCCGGGCAATCGAAAATCACCCGGTCGAGTTCTAACATGTTGCGCACATTTTGTTCCAATTCGCTCGAGGCTGGTTCGCGCATTTTTCTGGGAAGCGCGCGCGTCTCGCGCGCTCTTGCCGGCGCCCTCGCCGGCAACGCTGCTAAGCTGAACTCAATCGAGAGCTTGATGATCGCTTTAGACCTGTTCGCGTCCGCGGCTGCGCGGCGAGGGCGCCGCGCAGAGCGTGCGAGGCGCACGCGCTCCCCGATCCCATGAACCTGTTGCCTATTTTAGAAATCGCTCACCTTGCCTACGGCCAACTCGAATCAGGAGACGGAAATCTCGTCGTCGACAAAGTCAGCAGCGATTCGCGCACGCTCAAGCGCGGTGAGCTGTTCGTCGCCTTGCCTGGTGAAAATTTCGATGGTCACAATTTTGTCGAATCAGCGGCCACGTCCGGCGCGGCAGGGGCGATTGTCGATCTTGCCTGGAACGGAAAAACGCCGCCGGATTTTGCGCTGATTCGCGTGGACGATACGTTGCGCGCCTACCAAACGCTGGCCGCGAATTATCGCCGCGCGCTTGCGCTGCGCGTCCTTTGCATTACCGGCAGCAATGGAAAGACCACGACCAAGGACTTCGCCGCCTCGGTGCTGGCGCGCAAATTTCGGGTCACGAAAACCGAAGGCAATTTCAACAACCACGTCGGTCTGCCCCGCACGATCCTCGAATCCAATTACAGACACGAAATCGCCGTTTGGGAGATCGGGATGAATCACCCCGGCGAAGTGGCCGCGCTCGCGAAGATCGCGGCGCCTGATGCGGCGATCATTACCAATGTCGGCGTCGCTCACATTGAGTTCATGGGCTCGCGCGAAGCGATCGCGACAGAAAAAGGCGCGCTCGCCGAAGCCGTCAACGCTGAAGGTTCGGTCATCCTGAATGCCGATGATAATTTCAGCAAAACGATCGCACAGCGCACCCGCGCGAAAGTAATTTTCGCCGGGATCAGCAGCGGCTCGATCCGCGCGGGCGAAATCGACCAAAGTGCCGGCGGAAGCGAGTTCACGATCCTCGAAGGCGCGCATCGTTGTCGCGCGCAATTGCCCGTGCCGGGATTGCATATGGTGCAGAACGCGATCCTTGCGGTCGCCGCCGGGCGCGTCTTTGGGGTCTCACTCGAGGAAGGCGCCGCCGGTCTCGCCGCCGCGCCGCTCACCAAAGCGCGTTTGCAGATCAAACAGGTTCACGGCGTCCAGTTCCTCGACGACAGCTACAACGCCAATCCTGATTCGATGAAAGCGGCGTTGCGAACGTTGGTTGAGCTGGATACGCCGGGGAAACGGATCGCTGTGCTCGGCGAGATGCGCGAACTGGGCGACCAATCGACACGCGGACATCGCGAAGTTGGCGAAGCGGCGGCCGAGTTCGGGATCGACCATCTGATCGCGGTCGGTGGGACCGCGGCCGCCATTGCCAATGCGGCGCGCGACGCAGGATTGCAGAACGTTGCCACGGCAAGATCGACAACTGAAGCGGCTGGGCTGCTCGGCGAAATTGTTACGCCCGGCGATTTGGTGTTGATCAAAGGAAGCCGGGCCGCGCGCACCGAGCTTGTGCTCGAGGAGTTTGCGAAGCGTCAACCAGCCGAGGGTGTGGCGCCATGATGTACTATCTTCATCGGCTCAGCGAACAGTTCTTCGGCTTCAACGTTTTCTTTTACGTCACCTTTCGCGCCCTGGCCGCCGCGGTGACGGCGTTTGTCATTTGTCTCATCTTTGGAAAGCTCGTCATCCGCGTGCTAACCGCGTTGAAACTCGGTCAGCCGATCCGGCTCGCGTCGGAAGTTCATCGCCTGGCCGAATTGCATGGCGGCAAACAGGGCACGCCGACCATGGGCGGCGTGCTCATTATCGGTGCCGTTTTCATCTCGAGCGTCCTCTGGTGTCGGCTGAACAATCGTTTCGTCTGGCTCGCGCTTTTCGCCATGCTTTATCTCGGGGCGCTCGGGTTCGCCGACGATTACCTCAAGGTAACGAAGAAAAAATCGGCCGGGGTCAGCGGCCGCTACAAATTGCTCTTCCAAATTATTCTCGCCGTCATCGTGGCGTCCGTCTTTCTCAGCAGCCCACTGCTCGAAGTGCAGGCGCGCTCGCTTTACGTGCCGTTCGTTAAGGCGGCGGTAATCGACAACATGAGCTGGTTCACCTTTATCTTCTTTGCCCTCGTCATCGTCGGCGCGTCGAACGCGGTTAATCTGACCGACGGTCTTGACGGCCTCGCCACCGGCTGCACGGTGACGGTCGCGCTCGCCTACGCTTGTCTCTCTTATATTGCGGGAAATTTTCGCGTCGCGGAATATTTGGCCGTCCCGTTTTATCCGTTTACCGCCGAGCTGACCGTGGTTTGCGCGGCGCTGATCGGCGCCGGCTTCGGTTTTCTCTGGTACAACTGCCATCCGGCGCAGGTCTTCATGGGCGACACCGGCTCGCTGGCCATCGGTGGTTTGATCGGCGTTGTCGCGATTTGTTGCAAACAGGAATTGCTGCTCGTCGTCGTCGGTGGCGTGTTCGTCCTTGAAGCGGTGTCGGTGATTCTGCAAGTGCTCAGCTTCAAACTGACCGGCCGCCGCATCTTTGCGATGTCGCCGATCCATCATCATTTCGAACTGATGGGGTGGAAGGAAAATACCGTGATCGTGCGGTTTTGGATTTTGTCAGGAATTTGCGCGCTGCTCGGCCTGGCGACGCTGAAGTTGAGATAAAAAAATTTGCGCTACAAAAATCAAAACGTCGCAGTGCTCGGGGCCGGTTTGAGTGGAACCGCCGCTGCGCTCCTGCTCGTCGAGCAAGGCGCACAGGTCACCGTGCTTGATGACGCCGAAGAGAAAAATCTGCTCAAATCGAGTATTGAAAACCTGCGCGCCCAGGGCATTCGCGTCATCTGCGGCGCGGAAGCGGCAAAACTTGACCGGTTAAACCGGTCAAGTTTCAAGCTGGCCGTTTTAAGTCCGGGGATCGATCCGGCCTCGCCGCTGGTGAAAAATTTTGTGGAGGACAAGATCGACATGATCGGCGAGCTCGAGCTCGGCTGGCGCTCAATCGATGTCCCGGTCATTGCCGTGACGGGAACAAACGGCAAAACCACGACCACCGAATTGCTCGCGCAAATGTTGCACGCGTGCGGTCAGCGCACGATCGCCTGCGGGAACATTGGCAAACCGCTCTCCGAAGTTGCGCGCGAGCACGAAGGCTTCGACGTGCTGACCGTGGAAGTGAGCTCGTTTCAGTTGGAAACAATTCGACGTTTTCATCCGTCCACCGCGATCTGGTTGAACTTCGCCCCGGACCATCTCGATCGTTATCCATCAGTCGCCGAATATCGCGCGGCCAAGCTCCGCGTATTCGAAAATCAAACCAAAGACGATGTCGCGATCGTGAACGCCGTCGACAATTTTTCAGCGCTCGCGTCTCGACAAATCACCTTCAGCGCCTACACCCACCGCGCCGATTTCCGGTTAAGCGAGGGCGCAATCGTTCATGACGGCAAAGCAGTGTTGCGTCCTTCCGAAACAAAGCTGCGCGGCTCGCACAATGTCGAGAATTTGATGGCCACCCTCGCCGCCGGCATGGTGCGCGGCCTTTCGTTTGAGCAAATGGCGCCTCCGCTTCGCGCTTACGAACCGCGACCGCATCGTTGCGAGTTCGTCCGGGAAATCGGCGGGGTCGATTACATCAATGATTCCAAAGCGACCAATCTCGATGCCGTCGAGAAGGCATTGCTCGCGCAAAACAAACCGGTCGTGCTGATCGCCGGCGGCAAGGACAAAGGATTCACGTTCGAACCGCTGCGTCCGCTCGTGAAAGAGAAAGTTAGATCGACAATCCTGATCGGCGAAATGGCCGAGCGGATCGCGCGCGACTGGAGCGGAGCGGTCGAAGCCGAAATCGCACGCTCGCTCGCCGATGCCGTCGAGCGAGCGCACGGCTGCGCCCGGCCGGGCGACGTGGTCCTCTTTTCCCCGGGCACGTCTTCATTCGACATGTTCAAGAGCTACGCCGACCGCGGCGACCAGTTTCGTGCCCTCGTGCAAGCCCTGCCCGCAGCTTCGCGCAGCCATGCGGGCGCGGCGCTTCCAAAATGAAACTGTCGTTTCACATCCCGAAGCTCGGGTCGCGCAAACGCGACCGGAAACTGCGCGCGACGGCGATGCGCCGCTCGGTGCGCGCGACCGCGGCCGATTACGAAGAGCTGTCGGAGCCGAACATGAAATTGTCACGCGCGCTGCTGATCGTTTTGCTGCTGCACGTCGTGGCCGTGTCGGGGATCATCGCTTTCAACGCGATCAAAGCGCGCCAAGCATCCTCATCATCGCCGACTTATGTGGGCATCGCACCGGCCGCATCTCCACGCCCGAGCCCATCAGCAGCGCCAGGCGGGCGCATCAAACGCGCGTTAGCGCTCGAAGACGCGACGCACGAGTCGCACCGGACCTACATCGTCGTCAAGGGCGACAATCCGGTCACGATCGCGCACAAGTTGAAAGTTTCATACGACGAACTGATCGCGCTCAATCACATCGACGACCCGCGCAAACTGCGTGTCGGACAAAAACTGCTGATTCCGAGCAAAACGATCAAAAGTACAAAGACTCGCGAATGAGATGTCGATCTAAGGATGCATCGTAAGAGCGCCTACATTTTGTTCCTCGCCGTGCTGGCGATGCTCGTCATCGGCATCGTGATGCTTTTTAGCACGAGCGCTTTCGCCCAGAACAAACATGGCGACGTCTATTTTTTTATTCGGCGCCAGGCCGTCTGGCTCGGCATTGGCCTGGTGCTTTGTGGTGCGGCCGCGCTCACCGATTACCATTTCTGGCAACGGACGTGGTGCCTCTGGTTCGCACTCGCTCTGATTGCGCTGGCCCTTTGTTTCGTCCCCCACATCGGCATGCGTATCAATGGCTCCCGCCGCTGGATCGGCTGGGGCCAAATCGGTTTTCAACCGTCCGAGCTCGCCAAGATCGTGGCCGTATTTTTTCTCGCCGCGTGGTTTTCACGTTACGAAAAAGAGAGCGCGACTGTTCTGCGCGGCTTTGCGCTTCCGCTCGCGATCACAGCTCTGCTGCTCGCGCTGATTGTAAGCGAAGTTGATCTGGGCACGACCGTGCTTCTCGGGGCGACTGCGTTCGTGGTGATGTTTGTCGCCGGAGCCAATCCAATCCTGCTCGGGTCGGTGGCATTTGCCGGGCTCGGCGGCATTCTTGTCATGGCGACACGCATGGCAGAGCGAATGGGCCGGCTGGCGGCCTTTCTCGATCCGGAACGGTTCAAACAGGATGCGGGTTTGCAGCAAATGCAGGCGTTACTTGCCTGGGGCAGCGGCGGAATGGAAGGGCTCGGTCTCGGCAATGGCCGCCAAAAAATGCTCTATCTGCCCTACGCGCACACTGATTTCATTTTTCCGATCATCGGCGAAGAGCTCGGTCTGCGGGTAAGTCTATTCGTCATTTTTCTATTCGTGGTGATCATCGTTTGCGGAATGATGATCGCGCTCCACGCCAAGGACCGGTTCGGTTTGCTGCTCGGCTGCGGGATCGTATCCCTGCTCACGTTGCAGGCCGCGGTCAACATTGGCGTGACTACGTCGCTGTTGCCGAACAAAGGTTTGCCCCTGCCATTCATCAGCTACGGCGGGTCCAACCTTGTCGCCTGCATGTTTGAGGTCGGCCTCCTCTTGAATATCTACCGTCAGGCGGTGCTCGAGCCGCAGAAGAAACGCATCCCGCTGCACGCGCGCGTCACGCCTCGGATATGAACGCCGTCATCGCATGCGGCGGCACCGGTGGTCACCTTTTTCCGGGCATCGCCGTCGCCGAAGTGCTGCGCGAGCGCGGGCATGAAGTCATGCTTTTCGTCTCGGAAAAAGAAATCGACTCGGTTGCACTTTCCACCCGCTCGCAATTTCGGTTTGAAAAACTGCCAACGATCGGGTTCCCATCGTTTTATTCGCCCGCGATTTTTGGTTTTCTGCGTCGGTTCAATGAGAGCCTGGCGCGTTGCCGATCGATTTACAAAAACTTCCAGCCACAGGCTGTGCTCGGCATGGGCGGGTTTACCTCCACCGCGCCGATCCTCGCCGGCCGCTTGCGCGGCGTCTCAACCTTTATTCATGAATCGAACGCTGTGCCGGGAAAAGCGAACCGGCTGACCGCGCGGATGGTGCGCGCCGTCTTGCTCGGGTTCAAGGAATGCGCACAATTTTTTCCGCGAGTGCGCACGGAAGTGACGGGGACGCCGGTGCGCACCGAACTGAAGCGAATCGATCGAGAGCTCGCGCGCCAGAAACTCGGATTGCGCCACGATCGCTTGACCATGCTGGTGATGGGCGGCAGCCAGGGGGCGAGCGGCATCAATCAGGCCATTATCAAAGCGATGCCGTTGCTGCGCGATCTGCCTCTGCAGGTAGTTCACCTTTCCGGCACGCGCGACGAGCGCCTCGTGGCCGACAATTATCAGCGCGAACATCTCCCCGCCTTCGTCGCAGCGTTTTATCATCAGATGGAAGAAATTTACAGCGCGGCCGATTTCGCCATCGCGCGTGCCGGCGCAGCCAGCCTGGCCGAGCTGGCCTTATTCGCTCTTCCCAGCATTCTGATTCCGTTCCCCTACGCGACCGATGATCACCAGACGCGCAACGCCGAAATCTTCGTCCGGGCCGGCGCGGCCGTACTGGTGAAGGAATCGCAAATCGTCGGCGACTCTCTTGCGCTCAAAATCAGGGAGTTCATGGAAGATCGACAAAAACTTCGTCGCATGTCGGAAAGTGCCGAGCGCCTCGCGCCGAAGGACGCAGCCAATCGCGTCGTTGCAACGATGGAGGAATACACCGAGCATGCAAAGCGTGCGTGATGTCGACCCCTCGACTTTGCTCGGGACAGGCATTGCAACTTGGCTCACGCGCGAACGCCACCGCGTTCATCTCATCGGTGTGGCCGGGAGCGGCATGAGCGGGCTCGCCGCGCTTTTGCTCGAGCTCGGTCACGAGGTCAGCGGCTCGGACAAAGTCACAACGCAGGAAACGGAGCGGTTACAGCGGCTCGGCTTGCGGTTTCATCTCGATCATCGTTCGGAAGACGCAGCCGACGCCGAGCTGGTCATCTTTTCTTCGGCGATCAAGATCGACAATCCCATTCTCGTCACCGCGCGCGATGCAGGCAAACCGGCCATGCGCCGCGCAGAAGCTCTCGCTGCGATCATGTCGGCTAAACGCGGGATCCTGATCGTTGGCATGCACGGCAAGACGACCACTTCGGCCATGGCCGCGCACGTGTTGCGCGCCGGCGGGCTACGACCTTCGCATTATGTCGGCGCGGAAATCCCGGTCCTCGGCAGAAACGCGCACTGGGACGCGGGTGGCGAATACTTCGTGGCCGAAGGCGACGAAAGCGACGGCACGATCGGCTTATTTCATCCGCAGCACATTCTCGTTCTGAACATAGAAGAGGAGCACCTCGACTTTTATTCCGATCTGGTCGCGATCGAAAAAGTGTTCGCCCAGCTGATCGAGCAAACCAGCGGGAACATTTTCTTCAGCGCCGACGATGGCGTCGCGGCGCGACTATGTCGATCTTGCGCGAAGACAATCTCGTTCGGTTTAACCGAACAAGCTCACTACCGCGCAACAAAAATTCAGCTGCACGACTTCGGTTCGACGTTCTCCGTTTACCACAGCGGCAAAAAACTTGGAGATGCGACGTTGAACGTGCCGGGCGAGCACAACATTCACAACGCCGTCGGCGTGGTGGCGCTGGCGAGCGAGCTTGGCGTATCTTTCGACAAAATCGCGGCGGCGCTGCCGAAATTCGAGCACGCGCGCCGCCGATTCGAGATCAAGTACGACAGTCCGCGTTTTCTTTTGGTGGACGATTACGGGCATCATCCAACCGAAGTCAAAGCGACGCTCAAGAGCGCGCGCGCGACGCGACGCAAACGCGTGCTCACCATGTTCCAGCCGCATCGCTATTCGCGCACCAAGGCATTCGCCGACGAATTCGGTCGCGCGTTCGACGAGGCCGATCGCATCGTTGTGACCGACGTTTATCCCGCGAGCGAAACGCCGCTGCCGGGAATTACCGGAAAGACGATCGCCGACGCAATCGCAGCGCATGGGCATCGCGGCGTCAGTTATCAGCCGCGTCTTGAATGGGTCCATCGCGATGTCGGCAACATGCTCGACAGCGGCGACCTCGTGCTCAGTCTCGGCGCCGGAAATATTCACGAGCAGTTGTCGATCCTGGCGGCGGATCTGGTCACGGCCGAAAAGTTGAAAGAAATCGTCGGCGAAGACGGTGATGTGCGGTTGTACGAGCCGCTCGCGAAACACACCACCTTGCGCGTCGGTGGTCCGGCCCAATTTTGGGTCGAGCCGCGCAGCGAAAATTCTTTCGCTGAGTTGATCCGCTTTGGCCGGCGCGAAAACCTGCCGCTCTTCGTCATTGGCCGCGGTTCGAACCTGCTCGTGCGCGACGGCGGGATCCGAGGCGTGGTCGTTCATCCGAGCGGCGGCGAGTTCGACAAGATCGACGTCAACGGCCAGGAGATTACGGCCGGCGTCGGTGTGAAGATGAGAGAAGTCGCATATGCGGCGCGCTCGGCGGAACTCGGCAGGCTCGAATTCATGGAGGGGATTCCAGGCGTGGTCGGCGGCGGGCTGCGCATGAATGCCGGCGCCATGGGCTCACAACTGTTCGAGCACGTGGTGCGGGTGCGTTATCTCGATGCCGAGGGAAACGCGCACACGCAAGATCGACATGAGCTCGACGTGCGCTATCGGGATTTTCCGCTGCTCCGCAATAATTACGCGGTCTCGGCCACATTTCGCGGCGTTCCTGCGCCCCGCGAGGAGATTGAGGCGCGGTTGCAGGAATCGCAGGAGAAGCGGCGCAGTAGCCAGCCGATCGCGAAAAGCGCCGGCTGCATTTTCAAAAACCCGGACAGTTGTCCGGCCGGAAAACTGGTGGAGGAGCTCGGTTTGAAAAATATGCAGATCGGACAGGCACGGGTCTCCGAGGTGCACGGCAATTTCATCGTGAATGACGGCGGCGCGACCGCAGCGGACATGCTCGCGTTGATCGAGCAGATCCAAACCGCGGCGCGGACAAAGCGCGACCTGGAGTTGGAAACCGAAGTGCAAATCGTGGGGGAGCCAGCGTGAACACGGTGTTTCTGGGGAGCGCACGCGTGTGCCGTGCGCTCCCCAGACCTAGGCAAACCGCAGCGGGGATAATTCCATGAGTTTACCGAAGAAAATCGCCGTGCTGATGGGCGGACCGGGATCGGAGCGGGATGTTTCGCTCGCGACCGCGCGTGGTGTGGCGAAAGCGTTGCGCTCGTTAGGCGCGGAAGTCGTGGAGGTCGACGTGCGTGACGAAAAGTTTCAGCTGCCGCAAGATGTCGATCTTGCCTTCATTACCATTCACGGAACCTTCGGCGAGGACGGGCAGATCCAGAAAATTCTCGAGCAGCGCGGCATCCCTTATACCGGCGACGGTGTCGAAGAGAGCCGGCTCACGTTCGATAAGATTCGCTCGAAGGAAAAATTTCGAACGCACGGCGTGCGCACTCCCGACTGGGAAGTGATTCGATCAGGACAGCGCCCAACGGTTCCCTGGCCGATTGTGGTGAAGCCGCCGCGCCAGGGTTCCACCGTCGGTGTGGTGATCGTCAAAACCGCGAGCGAGCTTGAATCGGCCATGGCGGAAGCGGCCAAGTACGATCGCGAATTGTTGATAGAAAAATTTGTGCCGGGCCGGGAATTGACGATTGGTATCCTTGGTGACCAAGCCTTGCCTGTTCTCGAGATAATTCCGAAGGGCGGCTTTTACGATTTCGCGACAAAGTATCCTTTTCTCAATCCGCAGTCGGGCGCGAGCGCGGAGCACGTTTGCCCGGCAAGGATCGAGAGCGCGAAAACGAAGGAGATCCAGGAGCTGGCGGTGCGTGCATTTCGCGCCCTCGGGCTTCGAGTCTATGCCCGCGTCGACGTGATCCTTTCCGAAAACGGCGAGCCGTTTGTCTTGGAAGCAAACACGATTCCAGGCATGACGGAGGCGAGCCTGCTCCCCGAAGCCGCCGCCGCGGCTGGAATCAGTTATGTCGATCTTTGCCGACGAATCATCGAACTGTCCCGCCTCCGCCAAGGCTACGGCGGGCAGGCGTGCGCGCGAACGGAGGCGAAGAGCCGATGAGGAACCGGCGCGCGCGGACGCGCAACCGAAGGGGGTCGAGTTGGCGGCAGCGGCGCCAGCAACACCTGCTTGACGTAAAGGTGCGCTCGCGCAAGGCGACGCAGCAGCGCGCGCGGCGCGCGCTTGTCGTTGCTTCGAAGCTGATCTTCGCGGCTGGAATCTGCGCGGCGATTTACTTCGGCGCGCGGGAAGGCGCGCGTCGCCTCTTTTTCGAGAACCCCGATTATCAATTGCGCAGCATTGAAGTGGAGACAGATGGCACGCTGCAACGCGAGCACATCATGGAGGTGGCGCAGTTGCGCGAAGGCGAAAACATTTTCGCGGTCAACCTCGGCCGGGTGCGCGATCGATTGCAGCAGCTCCCGCAGGTCGATGACGCGCAGGTGGTGCGCAAGTTGCCGGGGGAAATCGACATCAAAATCAGCGAGCGCAAACCGACTGCCTGGATCACGAGCGAAAAAGAACTCAACGATCCATTTGTTTCAGACGCCGCGTTTCTGGTGGACGCGCGCGGCGTTTTGATGAAAGAGAAGAGATTGTTGCCGGAGTATTTGGGATTGCCGCTGATCGCAGGCTGCGCGGCCGAGCCACTCGAGCCGGGCAAAACCGTCGAGTCATTCGAAGCCAAAGCGGCGCTGGAGCTGTTGCGATTGAGCACGCGCAGTTTCATGCAGACGCGGTTCCAAATCCGCGAGATTGATTTGTCGAAAGGTTACTGCCTGCTCGTGACGGATAAAAACCACACGCGTGTCGCGTTCGGCTTCGACAATCTCGATACGCAATTGCAGCGGCTGGAGCAATTTTTGGTTTACGCCGACGACACGAAACAGGAGCTGGCCACGATCAATCTGCTCGTGCAGCGAAACATTCCCGTCACATTTGCCAAGCCGGCTCGAGCCGTGATCAATGACACCGTCGAGCCCGAAGCGACCCCGCGCATTTTGAAAGCACTGCCGGTGCATCCGCAACCTGCGATGAAAGCCAAGGCCGCGCAAAAAGCTGTGGAGATGGGACACCCTCATCCTGCCCGGCGCGAGGGCGCGCCGGCTTCAACCGACGAAAAGAAGGGATAACATGGCGAGCAACGATTTGATGGTTGGCCTCGAGATCGGCACGTCAAAAATTTGTGTCGTAGTCGGCGAAGGTCGAACCGACGGCACACTGAAGATTCTCGGTGTTGGTCAGGCGCCATCGCGCGGCGTGCGCAAGGGGGAAATTGTCGATTTCGAGACGGCGATGAAATGCGTGCACGAAGCAGTCGTGGACGCCGAACAAAAAAGCGATGTCATGATCCGCAGTGTCTATGTCGCGGTGGCGGGCGGCCACATTCAAAGCTTCAACAATCGCGGCTGTGTGACGGTGCCGGAGGACCGGGATGAAATCGACGAGCAGGACATCGAAGACGTGAAGGTGAGCGCGCGCGAAGTCAGCATTCCGGCCTCGAACGCTTTTTTGCACTCGATCATCCAGCATTATCACGTCGACGGTCAGGACGGCGTGCTCAATCCGGTCGGGATGCTCGGCGAAAAGCTGGAGGCCGATTTCCACATCATCCATGGCGTGCGCACCCGGATTCAGAACACGATCCGCTGTGTGAAAGAGCTGCCGCTTGAAGTGGAGGACGTGGTCTTCGGAGCGCTCGCCTCCGCGCAGGTCGTGCTGACGCAGCACCAGAAGAACCTCGGCGCCCTTGTGGTCGACATCGGCGGCGGCACGACCGATTACATCCTCTACGTCGACGGCGCCGTGAAACAAAGCGGCGTGCTTGCCATCGGCGGCGATCACATGACCAATGACATCTCGATGGGACTGCGCATCCCGATGGCGCGCGCGGAAAAATTGAAGATCGAGGAGGGGAGTTGCGTTCTCGGCAATTGTCTGCCCGGTGAAACAATTTTACTGAAGGACGATTCCGGATTTGCGGGCAAAGAAATCGAGCGTGAGACGCTGAACACGATTATTCACCTGCGCCTGCGCGAAACATTCGAGCTGCTCAAGAGGAAGCTCGAGGAGGAGCCGTTCATTAACTATATCGGCGCTGGCGTGTTCATCACCGGCGGCTGCAGTTTGCTCGACGGCATCGAACATCTGGCCGGCGAAACTTTCGAAATGCCCGCCCACGCCGCCCATGCGCAGACTATCGCCGGGCTCACCTCGGCGTTCGAGAACCCGCAGTTTTCCACTGCGATTGGACTAATCAAATACGCGCAAGCCGTGCAGACGGAGCGACCGGCACGCGGGTTTCGGCGGCTGATTGGAAAATTTTTTAGCTACGGATGAAGCATCGAAAGTTAATTGGGAGGGCGCGACCGCCGGGCGCGCCGCAGCCGCGCAGCTTTGGACGGCCCGGCGGTCCGTCCCTACCAGCCCCTCGGAAATGATTCAGCTCAGCAAGAACTATAGTTTGCCCGAACGCGAAGAGGAACAGATCTCAATCAAAATCGTGGGCGTAGGCGGCGCGGGCGCGAACGCGCTCGACCGGATCGTCCTCGACGGAATGGAAAAGGCCGACCTCATCGCGATCAACACCGATGTGCAATCGCTCGCCAGCTCAGTCGCGGCGCACAAGGTCCAACTCGGTCGCGCCGTGACGCGGGGCCTCGGCGCCGGCGGAGATCCGGAGGTGGGCCAGCAGGCGGCGCTTGAGTCGGCCGAAGAAATCCGGCCCGCCGTCGCAAACGCGCGGATGATTTTTATTTGTACGGGATTGGGCGGCGGCACCGGTTCCGGCGCCGCGCCGGCCGTGGCGCAGATCGCGCGCGAGGCCGGTTCGCTCGTGATTGTTTTCGCCACGCTGCCGTTTTCCTTCGAAGGAAAGCGGCGCACCGCGCAAGCGCACGCCGCGCTCGCGCGTCTCAACCAGATCGCGCACGCGGTCATTTGTTTCGAGAACGACCGGATGGGCGACATGGTCGCGCCGAAGGCAGGAATCCATGAGGCGTTCGCAATGGCGGACGTAACAATCAGCCAGAGCGTGCGCTCGATTGTGAACCTGATCCAGCGCCCCGGTCTCATTCGGATCGGCTTCGACGATCTATTGACTGCGCTGCGCAGCGAAAACGGCCGCTGTCTCTTTGGGTTCGGCGAATCCGATTCGGACAACCGCGCGCACGATGCGCTCCGGCAGGCGCTGAAAAATCCGCTCATGGAAAAGGGCCGAATGTTGGCCGATGCGGCGCACGTCCTCGTCCAGGTGACCGGCGGACCGAGCATGACTCTGTCGGAAGTAGAAATTTTGATGCAGGAGCTGAATCGACACGTGAACGAGCGCACGCAAATCTTGTTTGGTACAGCGGTCGACGGCAGAATGGGAAATCGCCTTGCCGTCACGATAATCAGTTCGCTCCATTCAGAGAATGACGTGGCGTCGAACGGTGCCGCGCCTCTGCCGGTTCAAGCTCCCATCTGGGAACAGCCGCAGGAAAGTGCGCCCAAGATCGACATCCTGCCTGAGCCGCTGATGATTGAGTCGGCCCCGGCCGCGGAAGTGATTCCATTCGAACCACCGCCGCCGATTGCGGAAGCGCCGCCGCCGATCGCTCCCGTAGAAAAATCGCGTGCGCGCGTCATCATGCCGCGGAAAAAGATCGAGCCCGAACAAGAACTCAAACCAGTCCGCCAAAAATTCGTCCAGGCCAAACAGGAAGTGTTGCAGTTCGAGCCGGTCACGCGCGGCCGGTTCGAAAAAAGTGAGCCGACGATTATCGAAGGTCAGGACCTCGATGTGCCAACGTTTCTGCGCAAGAACATCCGCGTGAAGTAAACATTGCTAGCGCGCCGGCAGAACGAAAATACCCGGCAATTTGTAAACTTCGCCCGCGGCCGGATCGAGCGCCCAGGCGGAAATTGTGGTTGCGCCGTTTGGCAGATCAGTGCGTGCGAAAACTTTGCGCCAACCGCAGCCGAGATACGTTCCGCTTTTCACTTCGGTGAAAATGTTGCCCGGCGGCTTGCGCACGTCGGATAAGGCGAATGCGATCCAGTTTGTGCCGGTTCGATAAGCCAGCACTACACGAGGAGCCGGCTGGCCGGTCGCAGGCAAAAGCGCCCAGCCGCCGATCTCGAAAACGTCCGGCGCTTTCTGCGTCACTTGATCGCACCAGCCAAATTCCGGCATCGAACGAGTCGGTCGATCTTCGCCAACGGGCAAAATCGCCGAACGACGAAGTGGCGGGTTGAGCAAGTGCAGTTGGTCGAGCAGATCAGCGCTCTGCAACAAGGCGGATGAATCTCCACTCATCAGGTCGTTACGCGGATAGCCTGGCAGTTGGATCACCTTGCAGAATTGCAAATCAGCCCGGCCCTGTGATTCAAGCCGGTGCAGCACGTTGAAATGGTCGAGCCCTTCGGCCCATCCCGCAAAATACAAGGTGAGCATCACCGCAAAGAACGGGATCTCGACAGCCGCGGCCGCGCGTGCAAATGACGAGCCTGGTTTCAGTTCGCGAGCAAAACGTGACGTCATCACGACCAGTGCGATGAGCGCGACGTAGAGGTTGGTCGAGATGCTCGTGTATCGGGAATCGAGTGATTGCTGCGGTCCCCACCCAACCCTGGTAGATGCAGCCAGTGCCGCGCAAAAGATCGGATACGCGCCGAGCGCCAGCCAGGGAGCAGCGACCCGCATGACAGCGCGGCTCGATCTCACGAAGAAAACAAAACTCGCAGAGTAAAGCAGCAAAGCGAGACAGCCGACGACGATTGCAACAAATAAACCCTGCTCAACCGGAATGCGGCCGAGCGCGCCGCCATTGAAACCGGCGAAGTAAAAGAAGTAATCGAGCGCGCGGCCGGTCCGCGGCCCACGGATTGGCTGGGGATGATAATCGACGCAGTAGGCCGCCGCGGCGAAAAGCAAAACCCCAGCCCACGCGATCAGCCATCCGATCCTTCGGCCACTTAACAGGAGATAAAGCGCGATCGTTGGCCAGAGGAGCAGGCCGCTGCCGAACGAAAACATTGCCACGATGGCGAGCAGAGATGCGCCGGTGAACTTTGCCGGCTCGGCCAGTGCCGAATTGAAAACAACCAGAGAGCCAACGAGGCAAAGATTCGGGATAAATATTTGAAGTTGAAAGCCCCAGAGCCAGTTCTCGGCCTGCACCGGCGCGAAGATCAGGAGGTTCATCAGCGCCCAAAGCAACAGGTGTTTGCGGGCCGGCCCAGGCAGCGTCCGCTGGAGCAGAAAATAAATCCCGGCTGAGGTGGCGCACGCCAGGAACACGGAGAAAAACATTTCCGCTTTGAGGTTCCATTGCGTCCACTGCGCGCAGGCGAGAAAAATCAGTTTCGGGAAAAAAATGCGGTGCTCGTTATGTTGGCGAAAGAGATCGAGGAAACTGAGTTGGTGATTGTGCCACTTCGCGAACATCGGCACCAACGACCATTCGTCGCCCCACGGAACATTCACGCCGTACTCGGCGATCAATCGCACAATCGCTGCGAGCGGCAGGAGGCCGAGAAGAAGCAACACCCAAACGTCGATCCTGCGTCCAACCAATCGCCGCGCAGCAACAGCCGGCTGATCTAACGAGCTGATCTCAGCCGGGGCGCATTCGCCTGACTTGAATGTGGTGAGCGCTCCACGCTGATCGCGCCCACGACTCAGCATCAGCTTGTGGAGGCTTGCCGCACGTTGAGCGATAGACGCCAATGAAAACAGCGGCCTTGCGACAGCTACGCCACGCTTGTCTCCGTCATCTGTCAGTTCTCCAGTCAACGCTGCTCATTGTTGAGCAACTCAAGTACCGCGCTACCGCTAGTGAAATCGAGGTTCTCTACCGCGCCGGCAGAACAAAGTCGCCGGGCAGTTTGTAAACTTTGCCGGCGGCCGGATCCAAAGCCCAAGCAGACAGATGCGTCGTCCCGGCCGGCAAAAGTTTGCGATGAACGAGGGCGCGCCAACCAGATTCGAGATATTTTTTGCTCTTCATCTCCTGCACAACGTCCGGCCGCTTCTCGTGTGGCTCTGTAAGCCCCATGGCGATCCAGTTTCCCTCTGCTTGATACGCGAGCACGACGGACGGCGCGGGTGCGCCACGCTGCGGTAAGAAGCACCAGCCATTCAGTTCAAGAACATCAGCGCTCTTCTGCACCAGATTATCGGACCGGCCGAATTCGGCAGTTGATCGTCGCGGCCGATCTTGACCGTCGTACAAAATCGCCGAGCGACGCAGCGGCGGATCGAGCAGATGGAGGCGATCGAGTAAGTCGGCGTCTCGCGCAATGGCGGGCAGGCTGGCCCCGATCATCAGGTCAGTTGGCAGTTTTTCCGACGGGCCGATCACGTGACAGAATTGGAGGTGTGCCACGCCTTCGAGCCGGAGTCGCTGCAAAATTTCCATGTGATCGATTCCCGCGGGAAAACTCATCGCGCTGAGCGTGAGGATCGCCGTGAAAACCGGCGCCTCGGCCGATGCGAGCAAGCGGCCAAATCGCCCCGGCAATTCGCCGGCGCGGGCAGCTCGCGCTGCGATTGCGGCGAGACCAATCAGGCCGACGTACAAATTGAGAGAAATCGTCGCGTAACGTGAGTTCAGCGCCTGCTGGGGCCCTCCCGAGACGCGGATCAATGCTGCCAGTGCCGCACTGCCGATCGCGTACGTCCCGAGCGCCAGCCATGGCGCCGCCGATGCACGCGCTTTGATCGACAACTCGGAACTCGCCCAGAAAGCAAGCAGATAAAGCAGAACGCCGACCCCACCGATCAGTGCCGTTGTAATCGCCGCGTTCGTGCTCAAACTCGATCGGCTCAGCGCGATGCCAAGAAAACTGCCGAAGTAGACCAGATGATCGAACCGGTTGCCGAGCTCAGGGCCGGCAACCGATGCGCGTTTGTATCCAACGAAGTAGACGAGCGCGACTACAACAAAGGCTGCGCTCCAGCCAATCAGCCAGCGCGCGCGTTCACGTGTGAACAGCAAATACAACGCGATGACCGGCCACAAAAGGACGCCGCCGCCGAAGGAGAACGTCGCGATCGTAGCAACCAACGCCGCGCCGATGATTTTCTGCGCGACAGCTAGTCGGGAAGTCAGAAGAACGAGACAGCTGACAAGGCACAAGTTCGGAATGAACATCTGGAGCTGGAATCCCCACAACCAGTTCTCCGCCTGCACCGGCGCAAAAATGAGCAGGTTGATCAGCGCCCAGAGCAGCAGACGTTTGGGTGACGTGCCGGAAACAGTGCGCTCGAGCAACAAATAAATTCCGGCAGAACTCGCGCAACAGAGCAGGACGGAAAAGAACATTTCCGCGACAACATTCCAATGCGTCCAGCCCGCGAAGCCGAGGTAAATTAGTTTGGGAATAACGATCCGATGCTCGTTGTGCTGCCGGGACAGATCGGCCAACGTGAGCTGATGCTCGTAAAATTTTCGAATCAGCGGCACCAGCGACCATTCGTCGCCCCAGGGGATGTTGACCGCGTACCTGCTGATCAATCGGACAATTGCGGCGATTGGCAGCAGAGCGAGAATACAGCAGGCCCAGCGCTCTGCTTTGCTGCCGATTAACGGTGCTGCTCCGCCCGCGATGGTTTTGGCTGGCGGTTCGCGACGGAGGACCAGTCTGCGCAGACCTACGACGCGCCGATAAAGAAACGCAGGCGTCGCCGGCTGCCTCGCGACCGCCGCGCCACGCTCGTTCCCACAATCATCTGCGATTCCTCCAGTCAAAGCCGCTCATTTCTTGAGCAACTCAAGTACCGCGCTGGTCATGCCAATGATTCCTGTACGAATAGTCGGCTCAGGCACGGGCGCGAACTTGCTCGAATGCAAGCTCGGCAGCGGCGTTCCGTTTTTCTTCGACTCGGCAACCTTGGCCGGATCGACTGCGCCGATCCAGAAATCAACCGCGGGAATGGAATGATCTGGCAAACTAAATTCCGAAAAATCTTCGGCGCCCATGGTCGGGTCCATCTTAACAACATTCTCGTCACCGATTTGTTTCTTCCAAACGGGCGCGAGTCGCCGGGTTAGCTCGGGATTGTTGTAAACCGCGGGCGAAAATTGGTCCTTCAAATGATCGACAATTGGAGCGCGGTCCGGCGGCACTCCCGCGGCCATGGCGCAGCCTTTTGCGACCCGATCGATCGCCGCCAGCACCTGGTCTCGCACTTCCGGCTTATAACTGCGGACGGTGAGCAGCATTTTAACCTCGTCGGGAATGATGTTGTTTTTCGTCCCGCCCTGAATTGAGCCGACCGTGATCACCGCGGGATCGATCGGATTTTTCTCGCGACTCACAATCGTTTGCAGCGCATTGATGATCTCGGCCGCGAGGACAATCGGGTCTTTGGTCTTGTGCGGATACGCACCGTGCCCGCCGAGACCGCGCACGGTAATATTTACTGAGTCGACGTTTGCGTTCGAGTAGCCTTCGCAGATGCCGATCTTGCCGGTTTCCAGTTCGGCATTGTCGTGGTAGCCGAGCGCGAAATTCGGTTTACCAAACCGATCGTAAAGACCGGCTTTGAGCATCGCACGTGCGCCGCCAACCGTTTCTTCGGCGGGCTGGCCGACGAACATCACCGTGCCCGACCATTGAGCTTTGAGTTGTTGGAGCGCCCGCGCCGTCCCAATGAACGCTGCCATGTGCACGTCGTGTCCGCAGGCGTGCATGATATGAACGTCCTTCCCGGCATCGTCCTTGGTCACGATCGTGCTGGCGTAAGGCAAGCCAGTTTCTTCTTGCACGGGCAACGCGTCCAAATCGGTGCGCACCAGCACGAGCGGGCCGGAACCATTCTTCATCATCCCAACGATTCCGTAACATTTCAGCTTCGGATCATCGTACTTCCCGAAATTCTCAGTGACTTCGCAGCCGGCGGCGCGTAATTCCTTCGCAACCAGTGCCGCCGTGCGTTCTTCACGCGTCGACAATTCGGGATGACTGTGGATGTCCTTGTAGATCGCAAACAACGACGGCAACTCCCGATCAGCGAGTGATGGCGGTGTTTGCTGCGCAAGTGCGGGCAGGGCGAGCGCGACTGACCCAGCCAGGATCGAGAAGCAGGAAGTCTTCATCCCGGCGTTATAACAGAACGCC
>DATDFJ010000143.1:0-2037 GCA_036522675.1 Chthoniobacterales bacterium | reverse complement strand
CCTTCTCTTCGATTGATTTGTCGGCCATAAAATTTGCTTGGGTTGCGCGCAAGGCTTACCCCACGCGCCAGCCCATCGCAAGAAAAAGAATTTGTTTACGGCACGGCTCTCGCCTGCGCTGTCGCAGCGCATCGAAATCCGCTGAGACAGGGAATGCTACAGCATGACAACCGGGCGCGCTTGAGGTACAACCAAAACAATGTCGGACGCCGCCGAATTCGTTGATTTGGCCGATCTCAAAATGTTGCCGGCCTGGGTGAAAGAACCCACGGCTCAGCCATATCGCGAATTCGAGGGCGAAGCGGAACAGCGGCCGGAACACCGCGGCCGTCGCGAACGTCCTGCGCGGCCCGAGCGCCGCACGCAAGACCGGCGCCGGCGCGATCGTCGCGACAAGCAGGATCGGCCGCCGCCGCGCCAAAGACGCGAGCGTGTTCAATCGCCGCCACGCCCGCTCGAGATCGAGATGCGCTTTTTGCCGCAGCCGCGCGTCTTCGAAGCGGTCGCGGCGCAGATCAAAGGAGAAACACTTGCGTATTCGCTATTTTCGCTGGCCCGACTATTTCTGCAAAAGCCGGAACGCTACGACGTGCGATTGACCGCGAAAGCCGAATCGCCGCTCTACCAACTCGGCGAGAACGGCGCGATCGCCGCGGACCGGCAATTTCTCGCGAACAACGCGTTTCGTTTTGCGCAGAACGACTTTTACAAGATCGACATCGCGCAATCGGAGCCGATCAAGGGCAATTTCACCAGCGTCGCGCGCGATCCGTTAAGCCGCACCCTGCTCGGCCCGCCAAATCATCACACTTACCAGCCGCGGCTGCGCACGCTTTACGAACAGCGCTTCAGCCGGCGGATGAGTTTTGCCGATTATCAGCGCCAGATCGAAATCGTGAGCGACCCGGCGCTGGTCGAGAAATGGAAGGAAGAAGCGCGCACGATGACGACGTTCACGACTTTGGCCGGGGAACCGGCGGAGACCTTCAAGAGCGCGGCCGAAGCGGAGAAACATTTTCGGCAAAAACATCTGCCCGATCTGATCCGCACCGCGGAGGAAACAGTGATCGACGGCGCGACGAGCCGCGCCCTGGCCGACCGGGTATTGCGCCGCCGGATCGAGGACGCGTGGTCAGCCGAGATGCGTTCGCCGACGAAGCTGATGCAGGAGTTGGCCGGTCGATTGCGCGAGAACGGACTGCACGTGTTCCGCCACCGACGCGGTATGCTGTTCGTGTCACCGGTTCGGCCCCGTCCCTTTGCCCACGACGAGACCAGTGTCTCCCCGCAGGTGAAAATAATTCTCGAGAACATTGCGGCGACCCCACGGATTAATCGCAAGCATCTTGCCGACAAAGTATTTGCCGATCTTGCGCCCGAAGAATTGGAGTCGCGCAAGCTCGCCCTCGCCTCGGACCTACACTGGCTGATCGGTGAAGGTTACGTCATCGAATTTAACGACGGTTCGCTTGATTTGCCGCGCGCGAAAGCAAAAACTGTAGCGGCGGCCGTGTCGGCCGCGGATCAACCGGCGGAAGCTGCCGCATCCGAGCAATTCGTCGGCTCCCCTGCGACAAGCTCAGGGCAAGCTGAGTCTGGCTCTACCGAGGAGGTAGAAATCGGCGGTGCTTGAAATTCTGGGGAACGCACGCGAATCGCGTGCTGTTTGCGGCGACTCGCCGCAAATTCCCTCAAATCTTTAGGTAATTTCGGTCGGCGATTCGCCGACCGAGGCACGCGAGGTCGCGTGCGCTCCCCAAAATTGGAATCCCGCGGCGCTTTTAGATCGCACCGGCTTTTTTTAGCGCGCGATAAGCGCCGTTCTTGTTGATCGTCTTGAGCCCGCGCGCCGTCACGCGGATCCGGACGAAGCGTTTCAGTTCCGGCACCCAGATACGGTGCTCGTGCAGGTTGGGCGCGAAGACGCGCGGCACATTTTTGGTCACGTGCCGACCGACGCCGCCCTTCTTTTTGGCCATACCGCGCCGGTGAATCACGCTCCCGCGGGCCGCTTTGGAACCGGTAATGCTGCAAACC
>DATDFJ010000142.1:0-2268 GCA_036522675.1 Chthoniobacterales bacterium | reverse complement strand
ACGTTCGCTTCGGTCTTCCAATCTTCGGTCTTCAGTTCCTGGCTCAGGTCTTCGTCGATCTTGGTCGGACGCGCGCCGTCGCAAACCACCAGGACTTTGAGTTTCTTTTTCACTTGCCTGGTATCGCTTCTCTGTCATTCCGCGCCCTTCGACTCCGCTCAGGACAGGCTCCGTCGAGGAATCTCTTACTGTTTTTCTGCGGGTCCTCGCTTCGCTCGCGCATGGTGAGAGATGTCTTGACTTCGCTCGACATGACAAGAGCTGCTACTTGGTGCGTTTGAATTTTCCGGTGAAAAGATAATTCATCACCAGCGTTGTAATGTAAGAGGCGACGCGAAAATCCTGCTGCGGATCGTCGTTGTGCGCGTGGAGGTCGAGCTCATCGGCACGATCGATCAAGCGACTGAGCAGTTTGTTGATGCGGTATTTTTTCTCATTCGTCCACTGGGAAACGGAATTCATCAAGCGGCGGCGCCGCTGGCGCAGATACGCGCTCGCGGTGATCCCGTGCGGCGTCGGGAACAACTGCCGAAGATCGACATCGTAAAAGCCGGGATAAATGTCTTCGTAAAGCTTGCGCTTCCGCGCGTAGTAGCTCTTCAGCTTGACGTTCAGGCAATTGTAGTCGGCGACACGATATGCTGGCATGTGAGTTGGCGGTTTGGTTGCGATCGAGCGCATCAGTTCGTCTACGTACTGGAGTTTCCGCAGCGCGCGCCAGCCAGCGTATTCTTTGCGCCAGTCCAATCCCGGCGTGAGCCAAATCGCGAATGTTTCGGCGAAATCTTCGTCCGGATGGCTCTGCGCGTACCAGTCATCCAGATGCACGACGTAACGGCGGCTGAACGGGCGCGGGCGATAGGTGGCCGGTGTGCCTTCGCGCGAGGTGCGTCCGAAGCAGCGCTGCCAGTCTTTTTTGCGATGGAGCCGATAAGCATGGTCGTAAGCATGCGCGGCTTCGTGCCGCATCAATTTCATAAACCACTCCGGCGTCTCGCCTTCGACTTCGAGCATCATGAAACGCTCAAGCGCGCGGAGCCGATCGTGCACGAGAAAAAAAGGAACGAAGATCGCGGGAAGATCGACGGCAACGAACCATTCGTCGCCAATATGGACCGGCGGATGAAAGGTCAGCCCCTTCGCGGAAAGCTCGGCGTAAAGCTGTTTGATCAGCGGCTCGAGCGATGTGCCCTCCAGCCGCAACCCGAGTGTGGAAATCCGCCGCTCAAGCAACTGCTCGTCGGTCAGCGACACCCAATCGGGGGATTCCATTTAAGGATGAATTATGAAGGATGAAGGACGAAAAAGAAAACCCCAGACAAAACCAGATTGAATTAGGAAAGCAGGAATGGAGCGACAGGGCGGAGCGACATAGAAGGTCAAGCTGCGAGGGAAGCAGCGAGCGCGCGGGGAAGCGCGCGAGTTTCAAAGCAGGAAAATTAAGTGCGGCTCGAAGCCTCAGAGTTGTGGAGGCGCTTGTGCCAAGCGCCCGTTTATTCTGTGTTTGTCTCTCAACACTCAACTCTCAACCGTCAGCTGCCCAGATTGACATGTATCCTGGTCTCCGCGCCGAGCTCGCCTTGTTCTGAATCAGCATCATTTGTAAGATCGACATGGTTCGGAGCGAATTTACTTGGAGAATGTCTTTGAATGACTTCCACTACAGCGCTCGCGCACTGATCAAGAATCCGGCTTTCTCGTTGCTCGCGATACTGACGATCGCGCTCGGCGTGGGCGCGAACACATCGATTTTCACCGCCGTGAACGGCGTCATGCTCAAATCGTTCTCGTTTCCGGAAGCCGAGCGCCTCGTTGTGGTGACCGGTGTCTCGAAGTCTCTGTCGGACGTGGGGATTTCGTACCTTGATTATCTCGACTGGCGCGCCGAGCAGAACGTGTTTGTCGATCTTGCCGCGCGCTTTCCCGCAGGTGGCGTAATCATTGGGCGCGGCGAGCCCGAGCGAGTGTTCGGCCGCTATGTGACGGCGAGCTTCTTTACAACCTTGGGAATACAACCGCAGATCGGTCGCTTCTTCACCGAAGAGGAAGACAAACCGGGCGCGCCGCGTGTGTTGGTGATCAGCGACGCGTTATGGAGAAAAGTTTTCGATGCCGATCCGGCGCTGGTTGGGCGCGCGATCAATTTCAACGGCGCGAGCTGGACGGTCGTTGGCGTTCTTCCGGCGAACTTCGATTTCTACGGTCGGAGCAATGGGAACAACGATCTGTTTCTGCCCGCGATCGGAACGTATGGCGACGGAAGCTTCA
>DATDFJ010000141.1:0-3309 GCA_036522675.1 Chthoniobacterales bacterium | reverse complement strand
TATCCTAGTGCGCGTCCCACCCCACGACCTGGCCGGCCCTGATTTCGCACCAGCGCGTTAGTCGCCCCAATCGTCGTCGGCGGTATCGGGCAGCCGATCCGGCCCCGCCGAGTAGAGGTCGTACTTGTCAGGATTTTTGATGCCAGGACAACGATAAATGTAGGGAGTTCCCCAGGGATCCTTCGGCACGTCTTTGAACAGCTGATACCATCGAGTCGGCCTGGGATCGCTGTCCGCGCGCGTCACCAGGGCCTGTATACCTTGCTCCGTCGTCGGATAGAAACCATTCATCGCCTCATACTGCATCAACTGCGTTCCGATCGACTGTATGTCCGCGCGAACAGCGGTCGACTTCGCGAATCCGGTTGGATTGCCGATTCTGGAGATGGCGAGGCCCAACAAGATCACGATGATGCTCACGACGATCATGATCTCGAGCAATGTAAAAGCCGAGCGATGCTCTTTTAATCTCATCGTGATTGAACTGAGACCGCAAACGGAGCCTTAAGGTTCAATCTAATGCGCCGGTTGCAAGATGTAATCGGATTTGTCCCAGAGATACTTGAGTTCGACTTGAGTGGAACGGATCGCGGCCGTCGATCCTGCGCTGGTCGCCACAACCAGCGTGTTGCGGCCGATCTTCAAGCTGCCGACCGGAACGATTTTCTGTCCACGCAGCCACCCCGTATAGCGGAAACGCATCTGTTTGACGAGCGGCTGCATTTCGCCGCGATAAGCGGGATCGGCCAACTCCGGCAGCACGAGTGACACGGGGCCGATGTCTTCGCCATTGAGATAAATCTCTGGAGGCGTGTCGATCTGCGGGCTTGCCACTTCGAACGTGACCAGCGCGAGCAAGGGACGCGCTTCAACTCCAAATTCGAATACTGCCGCATCTTGAACAGTCGGGCCAAGGCGAATTGTCTCCAACGCGAGCGTCGCCGTCACTGTGCCGAACTTTTCCGTGTCCTGTGCCGGAGCGTGCAACGGCGGCATGGAGGAAAACGGCTCCGGGATTACGTCGCGGTGAACGGCGTCGAGCGGGTGCGCCACTTCGCTGCTGCTCATCCAATCCAGGTAAGCGCCGCGCACCGTCTGCCCGTCGCCGGGCACTTCTATGTCGATCAAAGAGACGCCTTGCATCGGGATCAGCACTGACTCGGAGCTGGCCAGATTGACGCCGGAACCGAGCTCCCCCGATCGCAAGACCAGCGAGCCTGATTCGTCCCAAGCCGTCAACTGCGGGCGCGCTTCGGGTTTGTCATCGAAGAAGAGGCGGAAAAATAGCACCCGATAATCGCCTGGTGGCTGCGCCAACTGAATCCGGAACACAGTCCTGGCGCTCCGCCCACTTTGATCGGCCGCGGCCGTCATTTTGACGCCCTGCACCCATACGGGCGCGGCTTGGGTCGTGAAATTGGCATCGACGTGCTGGCGCAGATCGAGCCATGCACTGTGCGCGGCCGAAGATTGAGAGAGACCAACTGGATTTTCGTCCTGGGACGTTGCCTCGATCGGCTGTTCCTCGGCTGCCGGAAGCAGAGCGTCGCTAAACGCTTCCTGCGCGTGAGCGAAGGAGATGACGTTGATCGATAGCGCGCAAGCGATGGCCCAACGGAACATATCGGGCCGCCGAGATTATCTTAACGCGGTCGAAGCTGCAAGCTTTGCGTGGCCCTGAATACAGCATCGAGGATGCTGTAAACGACGAGACCGACCACGACCGCAATGAGGACGATGATAATTGGCGGGATTAGTTGCGAGATAATCCCAACATTCCGATCAAGCTCACGTTCATAAACATCGGCGATTGTTTGCATCGTTTCGCCGAAATGTCCGGTTTGTTCCCCTACCGCCATCATGTCAGTAAACAGATGCGGGAAAAGCTGCTGTGTACTGAGTGCTGCGGACAAGGTTGCACCATCGACGACGGCGCGCCGCGCGTCAGTTAACTTATTCTCCAAGTATCGATTTCCAGCGATTTCACTGAGCAGATCTAACGAACGGAGCAGCGGAATTCCATTTTCCGTGAGGGTGCCAAGCGTGCGAGCAAATTGCGCGTAATATCTGTGTCGAAGCACGCGCCCATAACCCGGCACGCGCAACCGGAAGCGATCCCACGCGAGCCGGCCCTCCTCGGTCCGGGTAAACGCACGCAGCCCGGCGAGCGCCGCGGCCAACAAGAGCAAGCCGAGCCACCAATACGTGGTCAACGTGTGATGCACCGATATGAGGAAGCGCGTTGCTAACGGCAGTGTCCCTCCAATCTGAGACATGAAGCCGCTCAACTGTGGCACCATGTAGGTGATGAAGATCGTAATCAGTATGATTCCCGCGCCGGCAAGAAATGTCGGGTAAATCAGGGCTTGCTGCACCCGATCGCGCAAATTCTTTGTGTCGGTGAGATGCTTTACCAGACGTAATAGAATGTCGGGTAAAGCCCCACCGGCTTCGCCTGCTGCGACGAGACTGACGTAAACTGGCGGAAAAATTCGCGGGAACTCGCGCAACGCCTGCGAGAAACTGCGCCCCTCGACGAGCGCCTGATGCAAACTGCGAGTCAACTGCTGGAGCCGCGGCTGTTGCAGTCGCTTTTCCAGGATCGACAATCCTTCGTCGAGGGTCATGCCCGCTTGCAGGAGATGCGCGAGTTGCTCGGTAAATACGAGTAACTGGCTTTGCGAAATCTTCAGCTGGTGCGCGGCGACAGCCGTTCCCGCAACGCTGGGCGAGCGCAGTTTCCTGGATGCCGCTGTTTTCTGCGCTTTCGCTTCCGGTGCGGCGGCCACGGCTTCGATTCGTATCGGCACACAGTGCTGCTGCTCGATCTGGCGGATGGCGACCGTGCGGTCGGCGCAGTCCAAAACACCTTCGACCAGTGCGCCCTGCGCATTGCGGGCCCGATAAGCAAACTGTGGCATCGGGGCAGAAAGTAATTCGAAATCTGAGAATCGAAATCGAATTTCGACCTGTCACGGCTGCGTGCCGCGCCGACGCTACAAAAGTTTTTGACGAAAACTTTGGACAATTCTTTTCCCGCCCGCTAACGTCCGCGCCGATTGGTGAAGTGAAGATGCTGCGCGTTGCCATAGGGCCTGGCTGCTTCGCAGGCGAACTGTCGATCTTTACTTGCTTCGCCCCGTCAGTTGCGACGGCTTTCGCCTTTCGTCAACTCGACACCGCAATTCGGTCGACGGTGCTATGGAGTTGGTGCCTCACGCGCTGATCTGCCTTCGGAAAAGATTTCCCCCTCAGATTTCATTGGCACAAATGCTGCATATAAAAACCATAAGATGAAAAGAGTCGTTC
>DATDFJ010000140.1:0-9689 GCA_036522675.1 Chthoniobacterales bacterium | reverse complement strand
CTCGCCTTACATGCGGCAGTTCCTCGATCGCATGGACAAACCGCGCGTCGACGATATCCGCGGCATCCCGCCCGCCATCGCGATCGAGCAATCGAATCCGGTCAAAACCTCGCGCTCCACCGTCGGCACGATGACCGAGATCAACGACTACTTGAAATTGCTCTGGCCGCGCATCGCCAGGGCGTTTTGTCCGGGCTGCGGCCGCGAGATCCGGCCGGAAACAGCGAAATCAATTGCCGATGAAGTTTCGCGCGATTGCGCCGGCAAAAGCGTCCTGATCACGTTTTGGGTTTCTGTTCCCGCGAAAACCGAGCCGGGAAAATTTTTTGAGTTCCTTCAGCAACAAGGTTATCTCCGCGTTTGGATCGACGACGAAGTCGTGCGCGTCGATGATCCAAAAAAGATCAAGCGGCTCGGAGCACGCGTTCAGGTCATTCAAGATCGGATCGCAATCACGAAGGAAAATCGCGCGCGCCTGGTTGAAGCGCTCGAGATCGGCCTCCGCTTCGGAAAAGGAAAAGCAAATGTCATCCCGATCGCTGGCGAACACTCGCCACTCGCCATTCGTCACTCGTCACATCCCTTTTCCACTGGATGGCACTGCGCCCATTGCGATCTCGATATTCGTCCACCGAGTCCTGGTCTCTTCAGCTTCAACAATCCGCTCGGTGCGTGTCCGGAATGCCGCGGGTTCGGCGGGACGATCACGATCGATCTGCACAAAGCGATTCCCGATCGCTCATTGTCGATCAAACAAGGCGCGGTCCGCGTGTTTCGTGGACAGGAATTCGGCGAATCGCAAAAGGATCTTCTGCGTGCCTGCGCACGCGAAGAAATAGACATCAACATTTCATTCGAGGAATTGCCGAAAGCCGATCAGCAGTTCGTCATCGAAGGCGAGAAGTCGGTCGTTGCGGCGCGTGAACGCGGCGAAAACTACGGCGATGATGATTACGACAACGACCGCTGGTACGGGGTGCGTGGGTTTTTCCGCTGGGCCGAGTCCCAGGTTTACAAAATGCACATGCGCGTTCTGCTCAGCCGCTATCGTTCCTACACGACGTGTCCACGTTGCCACGGCGGCCGCTTTCAACCCGATGCGCTCAATTACAAGATTTCTGTAGCGGCGGTCTCTGACCGTCACATTAAGTCGTCCGACGCTCATCGAGGGCCGCTACACTTAGCGCTTCCAGATTTTCAGGCGCTATCGATCAGCAGGGCGCGTGAGGTTTTGCGAGATACCGAAATTTCAGCAGCGGATAAAACCACGCAGATGCTGCGCGACGAAATTTGCGCGCGGCTGAATTATCTCTGTGAAGTCGGCGTCGGCTATCTCACGCTCGACCGCTCGACACGCACCTTGAGCGGCGGCGAAGTCCAACGCGTAAATCTGACGACCTGTCTCGGCGCGTCGCTAGTGAACACGCTCTTCGTCATGGACGAGCCGAGCATCGGGCTGCATCCCCGCGACGTCGGCCGGCTCGTCCGGGTGATGCACAACCTGCGCGATCGCGGCAACACCCTCCTCGTGGTCGAACACGAAGAACAAATTATTCGCGCGGCCGATAACTTGATCGACATCGGCCCCGGTCGCGGCGAGCGCGGCGGGCAATTGATCTGGAGCGGAGCGCTGGACGATTTCCTGGGGAGCGCTGGCGCCTCGCCCGTACTGTCACGCGCCTCGCGGGACAGCGGGGTCATTTTCGGCGAGGCGCCGAAAACAGCGGGCGGGGGCGCCCGCGCTCCCCAATCCCTCACGCGCGATTATCTCACCGGTCGCAAATCGATTCCTATCCCGAAAACGCGCCGAAGATCGACATCGTCGATCAAAATCACTGGCGCGCGCGAGCACAACCTCAAGAATGTCGATGTCGATCTTCCGCTCGGCATCTTCACCTGCGTGACCGGCGTGTCGGGCTCCGGCAAATCGACGCTGATTCACGACGTGCTTTATCGAAATCTGCTTGCGGAAAAGGGCCAGGCGAATGGTCAGGAAACTGGCGCCTGCAAATCGATCAATGGCGCCCATCGCATCAAGGAAGTGATCATGGTGGATCAATCGCCGCTCGCGCGCACGCCGCGCTCGACGCCGATTCTTTATCTCGGTCTTTACGATCGCGTTCGTGAATTGTTCGCCGCGCAACCCGAAGCGATGGCGCAGGGGCTCACGGCGAGCGCGTTCTCGTTTAACTCGGGTAGCGGCCGCTGCGAGCGTTGCTCAGGCACCGGATTCGAAAAGATCGAGATGCAGTTTCTGAGTGATCTCTACGTCCGCTGCGCGGAATGCGAGGGCAAACGCTTCCAGCCGCACGTGCTCAAAATCAAAGTGCACGGGAAATCGATTTACGACCTGCTCCAACTCACTGTGCACGAAGCGATCGAGTTCTTCGCGCAAATCGGCGAAATGAAAACACTCTCGGAGCCGCTCGATGTGTTGGATGAAGTCGGGCTCGGTTATCTCCGTCTCGGTCAGCCGTTGAACACGCTAAGCGGCGGCGAATCGCAGCGATTAAAGCTGGTCCGGCACTTGGCGGAAAGCGCCGAACGCCGAACGCCGAACGCCGAACATGGAATTGGAGAAGCAATCAGCAATCAGCAATCAGCAATCGGTAATTTGTTCATCTTCGACGAGCCGACGACTGGTCTGCATTTCGATGACATCGCGATGTTGCTCCAGGTTTTTCAACGACTGGTCGATGCCGGCCACTCGCTCATCGTGATCGAGCACAATCTTGAAGTGATCAAGTGCGCCGATTGGATTGTCGATCTTGGACCGGAAGCGGGCGATGACGGCGGCGAAGTCGTGGGCGCGGGAACGCCGGAACAAGTCGCGAAGATCGAAAACTCGCACACCGGAAGATTTCTGAAGGCTGTCATCCCGAGCGAACGCGAGGGATCTCACAAAAGATCGCCGACATCCGAGAGATCCTTCGCTTACGCTCAGGATGACAGCGTAGAATTTGCGCGCGCAGCCGAAACCCCGCCGCGTTTTCGAATTAAAGCAACGAACGGCACGATCGGCATCCATGGCGCGCGCGAGCACAATCTGAAAAATATCGACTTGAAAATTCCGCGCGACGAGCTCGTCGTCATCACCGGCCTGAGCGGCTCGGGCAAATCGACGCTCGCGTTCGATATTCTATTCGCGGAAGGACAGCGCCGGTTCCTCGACAGTATGTCGCCGTATGCGCGACAGTTTGTCGAGCAGCTCGAAAAACCGGATGTCGATCTTGTCACCGGTTTGCCGCCAAGTGTGGCGATCGAGCAACGGGTCGCGCGCGGCGGCGGCAAATCGACCGTCGCCACCGTGACGGAGATTTATCACTTTCTGCGCCTGCTCTTCGCCAAAACCGGAACGCAATTTTGCCCGGACTGCGATTTGCCGGTCGCAAAGCAAAGTATCACCGCGATCGTGAAACAAATCGAGGCCGCCGCGAAGCGCGGGCCGCTCAAAGTGCTCGCGCCCCTCGTGAAAGCGCGTAAAGGTTTTCACACTGACGTCGCGCGCTGGGCCGAGCGCCACGGTTTCGACACGTTGTTTGTCGATAGTCAACTCGTCCCGATTGCGCAGTTTCGACGACTGGAACGATTCAAAGAGCACACGATTTCGGTGGTCGCCGGCGTCATCGACGCGAAGCAAATCGGAAACGCGCGCAACCTCGCGCAGCGCGCGCTCGAGATCGGTCGCGGCACCGCACACCTGCTCGATTCGAAAAACCGCCTCACCATCGTGAGCACGGAGATGAGCTGTCCGAACTGCGGCCGCGCATTCGAAGAGCTCGATCCGCGTCTGTTCTCGTTCAACTCGCCGCACGGGCAATGTGAGGAATGCGGTGGATTCGGCGAAATCTGGGACCAGGAATTGCAGACCGGCGCGGATGCCGATGCTCATTCCGTTCTGGAAAACGAACTGCTGGCCGAACGCGAATCGGAATGGATCGAGTCGACGGAAGCCCGCGAATGCCCGGCCTGCCACGGCTCACGCATCAATGCCGTTGCGCGTCACGTGCGCGTGCACGGCTGGACGATCGATCAGTTTACGAACCTGGCCGCTAGCGACGCGGCGAAGAAGATCGACAAGTTGAAGTTCAGCGGCACGCGGCAAACGATCGCCCGCGATCTCATTCCCGAGATTCAGCAGCGGCTGCGCTTCATGGAACAGGTCGGCCTTGGTTATCTCGCGCTTGGCCGGTCGGCGAAAACATTGAGCGGCGGCGAATCGCAGCGGATCCGCCTCGCGGCGCAGCTCGGCTCGAATTTGCGCGGCGTCCTTTACGTGCTCGATGAGCCGACCATCGGTCTGCACGCGCGCGATAATCTGCGCCTGCTCGACACGCTCGAAGCGCTACGGGAGAAAGGAAATTCGCTCGTCGTGGTCGAGCACGACGAAGAAACGATGCGGCGCGCCGATCACATTGTCGATCTTGGCCCGCGCGCCGGCGTTCACGGCGGCGACGTGGTCGCGCTCGGAACATTGCGCGAGATCGAGCGCGCGAAAAATTCCGAGACCGGCCGCTGTTTAAAGAAACCGCTTCGTCATCCGACGCGAGCATCGCGACGCTCGCCGCGCACGGTGGAAAATTGGATCGAGATCCACGGCGCCGCCGCGAACAATCTGAAAAACATCGACGTGCGCTTTCCCGTCGCCCGTTTGTCGGTGATCACCGGCATTTCCGGCTCGGGCAAATCGACGTTGATGCATGACGTGCTGTTGCCGGCGGTCGTCGAGCAACTGCAAAACCGAAAGCGCAGCGGCAATGGCCATTTATTCAAGCTGGTCAGCGGCACCGAAGAAATCACCGCGGTTTACGAAGTCGATCAGTCGCCGATCGGCAAGACCTCGCGCTCAACGCCCGCCACGTATGTAAAAGTTTTCGACGAGATCCGGCATTTGTATGCGCAACTTCCCGTCTCGCGCGTGCGCGGTTATTCGGCGAGCCGGTTCTCGTTCAACGCCGAGGGGGGCCGCTGCGAGACGTGCAAAGGGCAGGGCGTGGTCAAGCTGGAGATGAACTTTCTGCCCGACACGCTCGTGCCCTGCGAAGATTGCGGCGGCAAACGCTACAACCCGCAGACGCTCGAAGTTCTCTACAACGAAAAATCGATCGGCGACGTGATGGAGCTGACGATCGAGGAAGCGGCCGAATTTTTTGCCGCGCACCCAAAAATCGCGCGGCCGCTCGCGTTATTGAATCAGACCGGGCTCGGTTATCTCAAACTCGGCCAGCCAAGTCCGACCTTGAGTGGCGGCGAAGCGCAACGGTTGAAACTGGTCACGCAATTGAAACGCGGCGTTGGTCGAGCCGAGAACGAGCGGATTCGAAAGATGCGCAAGCCTGGCTCGACACTGTATCTGCTGGAGGAGCCGACGATCGGTTTGCACATGGCCGATATCGAGCTGTTGCTCAACGTGCTGCACGGTCTCGTCGATGAAGGCAACACCGTCATCGTGATCGAGCACAATCTCAGCGTCATCGCCGAGGCCGATTATGTTGTCGATCTTGGCCCCGAAGCGGGCGAGAACGGCGGGAAAGTCGTCGCCGTTGGAACACCGGAGCAAATCGCGAAAAATAAAACCAGCCGCACTGCGCCGTTTTTACGGCGTGTTTTGAATCCGTCGCACGCAGCAAAAGCGCTGTCATCCTGAGCGAAGCGAAGCGGAGTCGAAGGATCCCGTGGAATTACCACTGGGCTCCGCGGCGGGATTCCTCGACTTCGCTCGGAATGACATTGAAAATCCCACCCGAATGTTCGCTTACTACGTCCACGATCTCAGCCCGCTGATTTTTCGATTGTGGGACAACGTCGGGCCGCGTTGGTACGGGCTCGCTTACGTGCTGGCGTTCGCCTCGAGCTACCTGCTCTTTCGCGTATTGGCGCGGCGCGGCTATTCCGATTTGCCGCTCGCAAAAGTCGGGGACTTCATCACCGGCGCCGCACTGTTCGGTGTCCTTCTCGGCGGGCGGCTCGGTTACGTTTTCTTCTACAAACCGGACATGTTGCGCGAGCCATTGTCGATCTTGCGTGTCTGGGAAGGAGGCATGTCGAGCCACGGCGGCATGCTCGGGGTGCTCGCCTTTACGTTTTATTATGCGCGCCGGCAGAAAATTTCGTGGTTCAATCTGGGCGACAACCTCGTCGTCACAGCGCCGCTGGGTTTGTTTTTCGGGCGCTGCGCAAATTTCATCAACGGTGAGCTCTTCGGCCGCGCCACGAATGTCAGCTGGGCGATGCAATTCCCGAAAGAATTGCTCGATTATCCGAATGAAGCCGGTCGCGCGATCGCGACCTGCAGCGAGATCGATCCGTCGCTGACCTCGACTGATGCGATCATTGCGGCGGTGGGCCACAACGGGCAGGTGAAAGACGCGTTGCGCTCCATCCTGACGCCGCGGCATCCGTCGCAGCTCTACGAAGCCTTCTTCGAAGGCATCGTTTTGTTCGCGATCCTGTGGTTCGTCCGCACGTGCATACGTCAGCCAAACGGCGTGTTGACCGGGCTGTTTTTCATCGGCTACGCCATTTTTCGGATCGCGATTGAAAATTTTCGTGAACCGGACGCGAGCTTGATCGCCGGAGTCACGCGCGGGCAATTCTTCTCGCTCTTCCTGATCGCGATCGGCGTTGCGTTCGTGACCGCAGCGAAAATGCGGCCGACACTTCCGAAGCACCAAATCCCAAACCCCAAAGCCCAGAGAAGCTCCAAGCTCCAATAATCAATTTGCCACGATTCCAGTTGGTGATTGGGATTTCTCTGGTGCTTGGGGTTTGGATTTCGTGCTTGTTTGAGGTGGAGATTCCGCCAAAGCGCGTTATTACTTGCGATAGGCGCAAATGTTCCCCTTAGGTTTATTGGCCGCCGGCGGTCTGCTCTTTGCCTTTGAGCATGCGACCATTGCCGGCAAGTTGGTTCTGTTTCTTCTTGCCGTCGCTTCGATCTTCAGCTGGTCAGTCATGCTGACCAAGCTGCGCTTGATTCAGTTCGCGCGGAAACAAAACGCGCGTTTTCTCGCCGCATTCCGGCAAGATCGACAACCATTGCGCTTGTTCGAGAACAACGCGCGCTTTCCCGGTTCACCGAATTTCAATGTCTATATCGCTGGCTGTCACGAGATGGCGTTTCACCTGCTCGGCTCGCCGGAAGTGGACGACACTTTTCGGGCGCGGCTCGAGATCGCCGACAAAATTTCGCCGGCGCAAATGGGCGCGGTCACGGCCGCGATGGAGCGCGCCGTGGGCGAAACCGCGCTCGCGCTCGAGTCGCAAATGATCTTGCTCGCCACCGCGGTGAGCGGTTCGCCCTTTCTTGGATTGCTCGGCACGGTCTGGGGCGTGATGGACGCGTTCACCGGCGTGGCTGAAGCCGGCGCGCCGAATCTCGCCGCGATGGCCCCTGGCGTTTCCGGTGCGCTCATTACCACGGTGACGGCGCTGTGCGTCGCGATCCCGGCAATGTTCGGTTACAATTTTCTGCTCACCCGGATCCGCGGGATGATCGTCGAGATGGAGAATTTCGCGGCCGAACTGGCCTCGGATCTCGAGCACAAGTTTGTCGAGCATGGAGCGCGCTTCCCCGCCGGAGCCCTGGCGCAGGCGGGCGACGAGGCGTATTCGCGATGAGACGCTATTCGCGTTCTTGTCATGTCGAGCAAAGTCGAGACATCTCTCATTGTTTTGTGGAGCAGCAGACCAAGGAACGAGTAAGAGATTCCTCGACTGCGCTGCGCTGCGCTCGGAATGACAAGCCAAAATGAGGCGCTATTCGCAGCGGCAAAGCCTTTCCACGCTCAGCGAGATCAACATCACGCCGTTGCTCGATCTCGCCTTCGTGTTGCTTATCATTTTCATGATTACGACGCCATTGCTCGAGAACAGCATGAGCCTGGTGATCCCGTCCAGCGCCGAACGCAATCCGCCAATCAACTCCGCGCAGCTTCAGACAGTCTCGATCGATCGGAGCGACGTGATCAAGCTGAACAATCAAGTTCTCGATCTTGCCGGCCTGAGCGCGCGACTGAGCGAAGCGAAACGCGCCAATCCCGATGTCGCAGTTATCATTCGACCCGATCGCGAGTTGTCGGTGCAAAAATTGGTCACTTTGATGGACGCGTTGCAGCACGCCGGTATCACCAAGGTTGGAATCGCAACGCGCGGTGAGGCAAAGTAAATGAATCTGCGCTTCTGGCGCAACCTGACCCTGATCGGCGTTGCCCACGTCGCGTTAATCACGGGCTTAACCCGCTGGAGCCGCGAGGCTGCCGCCGCAAAGCCGTCGCGCGTCGTCTGGCTGAACGCTGCCGGCGACGATGCAGTTCCGTCGTCGAAGACCAACCCCGCGCCGCCAGCGAACAGGCCGGTCGCTAAACTCGAATCGAAAGTCGAGCCGGTGACCGAACCAGAGCCGCAGGATGAGCAGCCGCTTCCGGTTTCGATCAGAAGCGAAATTCAACTGCCGGTTCCGACGCCCTCGCCAAGATCGACATCTTCACGCAAACCAACGGCCGCGCCGAAAGTTAAAGTCACTCCCACGCCGCGAAAACCAAAACCGCGACCGACGCCAACCAGCACGCCGAAACCGAAATCATCGGCCAAGAAATTTGTCATCGCAAAAGCCTCGCCGGCTTCGAAAGGCAAGCCGATTGAGAAAGCGGAAGAGAAGATGATACCGGCCGCGTCGGCAGAAACTGGCAGCACGCCATCGGGCGGCGATCACGCCGGTGGCGGCGGGAGCGAATCGCAGTTCGGTTGGTACGGCAGTATGTTGCACGACCGCTTTTACAGCGAATGGGCGCAGCCGACCCGCGCGCCCGGGAAAACAAATTCGGTACTGGTCAAGATTCGGATCGAAAAAGACGGGCGCGTATCGAATTTCGAGATCGTGCGACCATCAGGCGACGCCGAGCTCGATCAATCGGTTGCCGCGGCCGCAAAACGCATCACCCAAGTTGAACCGCTCCCTGACGGACTTGGCAACGGCGAACATTACGACGTGAAGATCAGTTTCGAGCTGAACTCGGAATAACGTAGACGCGGCGCCCCCGCCGCGTTTTGCATTCGGCGACGAGGCGTCGCCGCCACAAGAGAATCACAGCAGGGCGAGGGATTTTCCTTCGCGCCCGGCGACTTGGTCGAACGTGCATTGCTTCGGGGCCTTGTCCTTGCGCCAGCGCAAAATTTTCGTGCCGTGGCGAAAACGTCCGCCGGTGAAATGATCGTAGGCGACTTCGACCACGATTTTTGCCTCGACCGGTTCCCATTCTCCGGTGCGTTCGGTGCTCCACCGGCTCGGGCCGCCCGGCGCGTTGCCGGTGAATCCGGGCGGTTTACGCATTGCTTCAAATTTTTTCGTGAGCGCGCGGCGCTCGTCACTCTTAAAGGCGGAGGTAAATCCGACGTGATGAAGCAGGCCATCGTCGGCGTAGAGACCGAGCAACAGCGACCCGAGAATCTTTGCGCCGCTCGCGTAACGAAACCCGCCGATGACGCAATCGGCGCTGCGGATCTGTTTCACTTTCACCGTGGCCGTGCGCTCGCCCGAGGCGTAGGGTGCGTCGAGTCGTTTCGCGATAATGCCGTCGAGATCGCCACCGGCTTTTTCAAACCATTTCTTTGCCTGCTCGAGCTTTGTGCTCGCAGGCGAAAGCCGAATTGAATTCTTTGCTCTGAAATTTTCCTTTGCGAATTGTTCC
>DATDFJ010000139.1:0-3225 GCA_036522675.1 Chthoniobacterales bacterium | reverse complement strand
CTGGAAATGGCATTTCAAACAAAGCGTCTGGTTTCGCTCGTTGAGCATTCGCTGATTGACGGAACCGTGCGGCGAATGGCAAACGACGCACCCCTGGCGCAATGCTTCATGCTCGTACACGAACGGGCCGCGCTGGGCGGTATGACATTGGAAACAGGTTTCGTTCTGGGTCAGAAAACCCATCCCGCCGCCACGCAATGACTGTTGCACGTTGGTGGCACCCCCTTTGACCGCCATGCCGACGTGCGGGTTGTGGCAATCCGCGCAGCTCATCTTGCCTTCGAGCACGGGATGGCGATGCGGCAATTGAAATTGCGCGCGCACTTCGAGGTGACATTGGAAACAGGTCTCAGGTGAACGGCGCGGATTGACGATGGTGTGGGGCGCGCCGCCGCTCTTCACGTGCAGACTACCCGGGCCATGACACGATTCGCAGCCCGCATTCTTTGCGTTATCTCCCGGCGCTTTTAATCGCGCGTGCGTTGCGGTGCGGAAGTTTTTCGTGATGTCCTCGTGACACGTCGCGCATTCTTCCGAGCCGACAAACTCCGCGCCGGGAATACTTGGCGGCGCAAGGATTGCGCGGTCGGTCTCGAGCGTGCTGCAGGATAGCAGGATGACGGTGAGCGCGGCTGCCGCCCCGATCGCCCAAAACAACTTTTCGCGCTTACCGTGGACCCATCGAGTTAACCTCGAATGCCACACGATGGCGCAGTATGGCCGGAGACCCGAAAACCTGACTACGCATTTCTTCGGGTTTTTTCCGACAGCGTTTCACCGACTCTTCGGCGCGATTCAGCGGCGCGATAGTAGCTCGGCGACTTGCCGGAAAGCTTCTTAAAAACGCGATTGAATTGCGAGAGTGACTGGAATCCGACCGCAAACGCAATTTCGCTGACGCGAACATCGACATCTTGCAGGAGGCGGCAGGCTCTCTCGAACCGGATGCGATTGATGTAGTCGACAAAGTTGATCCCGGTGACTTCCTTGAATTTTTCGCTCAGGTAATTCGGGCTGATGTTCGTGGCCTTCGCCACTTTGCTCAGCGACAGTTCTTCGGCCGAATGTTCCTCGATGAATTTGCGCGCCTTCCAAATCTCGACCGGCTCGGCGCGGCCGCCGTTCTCGATGGCGGGCTTGAATTGATCGGGCGGTGTCATCCTCTTCGACCTCCACCACACGAATAGCCGGTCGTTTCACGTCACACTCTGCGGCGCTTGCCAATTGCTCGGCTGAAATTGCGCGTGCGGGAAAATGCAGCGCTTTTTGAGCTGGCAAGTTTTGCAAAGCAAAAGCCAATCGAAGCGGAGCCAGGAAATTCCCGGCTGTATACCCTAATCAAAAAGGAGACGAACCATGGAATACCTGATCACAATTGGCGTCGTAGCGGTCGTCGCACTTTATGCAGTGATCGTGATTGGCTGCCTGCGACAGCCGGAATGGTAACAGCAAAGCACAGTTACAGAGAATTCCGACGGGACAGACCTGGATGAGATTGCCGACTGATTTGTCCACGCCGAGCTTGGCGAAAATTCGAGACGTTTCTTCGGCGGCGTCGTTTCCGCCGACGATCCCGCTCGCGCCGGTTCCTGTTTGAATATCTTTACCGCCGCGGAGTGCGGCACAGTTTCGGGCTGCCCGGCGACTTTGCGTTGCCGACATTTTCCTGGTTGGAGATCGAAAATCCAAAGTGTCCCGTCACGCATGAGCCGGCAGCCGGATCCGCGGCCGACGCCAATGCGCGCATCAACGGAATCGGCCTCGTCTGCGTTACCTATTGCGTCGGTGGCCCGAACGTGCTGAACGCAATCGCCGTGTGGTCGTGAGCGGCGCACCGGGGCGCAAAGACCGCGAAAAAGGATCCGCTCCTCCATCACAAGGTGAAAACCTTCGAAACGCAGCGGCGAATCTATGACAGTCACGGTCGCGAGCACGGTCTTGGTCGATGAGCACCGCGCCGCGTCCGAGATCGTTCGCTGCGTCGAAGCGTGTTTGCGCCAGAAACGCCCCGTTTACATCGAGGTGCCGCACGACATCGTCGAATCGCTGAGGCCCAGCGGCGCTGGTCGCGGAGCAAGCGGGAATCAACGCGCGCAATCTCACCGCCGGCGTGATCGGGCATGAAGGCAGCACCGTTCTCGTCGTGCTGAATGGGCTACGGTTATTGCGTGATTGCGCGAGCCGCGAAAGGCACCGCCTCATGTAGACCGAACTGGAATCGCAAACCATGCGACCACGGCGACGACTGTCGCTCCCAACAATGAAAACAATGGCGCGTAAATAAACACTAAAATCGTGGTTGAAGAATGCGGGTCGGTGTCCAAGGGAGTAAGAAACCAGATAAGGGCGAAGTACAGGCTGACGACCACGCTGATTACTCCAAAGAGCGCCGACGCGATCACGCGTCGAGTGGATTTGCCAAGGGCGGTGATGATCAGGACCAGTGCAACTGTCGGCGGCAGGGCGTTCCAAGACATCAGCCTGAACGCGAAGCCCTCGTGAAAACCAGGATACAACACTAGGGGGAGGACGACCGCGTAGGCAATCGCGAGCCAGGTGATTTGTTGAGCATAGTTCTTCGACTGCCCGTGCGATACCGTCGTTTTCATGCCGTAAAGATGAAGCCGCCCACAGACGTTTGCTTCGCGTGCGTTGGCAAAAACACGCGTTTATTGCCGTCGCCGGGAGGTGCGACGGCTTAACTGCTTGGGCACGATCGTTCGCTACGCCGCTTTACCGTGGTGTTTGCCGGAACCGAGTTGGGTGCGAAACTCGGTGGGCGACTGGCCGAAGATGCGTTTGAAGCTGCGATTGAATTGGGTGAGCGACTGAAACCCGACGTCATAGGCGATCTCGCTGATGCGCAGGTTTGGATTGAGTAAACGGGCGCGGGCGTCTTCGAGGCGAACGCGGGCGACGTAGTCGGTGAAAGTGAGACCTGTGCTGCGGTGGAAGACTTTGCAGAAGTGAAACACACTCGCCCCGGCGGCCCTGGCTACATCGGCGAGCGAGAGCGGCTCGCCTTTGTGTTTGTCGATGTACTCGCGCGCTTTTTGCACGAGCGGCGGCTCGGCGTTCTGTTGCTCGAGCACGAGTTGATTGGCGAGCGCGGAGAGTTGCTCGCCGAAAAACGTGAGCAGTCGCACGATCGCGTTGTATTTGTCCGGTGGGATCAAAGGGTTTTGCTCCCATGTCTTCCGAATTTGGCCGGAAAATTTTACACGC
>DATDFJ010000138.1:0-3400 GCA_036522675.1 Chthoniobacterales bacterium | reverse complement strand
TTCACTCGTTGCTGACGAACTGCCTCAAAAAGCACAATCGCGACGGCAGTTGCGAGATTGAGGCTGCGCGTGCCCAGCATTGGGATGGTGATGCAATTCTCGCGATTGGCGTGCAGCAATGACTCGGGCAGACCCTTTGTCTCTCGGCCGAACACCAGGAAATCATTACGCGCAAAGTCCACTTCGTAGTAACGCCGCCGCGACTTGGTGGTGACAAAGAAGTAGCGCGCGTTTTCAGGCTGGTCGCGCTGCAATTCAGCAAACGAATCCCATGTCCGCAGGTCCACTTCGTCCCAATAATCCAGCCCCGCCCGTTTGAGTTGTCGATCATCGATCGAAAACCCAAGCGGCTTTACCAAATGCAGCACCGACCCCGTGGCCAGACAGAGCCTTCCCACGTTCCCCGTGTTCGGCGGAATCTCCGGCTCAACTAAAACGACGTTGAACACGAATCTCTCAGGAACTCAGGAAGTCCGAGCCGGACTGGCAGCAAACGGCAAATCATAAATGGGTGCAGCCTCACGCTGCTTCCTGCGTTTCTGCTTTCCTTAGAAATTTACAATTTGCTGGCGACCAATTTTTCCAGCTTCACCACGTCCGCGGCAAATTTACGGATCCCCTCGCCCGTTTTTTCGTAGGCCATCGCGTTATCGTTCAGCAGCCAGCGGAATTTTTTCTCGTCCAGCTCCAGCTTGTCGATCTTGGCCGAGTCGGCTTTCTCAGGGTTGAGTTTGCGCTCAAGCGGCTCAGTCGATTCGGAAAGTTCCTGCATCAACTCGGGACTGATGGTCAGACAATCGCAACCGGCCAGCTCGCGGATCTGACCGGTGTTACGGAAACTCGCGCCCATTACCTCGGTCGGGATGCCGAACTTTTTGTAGTAATTGTAAATCTCAGTGACCGATTGCACGCCCGGATCCTCCGGACCGCTGTAATCGCGTTTCATCTCTTTTTTGTACCAATCGTAAATCCGGCCGACGAATGGCGAGATCAGTTGCACCTTCGCCTCGGCCGCGCGCACGGCCTGCGGCAGCGAAAACATCAACGTCAAATTGCAGAAAATTCCTTCCTTTTGCAGTTGCTCGGCGGCATTCAAGCCCTCCCAGGTTGACGCGATTTTGATTAACACGCGCTCGCGCGGGATTTTTTTCTCCTCGTAAAGTTTGATCAGCTGCCGCGCTTTCTTGATCGAACCTTGGACATCGTACGACAACCGCGCGTCCGTCTCGGTCGAAACCCGTCCCGGCACAATTTCCAAAATGTCGGTGCCGAATTGGACTAGGAGATGATCGCAGATGTCTTCAATCTGCTCGTGTCCGCTCAACCCCGATTTCTTCCGGTTGGTCAATACTTCTTCGAGCAGATGACCATACTGCTCCTTTTGCGTAGCGGCATAAACCAGACTCGGGTTCGTCGTCGCGTCCTGCGGCTTAAATTGCCGCACCGATTCAAAATCGGCCGTATCGGCCACTACTTTGGTAAACTTCTTCAGCTGCTCCAGCTGATTCAGCCCAACCTTCTTCTCTTCAACAACAGCAGTGCTCATAAAATAAATCCTCCGTTCGGAAGTCAGGCATCTCGCCTGACTCGGTCGACAAGCCTCCAGCTTGTCGCTTTCCGGAAAGGCTCCCCTCCCCCGCGCCCAAAACGTACGCCCGGCCGTAAGATCGACAATCGAAAATTGACGCTTGTCGCGGGCGACTGGTTCAGTCCAGGGGACTTTTGACACCGATCCCCGGTCTGTTGAGCACATGCGTGTAGATCATCGTGGTGCTCACGTCCTTGTGACCTAACAATTCCTGCACTGTGCGGATGTCGTGCCCACGCTCGAGCAGATGCGTGGCAAACGAATGTCGCAACGTGTGACAACTTGCCGGCTTGTCTATCCCAGCGGCACGTACTGCTTTTTTCACCGCCTGCTGCAGTGCCGTTTCGTCGATGTGATGCCGGCGCTTGGCCCCCGAGCGCGGATCGATGGAAAGGCGCGTCGACGGAAACGCATATTGCCAGCCCCATTCCCGCGCCGCGTTGGGATATTTTCGTTCCAGCGCATCCGGTAACCAGACTTCGCCGAAACCATCCGCCAGATCCTGGACATGCTGCGCTTTGATCCGGTCCAAATGGCGCTTTAACGGTTCGGCCACCTGTACCGGTAGCATCGTGATGCGGTCGCGCCCGCTCTTCGTCTCGCGGACGGTAACGTGCGCATAGGCGAAATCGATATCTTTGACCCGCAAACGCACACACTCCATCAGCCGCAGGCCACTGCCGTAAAGCAAACTCGCCATCACCCGCGCCGTTCCATGCAGTTGGGAGAGAACCTTGCGCACTTCGTCACCGGTCAAGACCACTGGCAAACGCGCCGGCTTCTTCGCTCGCTCCACTTTTTCCAGCCAGCCGATTTCTTGCTGAAGCACCTGTCTGTAAAGAAAGAGCAATGCACTCAGCGCCTGGTTTTGCGTCGCGGCCGACACGTTTCGGTCGCGCGCCAGCGCGGTGAGGAATTCGCCCACTTCCACCTCGGCCATCTCTTCCGGATGCCGTAGTCCATGAAAGCGAATGAAACGCTCGATCCAGTCGCAGTAAGTGCGTTCCGTGCGCAGGCTGTAGTGCTTCAGGCGCATGACATCGCGCACTTGATCGAGCAATTTTCCTTTCGGCTTGCTCGTTGGATCGGTTGGAGCTAAAACGCTGGACATGACTCCGTTTTTACCGACCCCGCTCAAGCCGCGCAAGTGGATTAGACGGAATTATTCCGTTTTAAATTACGGAATAAATCAATATACATCTCGTTAGGTCTATGAACGCGCCGTTGGACTTTCCCGCCGATGACAACGGAAACATTCTGCGCCAGCTCCACGAGCGTGGCGACACGCTGGAGCAGCCGCGCAACATCAATTTCGCGTTTGCGTTTTCAGAGCGCCAACAGGCGATTGCGTTTGCAGAGCTGGTGCACGAGCCACAGTTCGAGGTCTGCATTTCTCGCTATGAGGAGCAAAACATGTGGCAGACTATTGTGACTCGTCACATGGTGCCAACGCACGGTGATATCACAGCCCTTGAGCATGATCTCGGCAGCAGAGCCGAATCTGTTGGTGGTGCGCCGGACGGATGGGGTTGCTTCGTGGTGAATCCTGGCGACAGACCTAACCAATCGCTCCAGCCAACCGCTGGCCGACGTACAGCTTCACGTTATGATCACTAAAACATATTCATTCCAATCCAGCCTCGCTCTCGCCAGCGGTGGCTGAGCTTGGTCTCGTTAGGTCTAATGACGCCACTCGATGAAAGCAAGATTGTCGCGACTCGAACTCTTGATGGCGTCACGCCGTCGGGTGAGCGCACGCGCGTGGTCATCACGATCGGCACTCCTTATGCGCAGGGCAACGGCTTTCGTTGT
>DATDFJ010000137.1:0-3007 GCA_036522675.1 Chthoniobacterales bacterium | reverse complement strand
CATTTGCTTGAGGCTACTCAAATCGCACCCGGAATGCAGATTCTGGATGTTTGTTGCGGCCCAGGCTACGTCTCGGCCGCCGTCCGCGAACGCGGGGCGATTCCAACGGGAATCGATTTCTCCACTAAAATGATCGCCATTGCGACCCGGCTATTTCCGGGAGTTGATTTCGCCGAAGGGGATGCGCAGAAACTTCCGTTTGCCAACGCGACTTTCGATCGCGTGTTGATGAATTTCGGGTTACTTCACCTTTCACAACCGGATCAAGCCTGTGCCGAAGCGTGCCGGGTGTTACGAGCCGGCGGCAAGTTTGGCTTCACCATCTGGGCGGAGCCGCACGAAAATCCTGGCGGCAAAATTGTAAACGATGCGGTCGAGGCTTATGGCGATCTCGATGTCGATGTTCCGGAAGGGCCGTCGAAGTTTTTGTATGCGGAAAAGCAGGAATGCCGAAAAACGTTGCAGGAAAGCGGATTCGATGGCGACACCCTAATTTTTCAAACGCGCCTCGCGGAATGGAACCTTGCAACACCGCGATTTCTTTTCGATGCCGAGCATGAAGCGGGCGTGCGCACCGCGGGAGTGCTGAAGCGGCAATCGCCCGAGCGACTGGACGCAATCCAGCAGGCGATCGAGCGGGGAGTTAAATCGTATGCGAGAGACGATGGCTTCGCGGTTCCGTTTGCTGCGCACGTCATCGTCGTAACGAAGGCTCTGTAGCCGCTTCGCTATGCGAAGCGCCACGTTGGTGCGATAGACACATGCGCGTCGCGTCGCCCACAGGACGACGGCTACAGCAATGCGCCGCCGCAGCTCGAACCGGCGCCGGCGGTGCAGCCGAAGCAGTGATTGCCGGTCATGATTGGGCGATTGTCGATCTTGTCTGGGTCGATATGCCAGAGGAACAACCGCTCGCCATTGTCGCGCCACTGCATCCCGAGCTGTTGGTTGAAATCGCAATCGTAAACTTCGCCGCGCCAGCCTACGCTTATCGTGTTGCGGCACATCAGGCCGTCGATCGTCGCGGGGTTAAACGCCTCGATCAGCAGTTCCATATATTCATCCAGTTTATTGCTGTGGCGCAGCCAGGCGGCAAAACGCCCGATCGGCAGATTGGTGATCGTGTAAAGCTTGTTAAAAACGATCCCGAAGTGAGCGAAGAGCTCGCGTTTGTAATCGGTTTCGAGCTCCGCTTGCGGCCCGGGCAAGAATGCGCCCACCGGGTTGTAAACCAGATGCAACGGAAGATCGACATCCACTCCGTAGCCAATCGAATTCAAAAGCTGCAGCGCCTTAATGCTGCCATCGAACACGCCGTCGCCGCGTTGCGCGTTTACGTTTTCCGGCGAATAACACGGCATTGAGGCGATGACCTCGACTTTGTGTCTTGCCAGAAATACCGCCAGGTCTTCGTAACCCGGCTCGAGCAAAATTGTCAGGTTACACCGATCGATCACGTGCCGCCGCGGCTCGAGTCTTTTCACGCGGCCGATGAAGTAGCGAAAATCCGGAATCATTTCGGGCGCGCCGCCGGTAAGATCGACAATCGGAATTTCGGTCTTGGCCAGCCAATCGATTACGCGATCGATTGTCGCGCGCGTCATGATCTCCCTGCGCTTCGGCCCGGCGTTCACGTGACAGTGCACGCAAGTCAGGTTGCACAGCTTGCCGACATTCACTTGCAGAATCTCGGGAACGCTGCGGCGTAGTTCCAAGCCGACCGCGGTGAGTCGCTCGGCAAACCGATTCATTCGGGGAATAATTTCACAAGTGACTGAAGAAGCCAGCCGCTAATCGGCAGACTGCGTCATTCGCACGCCTCTTGAAAATTGACGCCATCCAAAATCCGGCAACCGTCGGGCAATGTCGTTTCTCAAATCGCTGCCGCCGGAAGCGGCGCTCCTGCACATTTTCCAGGCGTTCCCGACTTCGGCGCGCCCGCTGCTGGAGTATCTCGAAGTGGTGCTGCGCGGCGAATCGCCCTTAAGCGCCGGTGAACGCGAAGTGATCGCTGCCTACGTCTCGGCGTTAAACAATTGCAATTACTGTCGCACCATTCACGCCGACGCTGCGGTGCTGCTCGGCGCAAATTCTCAGCTTGTGGAAAACCTCTTGTCCAGTAAGCAAGCGAGCGATGCTGACGATCGGATGAGACCGATCTTGCAGCTGGCGCACAAGCTCACCGTGTCACCGGGCCACGTGAATGCTGCCGATATCGCGGCCGTCTTTGCCGCTGGTTGGGACGATCGCGCGTTACACGACGCAGTTGCAGTTTGTTCTCTTTTCAATTTCATCAACCGCTTCGTGAACGGCCTTGGCGTTGAAGCGCCGGATTGGTACATGAAACGGGCAGCGAAAGAACTTACCCAAAACGGTTACGCGAATTTGATCAAACGTTTGCCGCAGCAAACCGCCGATCATTCGGCCAGCTCGTCGGCCGGCTGAGCGGCGCGGTCCGGCGTCTGGCCGCTCGGCAAGCGCCACGGGCGCTGCTCGCGAAACGGAAGCGAAAGGAGTTTGCCCAGGGTGAGCTCATGTTCTTCGCGGTACGCGGCCACGCCAATCGTGATCGCGTCCTGGGGTACGTCGCGCCGCAAAGTGCGATGGAGTTTGTCCCACCAGCAAAAGATCGTCCCCCAGTTTGAATTGGTTTCTCGCTGCACGATGGAATGATGGATCCCGTGCATCCGCGGCGTCACGACGACGAAGTTCAAAAGTCGCTCCAACGCGATCGGCAATCGCCAGTTGGAATGGTGAAAGAGTGTCGCCGCTTCGAACGCGACGAAGAAAATAACCAGAAGAACCGGCCCGATACCGAAGAGCGTCACCGCGAGGGAGAGGAACCCCGTCGAGAAAAACATCTCACCGAAATGAAACCGGGCCGCCGTGCTCACGTCGAGGTCGAGATCGGTATGATGAACATTGTGAAAACGCCAGAAGAACGGCACCATGTGATTGGCCCAGTGCCACCACCAATAGGCGTAATCCATGAGCAGAAAGGTCGCGA
>DATDFJ010000136.1:0-5063 GCA_036522675.1 Chthoniobacterales bacterium | reverse complement strand
GCTCGTATGGCGTGTTCCTGAGCGCCGATCTCTTTCTGCTCTTCCTCTTCTACGAGTTGGTGATCGTGCCGAAATATTTCCTGATCGCGATCTGGGGCTCCACGAACAAGGAATACGGCGCGATGAAGCTCACCCTGTATTCGTTTTTCGGCGGCATGCTTGCGTTCCTCGGGATCCTGGCGGCTTACGTGAGTGCCGGTTCACTCGATTTGAATCAGCTCTCGCAGTTTCAATTTTCGCCACAGCTGCAAGCATGGGCGTTTCCGGTTTTGTTTCTCGGATTCGCCGTGCTCGCCGGTATGTGGCCCCTGCACACATGGGCGCCGACCGGCCACGTGGCCGCGCCGACTGCCGGCTCGATGTTACTTGCCGGCATCGTGATGAAACTCGGGTCCTACGCCGGCCTACGCGTGGCGATGAACATTTTTCCCGATGGTTTTCAACTGTGGCGCAACGCCGTCGCCGTCCTCGCCGTGATCGGAATTATTTACGCTGCCGCGGTCGCGCTTCGCCAAAGCGATCTCAAATTTGTCATCGGTTACTCCAGCGTCAGCCACATGGGTTTTGTGTTATTAGGCCTCGCCACCGCAAATGCACTCGGCGTCTCGGGGGCGGTGCTGCAAATGTTTTCGCACGGCGTGATCGCGGCCCTGCTCTTCGCCGTCGCCGGCCGGATGATTTATCGCCGCACTCATACGCGCGAGCTCGATCAATTGTCGATCTTGCAACTGAACCGCGCATTGCCCTTTGCCGCGTTCACATTCGTGATCGCCTCGGCTGCGTCCATGGGCATTCCCGGGTTCAGCGGCTTCGCCGCCGAAATCACCATTCTCATTGGCGCGTGGAAAAGTTTCCCGGTGGTCGTCTGGATTACCGGAGCAGGCATGGTCCTTGTCGCTGCGTTCACCTTACGCGCTCTAAAGCAGTCGTTCTTTGCGGACGCTGGAGGGACGAGCGCTGTCTCGTCCCATTCTGAAGGCTTTCAACCGATCACGCTCGCGGAAAAATGCGGCGCGTTCCTGCTTATGTTCGCAACATTCGCCATCGGCGTTTATCCGAAAGTTTTGCTCGATCGAATCATTCCGGCCGTGGAAGCGATGCGCTTTTTGAAATGAGTTACCTCCAGTTACTCAGACTCGTGTCGCCCGAAGCGATCGTGGTCCTTACCGCGCTTGGTATTCTCGCGATCGGCTTGATGCAAAGCCGCCGAACTGTGGTGACACCCGTGTCGGCTGCAGAGCCGCGCGCCAGCGCAGGCGGCACGTCTGCCGCTACACCAGCGTGCGCCATGGTCGCAGGCCTTGGCCTCGTGCTCGCGATCGCCGTCATCTTCATCTTGCCGCGCAATGCGACTGTCTTCGCGGGGATGCTGGTGATCTCGCCTCTCAATGCGCTCTTCAAAATCATTTGCCTCGTTCTTGCGCTGGTCACAGTCGCGCTGACAGAGGGCGAAAAAGCTCTGCGCAACCGCGGCGAATACCTCGCCATCGTCCTGCTCGCCACCGTCGGGCTGATGTTGCTCGTTGGCAGCGAAGAACTGCTCATGATCTTTATCGGCCTCGAGCTGCTCGGCCTTTCGCTTTACGTCCTGACGGGCTTCGATAAGATCGACATCTTCTCGGCCGAAGCCGGTCTGAAATATTTCCTTTTCGGCAGCACCGCCAGCGCGTTCACGCTGTTTGGCATTAGCCTGGTTTACGGAATGTCCGGATCGACGTCGCTCGCGCTCATCGCGCAAAAGCTCGCCATCGAACCAATGCAGCCGCTGCTCGCGGGCGGCATCGTCATGACGCTGATCGGTTTCGCGTTCAAAATCGCGGCGGCGCCATTTCATCTCTGGGCGCCCGACGCCTATCAAGGCGCGCCGGTGACGAGCGCCGCGTTTATCGCGTCGGGGTCGAAGGTCGCGTCGTTCGTCGTGCTCGGAAAGATCGTGCTCATCGGTTTTGCGCCGTTGCGAGGCAGCGCCGATTGGCACGCGCTAGTTGCCGGCTGGTCGCCAGTGCTCGCCGTGCTCGCCGCAGTGTCGATCTTGCTGGGCAACTTCGTCGCGCTGGCGCAAACCAACGTGCGGCGTCTGCTCGCGTATTCGGCTGTCGCGCACGGCGGTTACACGCTGCTCGGGATCATCGCGGGCAGCCGCGAGGGGTTCGCGGCGACGCTTTTTTACACCACGATCTACGCCGTCACGCTCGTCGGCGCATTCGCTGTCGTCGGAATTGTGCGACGCGAAACCGGCGGCGATAACCTGGCGAATTTTGTTGGTCTTCGCGCGCGTTCGCCCCTGGCCGCAGCTTGTATGTCGATCTTCATGTTGTCACTGGCAGGCATTCCGCCGCTCGCCGGGTTCTTCGGCAAGTTTTACTTGTTCAGCGTCGCGCTTCGGGCGGGGGAAAATCACGGCCTGCTCTGGCTCGTCGCGGTCGCGCTCTTCGGCAGCTTCGTTTCGCTCTATTATTATTTGATGGTGATTAAAGCCATGTTTGTTGAGGAGCCGGCGACTCGCCACGAAGTGCTCGTCACTCGCCTGCCGCGCCGGAGCGCAGCCGAGGCGGGTCACTCGTCACTCGTCACTGCGGTAGTCGCCGCGCTCGCCGCGATTGTGCTTCTGTTCGGAATCGACCCATCAGGTTTGATCACGCACATCCTCAACTCGCTCGAATAAGCGATCAGCAGTCGCTGATCATCGATCGGTTCATCGCGGCTTGCTACTCGCGTCGCGGCGGTTCAGAATCGATGTATGAAACATCTCAGTACTTTCTTTGCACTGATCGCGCTCAGCGCGATGTCGATCTTCGCGCAAGACGAGACCAAAGATCAGACGGACAAAGCGATGCAACCGGCGCAGACGCGCTTGCCCGAAGACCAACCGAAGACGACAACGTCTTCTTCGCCGGAAACAACCACTCCGGCCGCAACAACTGAAAGCTCTCCGTCGGCTTCAACCGGCCAGCCAAACGAAGCCGAGCTGATGAAGCAGCTGGCCGAGATGTCCAAGTTGAACGAGAACCACAAACTCCTCGCCAGCCTGAACGGTAATTGGACTTTCAAGATCAAATTCTGGATGAATCCAAATCCCAGTGCACCGCCGCAGGAATCGAGCGGGACAGCCACTCGAAAATCGATGATGGACGGCCGTTACTGTGTCATGGACGTGACCGGAAAAATGCAGATGCCGGGTGCGAACGGCAAAATGAAAGACGTCACCTTTAAGGGCCAGGGCATTGAAGGCTACGACAACGTGAAAAAGAAATTCGTCGGTTCCTGGGTCGACAATATGGGCACTGGCATCGAGCTCTCCGAAGGCACCTACGATTCCGCGACCAAGACTTTCACCTATACGTCTGAAGTCGAGCCCATCCCCGGGATGAAAACGCCCATCCGTGAAGTCCTCAAGCTGACTGACAATGACCACATGATGCTCGAGTGGTACGAAACTCAAGGCGGCCAGGAACGGAAGACGATGGAGATTAATTACACGAAAAAGAAGTAGCCGCCCTGACCGCTGTCGGTTCAATCCGACGAGAGAACGAACCGATTGCCTTCACTGTCTTTGAACATCGCGTAAGTGCCCCACGGCTGCTGTTGCGGCGGACCTTCGAATTCCACGCCGCGCTTTTTCAGCTCGGCATACGTCTTGTCAATGTCATCACACGTGTAAGACATGTTCATGAATGAGCCGATCCGTTTCTCATCCCCTTGCGGCGTGAACAGCACCACGCGCGTCTCCGCTTTGGGGATGCGCAACTCGATCCAGCGCTGATGCTCGTCGAATGGTTGATCGGTGATAATCGTAAACCCGAGCTTCTCCGTATAGAAATCGAGCGCGCGGTTTTGATCGGCAACGGGAATACTGACGAATTTGATTTGCTTGATCATGATGCGGCGAAACTAATTCGTTCGCCGCGTTCGCGTCCAGATGCGACCGCGATCCTGCGCGAGAAACTGCTGTCCTTTTAAAGGTATCGGCGCTCTGTTTTTGGTTGCCACTGGTCAGTCCTCGCGGCTCACTTTGCTGAAATGCCCCGGTTTAAACGAACCATCCCCATTGATGATTACGTTCTCGACGTCCTGATGCGGGATTTAATCGGGCACGATCAAAGGACCGCCGCTTACGTTGTTTATTTACACCTTTACGGACAAGCGGCGCGCGGCCAGTGGAAGCCGGTGCCGGCGAGTTTGCGCGCCCTTGCCGATGCCACGGGACTTTCGAAGAGCGCCGTCCAAACCGCTCTCACGCATCTGCGCCGGCGCGAACTGATTGCGACGAAAACCGAACATGCTGCGGCGACTCCGTGCCATCGAGTGCTCCGTCACTGGCGCTGAGCTCGACGTTTCTGCACTAACCGCAGCGGAATTCGATAGGCGAAAAACGCGACAAGAAACGCGATCAACCCAACGCGCGCCTTGAGCGTGATCGCAATCAACGATTCGGCGAGACCAAAGATCCAGACGAAACTTTCACCGGCAAACGCCTGCTTCCATTGCGGCGCGCGCCCGCTCGCCGGGATGCTAGGTTTGAGCGAAAGCCAGAATCGCGGCACCGCTTTCAAGTAAGCGCGGTACGATTCCCCCTGAGTTCGAAGCAACGCTTCTTCTTCCCGAAAGATCAGGCGATAGACGAAAATCCAGTTCGCGAGCACGAGGAAAACAAATCCCGTGCGACTCGCGAGCACGCCGATTCCTGCGGCCATGGGAATGTTCCCGAGATAAAGTGGATTTCGTGTATGGCGGAATGGTCCATCGGCAACGAGCGCTTCGGAATGTTGCGACGCGTCGTGCACGATCGCGCTGTGCAGATATGCGGCCGCCCATGTCCGCAGCGACGCCCCGGCGAAAACCAGCAGCGCTCCGATTCCAATTGCGATTCGCGCAAAGGTAGCGGCTTCAGTCGTATGGGAAGTAATGCTCGGAGCAATCAAATGCCGCAACGCAACGATGAATGGCGTGTGATCAAAGATCGACAATGCGAACGCGACAAAATAGATCGCGCAAATGATCCAGAAACGGTACTCGAACTCAAACCGCGTCGCCGAACTCGTCACTCGTCACGGGTTTGCCCG
>DATDFJ010000135.1:0-2798 GCA_036522675.1 Chthoniobacterales bacterium | reverse complement strand
GTTCATCAATTTGTCCCGATGGCAGCTTCGATCGCCTCGGCGATGCGGTTGGCGTGTTTGTCGATCTTGTCCAACTCACGGCCCTCGATCAGCAAACGGATCTTGGGCTCGGTGCCGGAGTAGCGCAGCAAGATTCGGCCTTTGCCCGCGAGCTCGCGTTCGACTTCGTCGCGCAGTCTGACAACGTCGCGCAGTTCTTCGATGGGCGGTTTGGCTTTCACTTTCAGGTTCCGCTGCGCCTGCGGATATTTTTTCAGGCAGGCTTTGAGTTTGCTCAGCGGTTGACCGGTCTGATGCATGATCCGCAAAACTTGGAGCGCGCTGATGATGCCATCGCCGGTGGTGGTGAAATCGCGGAAGATGATGTGACCGCTCTGTTCACCGCCGAAGTTGAAATTGCGCGCGATCATTTCCTCTATCACGTAGCGATCGCCAACCTTCGTCCGCACGACTTTGCCCCCATGCGCGGCGATCGTTTCGTCGAGGCCGAAATTGCTCATTACGGTCGCGACCACAGTATTGTCACGGAGCTGTTTCGCTTCCAACAAATCGATCGCCGCGATGGCAAGGATTTCGTCGCCATCGACAATGTCGCCGTTATCGTCGCAGAGCAGGACGCGGTCGGCATCGCCGTCGTGTGTAATGCCGACGTCCGCGCCGCTGAGCTCGACAGCGCGCTGAATTTCCTCCGGATGCATACTGCCGCAACCGTCATTGATGTTCATGCCGTTTGGGGCGTTGTGGACGACCGCGACATCGGCCCCAAGCTCGCGCAGCACGCACGGCGTCGATTTGTAGGCGGCGCCGTTGGCGACATCGACCGCGACGCGCAATTCTTCCAGCGACATTTTTCTCGGGAAACTCGCTTTCACGAACTCGACGTAGCGGCCGAGCGCGTCGTCGATGCGCGCCGCCCGCCCGATTTTGCCGGCGATCGGCCGGATCGAATCGACCTCGCCGCTGAAAACGAGCCGTTCGATCTGTTCCTCCACCTGATCGTCGAGCTTGTAGCCGTCGTGCCGGAAAAATTTGATGCCGTTGTCTTCGTACGGGTTGTGCGAGGCGGAAAGGACAATTCCGGCGTCGGCGCGCAGCGAGCGGGTGATGTAGGCGACGCCGGGTGTCGGCAGCGGTCCGATGATCAGAACATCGACGCCGAGCGAAGTGATCCCGGCGACGAGCGCGTTCTCCAGCATGTAACCGGACAAGCGCGTATCTTTGCCGAGCACAATTTTCGGGCGCGCACCCTCGGGCGTTTTGCGCGGATTCAATTGCGTGAAAACGTGGGCGGCCGCGCGCCCGAGCTTGAGCGCGGTCTCAGCCGTGACGGGTTCGACGTTGGCAACCCCGCGCACGCCGTCAGTGCCGAAAATTTTCTTGGGCTGCGTCACACGTTATTGAAACGCCGGAAGCGCCGTTCGTAAAAGGAAACTTTGCACCCTCTCATTCCGAGGGAGTCGAAGAATCTCTTACGGTTTAACTTCTTTTCACGATGAGAGATGTCTCGACTTCGCTCGACATGACAAAGGGCTGCTCACGTCGGTGACGACGCGTGCGTTGCTTTCTTCGCGCTCGCGTGCTCCTTGGCCGCGTTCATCTCGTTGATTTTTCGATGCAGGGTGCGCCGGCTGATGCCGAGCTTTTTCGCCGCGGCAGTCACGTTGCCATTCGTCGTGGCGAGCGCTTGCAGAATTAATTTTCGCTCGGTCTCGTGGAGATCAAGCGGGCTCGCCTTTTCACCGAACGCTTTCGCCGCCGAAATTCCGCGGGGCAATGTCGCGCCGGCGGCTTGCCGGACGGCGCTCGGCAGATCGCGCACCGTGATTTTGGAGTCGGTGGCCATGACAACGCCATGCTCGATGGCGGTACGTAGTTCGCGCACGTTGCCGGGCCAGTTATAAGTCAGCAGCGCGTTCATCGCTTCGGGCGTAAGATCGACAACCTCCTTTTCGTTGAGTTTTGCGAAGTGGCGGATGAACGCGCGCACGAGCAGCGGGATGTCATCTTTGCGTTCGCGCAACGGCGGCATCGTGATGCGGACGACGTTCAGGCGAAAGAAAAGATCGTCCCGGAATTTTCCCTCGCGCACGAGCGTTTCGAGATTCTTGTTCGTCGCGGCAATGAGCCGCACGTCCGCGCGCAAGGTTTGATTCCCGCCGACACGTTCGAATGCGCGCTCCTCACTCATCACGCGCAGTAATTTGACCTGGGTGGGCGGCGGGATCTCGCTGACTTCGTCCAAAAAAATTGTCCCGCCATTCGCCTGCTCGAAGCGGCCGATCCGGCGCTCGTGCGCGCCGGTGAACGCGCCTCGCTCGTGACCGAACAGTTCGCTCTCAAGCAGCGTTGGCGAGAGCGCGGCGCAATGCACCGTCACGAACTTTGCTTTGTTCCGCCGGCTCAAGTTATGGATGGCGTGGGCGGCCAGTTCCTTGCCCGTGCCGCTTTCGCCTTCAATCAACACACTGGCCGAAGAAGGCGCGACTTGCTTGATGGTGTCGAGCACTTCGTGCAGCGCCGGCGATTCGCCGATGATGTTCTCAAGCCCGTAACGCTCGTCGACCTGTTGGCGCAGCGTACGATTTTCCTGTTCCAATTTCCGGCCCTGCAAGGCACGCGCGATCAGAAGCTCGACCTTGTCGAGGTTGAGCGGTTTTGTCACGAAATCGTAGGCGCCGCGTTTCATCGCTTCGACCGCTGTATCGACCGAGCCATACGCCGTCATCATGATGCAAATGGGCGCATGCGGCATCTTGAGCGCGCGCTCGATCAACTGCATGCCGTCGTCGTTACCGAGA
>DATDFJ010000134.1:0-6260 GCA_036522675.1 Chthoniobacterales bacterium | reverse complement strand
ATCCCTTACCGTGGACCACTTCGTCGTGACTGAGCACGAGAATGAAATGCTCCTGGAAGGCATACATGATCGAGAAGGTGACGTTGTTCTGATGAAAGCGCCGATAGATCGGATCGAGAGACATGTAGTGCAGGAAATCGTGCATCCACCCCATGTTCCATTTGAAGCCGAAGCCGAGGCCGCCCAGATAAGTCGGCCGCGATACACCCGGCCAGGCGGTTGATTCCTCCGCGATCGTCATCACGCCCGGGAAACTTTCGTAGCAAAATTCGTTCGTCTGCTTGAGGAAAAATACCGCATCGAGATTTTCGCGGCCGCCGAAGACGTTTGGAATCCATTGTCCCGGCTCGCGCGAGTAATCGAGGTAAAGCATCGAGGCGACCGCATCCACGCGCAGACCGTCGATGTGATATTTCTCGAGCCAGAAGAGCGCGTTTGCGATCAAAAAATTGCGCACTTCATTGCGGCCGAAATTGAAAATGAGCGTGCCCCAATCCTGGTGCTCGCCCTGGCGCGGGTCCATGTGTTCGTAGAGATCGGTGCCGTCGAACTCGGCCAGCGCGTGCGCGTCCTTGGGAAAATGCGCCGGCACCCAATCCATGATCACGCCAATGCCGGCCTGATGGCAGCGATCGATGAACTGTCGCAATTCATCGGGCGTCCCGTAACGGCTCGTCGGCGCGTAATAATTCGTGACCTGATAACCCCATGAGCCTTCAAAGGGATGTTCCGCGATCGGCAACAATTCGATGTGCGTGTATCCCATCTCCAGCACATAGGGAATGAGCGTGTCGGCCAGCTCGAGATAACTGAGATGCCTATTTCCCTCGTCGGCGCGGCGCCGCCAGGAACCAAGGTGCACCTCGTAAATGCTCACCGCGCTGCGCGTCCAATCTTTCCCGCGCCGCGCTTCCATCCACGCGCCATCATTCCAACGATATTTGCTGAGGTCATAAACGAGCGACGCGGTCGCTTTGCCGTGCTGGTTGAAAAATGCAAACGGATCACTCTTGAGCAGGAGCGCGCCAGTCTGCGTGCGGATCTCGAATTTGTAATGCGCCCCGGCTTTGAGCCCCGGCAAAAATAATTCCCACACGCCGCTGCCGAGAAGTTTGCGCATCGGGTTGACGCGGCCGTCCCAATTGTTGAAATCGCCGACCACGCTGACCCGCTGCGCGTTCGGCGCCCAGACTGCGAAATAAACGCCGCGCTCGCTCGCCGCGGCGGAGCTTTGCGAACCCGGGCTGCCGATCTCGCGCAAGTGCGCGCCGAACTTTTCGTAAATCTGCCAGTGCTGACCTTCGCCGAATAAATGCAGATCGATTTCGCCCATGATCGGGCCGTATTGATAAGGATCGCGCGCAATCTGTTCGGTGCCGTTCCATGTTGTCACGCGCACGCGATACTCCAGATCACGCGTCGCGCCCGGCACCTCGGCGCAAAAAAAGCCGTCGCGATGAATTTTCTCTGCCTCGATTGCACCATTGGCTTGCTGGTTTACCAGGATGTCGATCTTGCGCGCATCCGGTCGGAACACGCGGATCGCGACACCATCGCCCATCCGATGCGGCCCGAGAACGCGGAACGGGTCCGAATGCGCGCCGGAAAGAAACGTGTTCAACTCATCCGGCGGCAACCCGGCGACGGCAAACGGCTTCATGATCAAATCAACGTAGAAGTCGCGAGCGCCTTTTCAATGGTAGGGCGCGACCGGGCGCGCCGATGCGTTTTGCTTGGATCCAAAACGCGACGCATACTTGATGCGATGCACAAAGACGACCAGGCGCTCGACGAGCTGCTCCAAACCTACAGCGAGACCGGCGGCATCAATTATCTCGAAGCCGCCGCCACGCTGCCTTCGCGGCCCGCCATTGAAGACGCGTGCACGGAGCTGATGAGCCTGATGTTTCCCGGTTTCCGCAGCGAATCACTCGTCAGCTCCGGCGATTTGACCGAAACGACCCGCGTGCGCATCCGCGGGCTGCACGCGCGTTTGAAGACTGAGATTTGCCGCAGCCTCGGCAAGGTCCCGCCTAACGAGGCGACCGAAGAGCGCGCCGACGAATTTTTGTCCACGTTTTTCGCGGAGCTGCCGCGGTTGCGACGAGTCCTGTGGACGGATATCGATGCGGCGTTCGAGGGCGACCCGGCGGCGAAAAGTTACGAAGAGATCATTCTCGCTTATCCAGCGCTTGAGGCCATCGCCATTCAGCGCATGGCCCATGTGCTCTACGAAAAGGATCTGCCGCTGGTCCCCCGAATCATGACCGAATGGGCGCACAGTCGCACGGGGATCGACATTCATCCCGGCGCCAAGATCGGCTCGCACTTTTTCATCGACCACGGCACCGGTGTGGTCATCGGCGAAACTTCGCAGATCGGCGCGCGGGTGAAGCTTTATCACGGCGTGACCCTCGGGGCGCGAAGTTTTCAGAAAGATGAGCACGGCAAAATCATCAAAGGCGGTAAACGACATCCCACCGTCGAGGATGATGTCACGATTTATCCAGGCTCCACGATTCTCGGTGGCGAAACGGTCATCGGCGCAAGATCGACAATCGGCGGCAATGTTTTCCTCGTGCAAAGCGTTCCCCCCAATTCGCTCGTTTATTACGAGGAAAAACAGTTGCGCATCGTGCCGAAACGAAAGAAACGTCCCGCCAGTACCCGCGAGGAGTTCACCGAATGATTTATCTCGATTACAACGCGACCACGCCGCTGTGCGAACCCGCGCGCGCCGCGATGCTGCCGTACCTCGAGCGCTACTTCGGCAATCCTTCGAGCGTGCACGCCGCCGGACGCGAAGCGCGCGCGGCAATCGACAACGGGCGCGACCAACTCGCTGCGCTCCTCCACGCCAAGCCGAACGAAATCATTTTCAACAGCGGCGCGACCGAATCATGCAATCTCGCCGTGCTGGGTCTTGCCCGCTCCAGCAAACTTGTTCGGTTAAACCGAACAGGTCTAATGAGTCGTCCGCACGTGATCTCGGCGAAGACGGAGCACCACGCGGTGCTGCATGCGCTGGAGCATCTGGAGGAGCACGAAGGCTTCAAAGTCACCTGGCTGAATGTTTCGCAAAACGGCATGGTCGATCTTGATCAGCTCGCCAAATCCATTCGCCCGGAGACGCGGCTCGTTTCGATCATGGCCGCAAACAATGAGACCGGGGTGATTCAACCGTTGGCCGAAATCTCGCGAATTTGCCGTGAGCGCGGCGTGCTTTTGCACAGCGACATGGTCCAGGCGTTTGGCAAGATCGACATCGACCTGTCGCTTCTCGATGCCGCCAGTTTTGCGGCGCACAAGTTTTACGGCCCCAAGGGCGTCGGGTTTCTCTTTCTGCGCAGCGGACTATCGATCGAGCCGATCATGTTCGGCGGGTCGCATGAGAACCAGCGACGCCCCGGTACTGAAAATGTGGCCGGCGTTGCAGGCATGGCGGCGGCGGCGCAATGGGTTGAGCAGGAGCGGGAAAAAGAGCAACCGCGCCGGCAAAAGCTGCGCGACGATCTCTGGAATCGAATTGCGGAAATATTTCCTGAAGCGCAGCAAAATGGCAACGGTGCACCGCGGCTGTCGAATACGCTCAACGTAAGCTTCGTCGGGTTCGATTCGGAAACTTTGTTGATGGCGCTGGATCTGGAAAGCGTTTGCGCTTCGAGCGGTTCGGCTTGCATGGTCGGTTCGGTGAGGGCGTCACACGTGTTGCTCGCGATGGGGTTGCCGACTGAACGCGCGCGCTCTGCAATTCGATTCTCGTTAGGCAAATGGACCACTGCCGAGGAGATCGAAGCTGCCGGGGCCGCGGTTAAAAGAATCATCGAGCGTCTGCGCAGTCGCGAGGCTGAGTATGCCGTTGCTTAGGCAACTCGAGTTCGCGTTTCAATCCACACATGCCCTCACCTCAATCCTCTCAACGCTCCGCCCGGTCGCGAGCCCGGGGCGGACGACGAAGTCGCCGGGTGAGGGTCATCTCTTTCGGTCGACGCGAGATGTCGATCTTGAAACCAAAGCGCGCGAGTTCTTACACGCACTCGGCGCGCAACGAATCGCGCGCGAGCTGCGCGTGCAATGGAACCCGCGTCTGCAAACGGCCGCTGGCCGCGCCGATTACCGCGCCCGGTTGATCTTCTTAAATCCGCGGCTGCGCGAGCACGGCGAAGAAGAAATCGAACGCACACTGCGGCACGAACTGGCCCATCTGCTCGCCCAATTTCGGGCCGGCCGACGCTGGATCGCGCCGCACGGCCCCGAATGGCGCGATGCATGTCGCGACCTCGGAATCGCAGATGAAGCGCGCTGTCACAATCTGCCGTTTGCCGCGCGCACTTTCCCACCGCGCTTCGTCTATCGCTGCCCGAGTTGCAAAGCCGAATTCCCGCGCGTGCGCCGCATCCGCCGCGCGATCGCGTGCCTCGCGTGTTGCCGAAAACATAACGGCGGCGACTTCGATGCGCGATTTCGGCTAACGCTCATCCCAACACCGTAGCATTGTCATCCCGAGCGCGAGCGAGGGACCTCGCAATCGAAGCGAGCGTCACACGGGTTAACTTGTGTAATCCATTGCCCTATGAGAGGTCTCCTTCGCTTCGCTCAGGATGACAGGCGTTGCAGCCTGTATGGCGCTAGCCGATTTCGGGGTCGTTCCCTTTCGCCGCCGTTTGGCCGCGCAATTTCGCCTGGATGAAGACGTCGATGTTGCCGTCCATCACCTCCTGCACGTTGCTGGTCTCAGCGCCGGTGCGGTGGTCTTTCACCATTTGATAGGGCTGAAAAACGTAGGAACGAATCTGGTTGCCCCACGCGATCTCGCCTTTCTCGCCGTATTGCCGGTCGATTTCGGCGCGCTTTTTGTCCTGCTCGATCTGGTAAAGTTTCGCTTTTAACATTTTGAGCGCGAGATCGCGGTTGCGGCCCTGGCTGCGTTCGGCCTGACAAGCGACGACGATGCCGGTGGGTTTGTGGATGACGCGCACCGCGGTTTCGACTTTGTTGACGTTCTGGCCGCCTTTGCCGCCGCTCCGGAAAGTGTCTATTTCAAGATCCCCTGGATTGATTTCGATCGGCGTGGTGTCGGCGATTTCCGGGACAACATCAACACTCGCGAACGAAGTGTGGCGCCGTTTGTTTGCATCGAAAGGCGAAATCCGAACGAGCCGGTGAACGCCGCGTTCAGTTTGGAGATGGCCGTAAGCGTACTCACCGCTCACCAGCACGGTGACGGATTTGATCCCAACTTCTTCGCCGGTTTGAACATCGACAATCTGCGATTTGTATCCGCTCCGCTCGATCCAGCGCTGATACATCCGCAGGAGCATGTCGGCCCAATCGCACGATTCGGTGCCGCCCGCGCCGGAATGAATGGTGACAAACGCGTTGGCGCGATCGTTCTCGCCGGAGAGGAACTGGCGCAGTTCGAACTCTTCGAGCTTGTGCAGCAAACGATCATGCTCCGCCATCAATTCGCGCTCGGCTTGCGCGCGATGCGCGTCGTCGTGTTCCTCGGCCGCGAGTTGATGGAGCGCTTCGAAATCGTTCAGCTCGCGCTCGAGCTCGTGATACGGATTGATCAGGCCGCGCAGCCGCGACACTTCTTCTACTTCAGCCTGGGCGCGCTCGCGATTGGCCCAAAAATTTTTCTCGCTCATCCGCGCCTCGAGCGCGGCTAACCTTTCCTGAAGTTTGGAAAGGTCAAAGGAACCTCCGTAACTCGCGCAGACGCGACTTCAAATCTTCGGCGTCGACTGTGGTAAGCTCGGCAGGCATGGAGCGAACATAACGCAACGACTGCTCGCGTAAAGTTCCGCGGCGCAGCAGTGGCGCCGCCACATCTAGCGGGCACGAGTGTTGATGTCGATCGTCTGCGTATTTCTCAGCCTCAGATCGCGGTAGTATCGCTCCCGCTCACTGGGTGTCATTTGCTCGAGAAAAGAGAGGCTGGTTGCCTGCGAGTTTGGGGCAATCACAATACCGTTTGTTGCATTCGACGGCGCGTTGGGTGGGTTTGGCAGATTGGCGGCTGGAATCCGGACTGAAGGGACTGCCACAAAAGTATTCGTAACGGGTTGCCGATTCGTAAACACAGCAGGATTTGGATTGCCGGTAAGAGCGGCACGCTCCGCGCGCAGAGTAATGCGCCGGTCGGCATCCGCCGGATCGCCGGTGAGTGGCGCGCTGAGAAGCCGATCAATCTCGACGATTCGATCGACGCGCTGTTGCTGCGAGAAAGCGGTCGGAGGTTTTGTTGAATCGACTTC
>DATDFJ010000133.1:0-6638 GCA_036522675.1 Chthoniobacterales bacterium | reverse complement strand
CATCTCGCGCTCGGCGGCGGAATGTTCTCGGTCCGCTTCGATGTGGACGCTGAAATATTCGTAACCTTTCGGATCGGTGAAGCCGTAATGCTTCTTCAATCCATCGATCTTCGATTCACATATCGCCGGGATCTGACTCTCGTACGCATAGAGCGCCGCCAAACCCTCTGCCGTCGCTCCGTTGCCGCAGACGGAGCGAAACGTATCGATCAACCTTTGTGTCTCGGGCTCTGTCGCCGTTTTTGCAAGGTCGACATCATCGACGCCGAGCGCATTTGCGAATCGTTTCCACAATTCGGGATGATTGGGCGAGCCGGCTTCTTCATCGATCAGGTTCGAAAGGATTTGTGTGCGTGTCAGCTGATCGTCGGATTTCGCGTGCACCGCCGACAGGTAAGTCGGAAACGCGGCGACGTGGTGATAATATTGTCGTGCATAATCCGTGAGCGCTTCCCGGCTCAACTCTCCCCTCGCCCACGCCAAATAAAACGGATGCTTCAAGAGATGCTTTTCCGCGACGTCATTGTCGATCTTCTCGAGATGTTCGTTCATAGGATTAGAGCCACAGATTGACACAGATTTTCACAGATCAAAGCAAAGGAATTCTGCATCTGTGTTTCATCTGTGTTAATCCGTGGCTGATTTGTTAGGCTGATTTCAAAATATGTTTGATTCCGCGGATCGGGATGACGACCCAGTCGGGGCGATTGTTTAGCTCGTAACCGATTTCGTAGACGGCTTTGTCGAGAAGATAGGCTTCGAGCATGACCTGGAGGTCGTCGGAACTTTGCGGGACGAATGGCGCGTCGCGGGTGGTCGCCAAATAGCTTTCGAGAAAGACGCTGCTCATCTGGCGATACCAGAAGTCGGCCCAGCGTTCGAGGAACGGCACGTCTTCCGCGCGCATGGCCGGCTGCCAGAGCGCGCTGTAGGCGGCGTATTGGAACGAGCGCATCATACCGGCGACATCGCGCAAAGGGGAACGCTTCAATTTCCGGTCGCTCAACGGGCGCGCTGGTTCGCCTTCGAAATCGAGGACGACGAAATCCTTGCCGGTCCAGAGGACCTGGCCGAGGTGGTAATCGCCATGGATCCGGACCTTGGCGGCGTTGGTTTTGCGATCGAGCAAACGTTTTTCCCGCGCGAGAATTTCGGCTTCGCCGGCGAGGACTTCTTTTGCTTCGGCGCGGAAGTTTGCGGGAAGATTGTTGATCTTCTTGTCGAGCAGCGCGAACACTCGACGAATGAGCGCGCGCATGGTTTGATAAACCGAGCGCTGCGCCATGGCGTTGAACGGCTCGGGCGCAAATGCGGGATCGTCCGACGCGGAGGCGAGCGCGCGATGCATCTCCCCGGTGCGTTGGCCTAACAACTTCGCTTTATCGGGGTAAACGCCGCCGATCAATTCATCAAGCAGCGTCCCCGCCGGTGTCACCTGTTTCTGCAGATCAGCTTTTCGGGCCAGGACGCGCTCGTAGTAGCGCCCCACGGCATCGAGTGTGAGGCTCCACGCATCGCCCTCGGCCGGGACCGCCGATTGCAGCACGCAGACGACGCTTGGCTCGGCTTTGTCACGGCGATACTCGATCGTTCCGGCGAATGCCGGCACGTTTGGAAAATGTGCGCGCTCCGTCAGAAAGCGCGTGATTTCGACATCGGGATTCACGCCCTCCTCGAGTTTCCGGTAAAGCTTCAGGAAAAATTTGTTCTCGAACAGCATGGACGAGTTGCTTTGCTCGCCTCCGATCACATTCGAGCTCGGGATGTTTTCGACTGCTGGGGCAAACGTCTGACTGACGCTGCCAATGAGGTGACCATTCTTCGCCGCGGCGCGTTGTCGATCTAACATCAGCCGGAAAACTTGTTCGCGAAACGCCGCATCCCACACGGCATCGAAGAGGACGGTTTCCTCGCTGCCTTCGAATCGGGCGATGACTGCGTGCGGCGCGCTCTGCGAGATCGCGCGCGCGGCGTCGCCGGTCGCGATCTTTACCGGTAGCGCGTAGATCTCATCTGGACCATCGAGATAACTGACCTCGACAAACCAAAACTGCGCGGCGTCCGATCCGGGCGCGATGCGGGATTGTTCGAACACGCGTATGTGACGCAGTGTTCGCGCCTTCGAACCAAACCAGCGGCAACTGCCAATGAAGCGTGGCAAAATCTCGCTCTCGATCCGCGCCCGCTCGCCATCGGCGAGCAGCGTCTCCAGATCAGGTCGCGCCGCGAGCGTCGGAACACTGCGTTTTTTCGACGCGCGCCGGCTCTCCGCCTGCGGCTGAAGCACGAACCAATAATGTGAATGCGGCCCGAGCGTGAGGATATAGGGCGATTTTTTGATCGAAGGGAAACGATTGCGACTGAACACTTCGACTGGAACAGAGCCGTTAAACCGGGAGAGATCGAGCCGCACCGCCTGCGCGAATCGGGAAAGATTAACCACCACGATGATCGTTTCGTTTTCGTAGCGCCGCAAAAATGCGAGCACTTTGGCGTTGTCGGGGTGAAGAAAATCGAGCGAGCCGCGCGAGAAGGCCTTGAAATTCTTGCGCATTGCGATGACACGGCGCATCCACCAAAGGAGCGAAGAGAAATTCTTTTGCTGGTTTTCGACGTTGACCGCTTCGTAGTGATACTCGGGGTCAATGATGACGGGCAGATGCAGCTTTTGCGGATTGGCCTTGGAGAAACCGGCGTTGCGGTCCGGGCTCCACTGCATGGGCGTGCGACAACCGTTGCGGTCGCCAAGATAGATATTGTCGCCCATGCCAATCTCATCGCCGTAGTAAATGATCGGCGTTCCCGGCATGGAAAAGAGCAGCGCGTTGAGCAACTCCACTTTGCGGCGGCTATTCGCGAGCAATGGCGCGAGCCGCCGACGGATACCGAGGTTAATCCGCGCCGTCGGATCGGTCGCGTAAACGCGCCACATGTAATCGCGCTCTTCGTCGGTCACCATCTCGAGCGTGAGCTCGTCGTGGTTGCGCAGAAACATCGCCCACTGGCAGTTGTCGGGAATCGGCGGCGTTTGATCGAGAATGTCGATGATGGGGAAACGGTCCTCCATCTGGAGGGCCATGAACATCCGCGGCATGAGGGGGAAATGGAAACTCATGTGCGATTCGTCGCCCTTGCCAAAATAGGCGACCGCGTCCTCCGGCCATTGGTTGGCCTCAGCCAACAACATGCGGCCGGGAAACTTTTGATCGACATGTGCGCGCAGTCTTTTCAGGTAAACGTGCGTCTCAGGAAGATTTTCGCAGTTCGTTCCTTCGCGCTCGTAGAGATACGGCACCGCATCGAGCCGCAAGCCGTCGACGCCCAGCGAGAGCCAGAAATCGCACACTTTCTCGACGGCGTCGTGCACGGCCGGATTATCGAAGTTCAAGTCGGGCTGGTGCGAATAGAACCGGTGCCAGTAATACGCTTTCGCGACCGGGTCCCAGCTCCAGTTCGAAGTCTCGAAATCTTTGAAGATAATCCGCGCCTCTTTGAATTTTTCCGGCGTATCGCTCCAGACGTAGAATTCGCGCTCCGGCGAACCCGGCGCACCGCGGCGCGATTTTTGGAACCACGGGTTCTGGTCGGAGGTATGATTGATAACCAGCTCGGTGATCACGCGCAGCCTGCGCGCGTGAGCCGCGTCAAGAAAGGCGTGGAAATCCTCAAGTGTGCCGTAGCTCGGATTAACATCAAAGTAATCGGCGATGTCGTAACCATCGTCGCGCAACGGCGAAGGATAAAATGGCAGCAGCCAAATGGTCGTGATGCCGAGCTCGCGCAGATAATCGAGCTTCTCGATTACACCGCGGAAATCGCCAATGCCGTCACCGTCACTGTCGTAAAAGGTTTTGACGTGCAGCTCGTAGATGATCGCGTCTTTGAACCAAAGCGGATCGCGCATCGCGTCGTTCCCATTTTCCGCCATTGGCTAACCTTTGACGCACAACTTGCCGATGCGCAATCGCCGCATTGTCGATCTTGCAGTTGCACGGTCCGCTGTCTCAGCGGAATCGGCGGCGAGATGCGCTGAGGACGAGCGCACTCTACCGCAATTTGTTGACTTTATTTCTGCGTGACCAACGTGACCTGGCTGGCGACGCATTGCCATTGGCCGCCGCGATCCATCCATGTGTCGGTGAAACGGTAGGTGCGATCGAAAGCCTTGCCGTCTTTGCCTGTTCCTTTCTCGTGATACGTGCCGGCGACCACACCCACGCCAGATCCAAACATGCGCACGTCCATCTTTTCATTCTTGTTCGACGTGTAGGTGTCTTTGTCGCCCTTGATGTCGTTCAAAACTCCGCGCCGGTTTTGCACTTTGCCTTTCGGGTTTACGCCGATGTAATCGGCGGCGATCAGCGCCTCGACGGCAGGGACATCGTGTTTACCGATGGCTGCGGCCCAGCGATTCTCGGCGTCCTTCAATGCAGCGGCCCCAGTCAACTTTTTGCCGGCCGGCGCGGCGCTCCCCGCTGCGGGTGCGGTCGGCGATGCTTTCGTTTCCGCGGCGGTCTTTGTGGTCGCGGCTTCGGCTTTTGCCGGGGCAGCGGATTGCTCAGCAGTGGTAGTGGCGGCCGCGCCCGCCTTCGTTTCAGCACTTGGCGCCGGAGTCGGCGCCGGACTTTCAGCAACTGGAGTTGCGGGCGCTTCCTCCGAAACAGCGGCGGGCGATTCTTCCTGCGCGAGCAGCGGAACGCTCAACAGCAATGCAGCGAGTGCCAAGACATGCGTAATCGTTTTCATACAATTGGGTTGGTGCCGATAGCCGCGGAGGGTAGGAGCGGCGCCGCGTTTCCGTCAAGAGGATTGCAACGAGCGCGGCAAAACGATTGGACTGCCGTTGGCAGGCAGTTTAAACAATGAAGTTCCATTCAAACGAACTGGGACCTCTGGCATGCCCTACAAAGTCCGTCAGACCGTCGAGGCCGAGAGCGAGCCGGTGCAGCCGCTGGCCGTTGCGCCCGTGCCCGCTGCAGGCGGTCCGAGCGATCTGGAGTTGATGCAGGGCTTGCAGGCAGAAAATGCCGAGGCGCTCTCCCAGCTCTACGACCGCTACAGCGGAATCCTCAAGGCGCTGATCCTCCGTGTCCTCCATAACGAGACCGAGGCCGATGATCTCCTCCAGGAAATCTTCATGGAGATCTGGAACCAGGCGAAGAATTTCTCCGCCCAAAAAGGCAAACCGCTCGGCTGGATGGTGACCCTGGCCCGGCGCCGCGCCATCGATGCATTGCGAAAAAAGCAGGCCTATGCCCGGGCGGAAGAGCGTTTGCAAATGGAAACCGAGCAGCAGCCCAACGCCTGGGTGCACAACACCACCGAGGAGGAAATCGCCCTCGGCGACACCCGCCTGCTGGTGCGCGATGTCATCTCCCGACTGCCCCCTCCCCAGCAGCAGGCGGTCGAGCTTGCATTTTTTCAGGGGATGAGCCAGCGCGAAATCGCGGCTAATACGAATACTCCGTTGGGTACCGTGAAAACCCGACTCGAACTCGGCTTAAAAAAAATATATGACGGCCTCAAGGAGCTGAAAGATGAGCTTTAACGAATTCCAGAATAGCGCACGCCTTTACGTGATCGGGGCCCTCGAGGCTGAGGAGATGGCGCAATTCGAAGCCGCGCGGAAGGAATTCGGGCAGCAAGGCGAAGATTACATCGGGGAGTGCTACGCCTTGCATGAAGCCTTTGCCCTCAGCCTCCAGCCGGCCAAGGCGTCGACCGCGATCAAGGATCGGCTCATGTCGATGGTGCGCGAGCGCGCCCAAAGCAAAGCCGGTTCGCCACCGGTTTAATCGTCCCAGCGGCTCAAAGCTTTTTGTCATTCCGAGCGAAGTCGAGGAATCTCTAACTGTTATCGGTCCTCGCGCGCTCGCGCACAATAAGAGATGTCTCGACTTCGCTCGACATGACAAGACCGCCTCAAACGTGCGTCCTAGCCAGTGCTGCTTTGCTCATCATGTGCCTTACCAAGGCTGCTGTTGCCGCCAATTCAATATCGACACTGACCGACAAGTATCTCGACCGCTATTTCCAGATGTTCCCCACCCGCGCGACCGCCGCGGGGCGCCACGAGTTCGACGCGGACCTGGAAGATTTTTCGCCGGCAAAGATCGCCGAATGGATCGAATTCAATCGCGCATCTCGCCGGCGCGCTGCTGATCTCCTGCGCCAGCCAAATCTCTCATTTGGTGACAAGCTCGATGGCGAGTCGCTCCTGGCGCAAATTGATCGGGAGCTCAATTCACTCGAGCTGCGCAAGCAAGCCGACAGAGACCCGCTCTATTGGTCAACCGTTGCGGCGGAGTCGAATGTGTTTCTGCTCGTGCGCGACGATCTGCCGCTCGATGAGCGAAAGCGTCGCGCCCGCGCGCGCGGGCAGAAACTGCCGCGGTTTGCAAAGCAAGCGCGCGACCATTTTGCTACTGCTAACCCGTCAGACATCGCGCCGGAGCTCTGCCAAATCGCTGCCGGTCAGGTCCGCTCGACCGCGAATTTCTACAAGGAAGGATTCGTCGGGGCGATCGGCGCTGATGACAACGTTCGGGAGGAGAGCAACACCGCTGCTGCTGCACTTGTCGATCTTGCAAACATGCTGGAGGACCTTGCGAAACGTGCGACCGGCTCAGTGCGCCTCG
>DATDFJ010000132.1:0-4631 GCA_036522675.1 Chthoniobacterales bacterium | reverse complement strand
GCGGGAACGAATGCGGCGCTGCGACTCCAAAGTCGGCCCGAGTTTGTCTTGCAAAGGAGCGAAGCGTACATCGGCGTCTTAATCGACGATCTTGTGACAAAAGGCACCGAGGAGCCGTACCGTATGTTTACCAGCCGGGCCGAGGACCGTTTGCAACTCCGTCATGACAATTCTGACCAACGTCTCACGGAGCGAGCATTCCGTGTGGGACTCGTCGATGATCAACGCTGGCACCTGTTTTGCCAGAAAATGGACCTCTTACAGAAGGGGCTCGAAATCGCGCGTGCAGCGAAACTTCACGGCACCCCAATCTGCCAGTTACTGAAGCGCCCAGACGTTAGCTACAGGAATCTGCCACCGGCAATTCTGTCCGGGCTCCCATCCGAAATTTGGGAACTACTGGAGACAGATGTCAAGTACGAGGGCTACGCTATGCGCCAGGCTGAACAAAATCGGCTTCTTTCCGCAAAGTATGCTGAGCCGATCCCGGACGGGTTCAACTTTGACAGGATTGCAGGGTTGAGTTCGGAGACCCGCCAGAAGCTCACGAAGATTCGGCCGACTTCTGTCGGTCAAGCCGCGCGGATCAGCGGTGTGACGCCGGCGGATGTCGCCGTTCTATGTATCTCGTTGAATAGCAGTTGCTTAGGAGTGTCGCGCTGACAGACGTGTTTACTCTTGGTATCGTCACTGTGACCAGCTATTTGCTTGGGTCGGTCCCTGCCGGTTTTTTAGCTGGGCGGATAGCGGGCGTTGACATTCGCCGACTCGGTAGCGGCAACGTTGGCGCAACCAATGTGCTCCGCGTCCTCGGCAAACGATTCGGCTATCCCGTATTTTTGGTTGATTTCGGCAAAGGCTTCGGCGCGGTGGAGCTTGCTCTGCTTCTTAGCAGGCGAAGCGGCGGGGACGCAAGCTTCGTCGACTCTTGCGCGGCCATCGCCGCAATATTTGCGGTCGTCGGCCACACTTTCCCGGTGTGGCTACGATTCAAAGGTGGCAAAGGCGTCGCTACCTCGATCGGCGTGCTCTTTGGACTCGCACCAATACCAGCTCTGATCGTCTGCGGTGTCTGGCTGTTAACGTTTGAAATTAGTCGGTACGTTTCATTGGCCTCGATTGTTGCGGCGCTCGCTTTCCCGGCGACGGTTGCGATGATGAGCTTTTTCCAGCCACGCCATAGCCCGGTTCTTTTTTACATCTCGCTTTGTTTGGCGGGATTGGTGATCGCGCGACACCGCGCGAATCTTGTTCGGCTTTCGCACGGGACCGAACCGCGTTTTCGTCGCAAGTGAACCTTGGAACAACGGCGATTCTTGGTGCCGGTGGCTGGGGCACCGCCTTATCGGTGCTCTGGGCAGCGAAAGGACACGATGTGTTGCTCTGGGGGCGGACACTCGCTGGGGTCGAGCGACTTCGCGAGGACCGCGAAAACTGCGACTACCTGCCAGGTATAAAACTGCCAGACTCGATTCGGCTCACGAGCGAGCTTGCCGACTGCACAACGGCCGACCTTGTCGTCTTTGTCACTCCGTCGGCTGCGCTACGCACGGTCGCCTCACGCTTTCGACAACTTGGCGTGAACCATGACGCGCTGTTGCTCAGTTGCACCAAAGGCATTGAGCACGGCACTGGCAAAAGAATGAGCGAGATCTTGGACGAAATTTTTCCGGATCACGCGATCGCAGTTCTTTCCGGGCCGAACCTCGCGATGGAAATCGCGCGCGGGCTACCGACCGCGAGCGTCTTGGCGTGCCGCATACGCGAACGCGCTCTGGCGCTACAGGATCATCTCGGCAGCTCGTTGTTTCGAATCTACACGGCTGAGGATGTCGCCGGCGTTGAACTCGGTGGCGCTCTAAAAAACGTGTTCGCAATTGCAGCCGGCGCAAGTGATGGACTCCAGCTGGGCGATAATTCGAAAGCCGCTTTAGTGACTCGAGCGCTGGCTGAAATGATCAGATTCGGGACTGCGATGCATGGTGAAGTCTCAACCTTTTACGGACTTAGCGGTGCCGGGGATCTGCTCCTCACCTGCTTCAGTAAACACAGCCGCAACCGCTCCGTCGGCGAACAGCTTGGCCGCGGTCTGGCGATCGAGGAGATTACTTCTTCAATGCGAATGGTCGCGGAAGGCATTCCGACTGCAAAGAGCGCCTACGAATGCTCTCGTAGGCTTAACATCGAGACTCCGATCATCGATCAGGTCTACGCACTGCTTTACGAGCAAAAGTCCGCTGGCGACGCGTTGCACGCATTGCTTAGCCGCGAACAGAAGGCGGAGCACTGGTAAAAGCACTTCACGGGTGGCAGAACTGCCCGATCGCCGCGGGATAAAGCTCGTGCTCCGCAGTCTGGATCCGTGCATGCAGCGTCTCCGGCGTGTCGCCGGGCAAGATTGGTACGTCGCGGTGCGCAATGATTTCCCCGTGGTCTACCTTATCATCGACGAAATGGACGGTGCAGCCGGTGACCTTCTCTCCGGCCGCTAAAGCTTGTCTCCACGCTTCGAGCCCGGGGAACTTCGGCAACAGCGACGGATGAATGTTGATGATGCGGCGCGGAAATGCCTGCAACATCGGTTGCTTGAGAACACGCATGAACCCGGCGAGGACCACCAACTCCACGCCTGCGTCACGTAGCATTTGCACCAGCTCCACTTCGACTGTCGGCTCGAGACGGGTTCGAAATTGTCCGGGCGGCAAATAGGCGTTTGGCACCGAGAACTCGCGCGCGATATCCAGAATTGGAGCATCGAGCACGTCAGAAATCACCACGCGTGCCTGGGCCGGCAATGCGCCCGACCGGATACTTTCGAGAATGGCGCGACAATTTGATCCTTTACCCGAGCCCAATACGCCAAGACGAAGCGATTTCATTTATCCCGTTCGCGCAACTGTTCGATCAAGCGTGAGCTCGAGTAACCTTTTACAAACGGCACGATGTCGATCTTAGCGCCGATCTTTTTCAACGCTGCGCGCTCTTCGCTGTTTAGTGTGTCCGAAGTGTAGTCACCGCCTTTCACGTAAACCGCCGGCTGCGCCGCCTCAATGAACCGGGTCGCCCGTACTTCCTGGAAAATCGTGACCAAATCGACGAATTCCAGGGCGGCGAGAATCTCAGCGCGCTCTCGCTCATTGTTCACCGGCCGGCCGGCTCCTTTTAGCTGCCGGACCGATTCATCGCCATTGATTCCGACGACCAAAACATCGCCGCGGGCCCGAGCTGCTCGCAGGTAGCGAATATGTCCGAGGTGCAGTAGATCGAAGCATCCATTGGTCGCCACGACTATTTGCCGGGCCCGACGCAACGCGTCGGTGCGCTGCGCCAGTTCCTTTATATCGAGCACTTTTTCGCTCATCGTTTTGGCACAACAAACTTTAGCGCGCGGGGCACGATTTCGAAAGTTGCCGGCGCGTTGCCGATTGGCTCCCCGTCGACGTTGAACTGCATGACGGGCCGCGCCCGCACCGCAATCTTCTTTGCGCGCCGAAACACGACCCCGTCGTTCGAGAGATGTTTGCCGAGGAGAATTTCCGCCGCGAGCAGCGCCAGTTTCGGAGCCGGATGATTGGGAATCAGGACGAGATCGAGAAGACCATCACTGAGATCGGCGCGCGGCGCGATGGGCAACCCTCCGGCAACAAAGCGGCCGTTCCCCACGATGATGTTGTAGAGCTCGAGCGATAACTGTTGATTATCGTCCAGAAGAATGACTGCGCGATAGCTGCGGAGTTGCGGCAACGCCGCGGCCGCACTGCGCACGTAAGCTAGCGGTCCCCACGCCCGTTTCATTTGTGGCGTGAGCTTTTCGTCTACCGCTCCGCTAAAACCACCCGCTGACACATTAACGAAATAGCGCGCGCGTTTGCTGCGCACGAGCACGAGATCAACCTGTCGGCTGCGTTCTTGCACCAGGATGTCGATGTTGTTCTCAATTTCACCCGGTAACCCCACCGAACGCGCGAAGTCGTTGCCCGTGCCGAGTGGGATCAGCCCGACGCGAACATTGCCGATGTTCGGGGCCATTCCATTGACCACTTCATTGAGCGTGCCGTCGCCCCCAGCCGTGATAACATAATCGCATTTCTTTCGCACTGCCTCCCGCGCAAACTTCTCCGCATCGCCGCGAGCCCGCGTCAGTCGAACGATTGCGGGCTTCAACCGCTGCAGTTGTGCAAGCACTGTCTCTGCGTCGGTGACCGAGCCGGCATTTGGATTGAAAATCACATAGGGCGCCACGCAATTGCACTGTAGCGGTGCTCGCCCATTCGTCGCATTTATTTGAGCCGCAGATTCTGCTTTGCGCGGCGTTGATTTCGGTCAAGTTGTCGATCAAACGAATGGCGCCGCAAGACCAACGAACCGCCTCGCCGGGAGGTGATTTTCGCATTTCGAACGGACCGATCGCGCCTCTCCTCGATGACGATCAAGCCGAGCTCGGCCCCGATGTGATCGAGCTGCCGCGCGTGTCCGGTCCACCGATTCTTTTCGCTATCGCGCGCGATTCGCGCACGATCTTTACCTATTGGCACATCGATTGGGCATCGGTTTTCGAGAAAGCGGCTCCGGCAGATCAACAGGTGCACCTGCGCGTCCATCGAAGTGACGGCAGCGAAGAAACGCGCGTC
>DATDFJ010000131.1:0-13575 GCA_036522675.1 Chthoniobacterales bacterium | reverse complement strand
CGCATCGGTCCCTTTCCGGGTCGTTTGGCTATGGGGTGACGCCAGCATTGACGAACAATGTTCTTTGGATCATCGGCGAGACTGGCGTACTCGCTTACGATCTGGTCACGCTGCAACTGCTGCGAACTTTCAATGGTGCGGTGGGAAGCACGGCCTACAGCGGCCCCGGCGCATTCGCTGACGGTTATGTTGCGCTCGATTACGGTCTCAGCCGGAGCTTCGCTGTTTACACCCCGCCAAGTCCGCAAGTCACCGTGGCCGTGGCGCCGACTCAGATACGTGAGGGACACACCGCCGTGTACACGGTTACGGCGTCGATCCCGGCACCGCAATCGACCACGGTCAATTACGCGATGAGCGGCACCGCAACATTGAACGGTGATTATCGGCTTAGCGGCACGCCCGGTCAGATGACAATCTTAGCCGGTCAATCCACAGGCAAAGTCACACTCACTTCCAGGAGAGACACAGCAGCGGAAGGCACTGAGACTGCGATCATGACTTTGCAGCCGGGCAGCGGTTACACGCTCGGTAACCCCGTACAGGCGACAGTCTCTGTCCTCGATACACCGTAATCTGGCGGGCTGCGTCGAGCGGACGCCGCAGCGCGGCGTCTCTACCTCGTTGTCCATCTTGCGGCGATGCTTTCCCCGGCGCGGGATTTGACTGCGCGCAAAAGGGGCTGCGGATAAACGCCGAGCACGATCGTCGCCAGGATCATCGCGACGATCGCGACGCGCGATAAGCCGTTGAGCTGGATCGCGCCGGGCGAAGCTTTCGCCGGCTGCCAGTACATCGCGCGGATGACCTTCAAATAATAATAGAACCCGCACGCAACCGTGATGATGCCCACCACCACGAGCGCGGTCTGTCGCTGCGCGATTGCGCTGTAGAAGATGAAAAATTTTCCAAAAAACCCGGCAGTGAATGGGAGACCGGCGAGTGAGACCATTCCGATCAACATGGCAAAGGCGAGAAAGGGTGAGCGGCTGCCGAGACCGTCGAAGTCGCCGATCTCTTCTCCCGTTTGCTGCGCGACAACGACGAGCACGGCAAAGCTGAGCAAGGTCATAAGGAGATAAGCGACGAGGTAGAACACAACCGCGTTGCCATCGAGACAAGCTACCCCGATTAGGAGATATCCCGCGTGCGCGATGCTGGAGTAGGCGAGCAATCGTTTCAGATTTGTTTGCGGAAGGGCAGCGAGATTGCCGTAGGTGACCGTGAGCAGCGCGATCCAAACGAGCAGCCGCTGCATTTGTGGCAGCATGAGAAATGGCTGCAACACGCGCAGCAACACGACGAACCCGGCGGCTTTCGATCCAACCGAGAGATACGCGGTGACTGGAGTCGGTGCGCCTTGATAAACATCTGGCACCCAAATTTGGAACGGCACGGCGGCGATCTTGAAACCAAGCGCGACAAGAACCAGCACTGCCCCGAAGAGTGCGCCGCTGCGTTCGATCGCCGGATTTTGCAAAGCGGCCGTGATGCGGGACAAATTTGTTTCGCCGGTCGCGCCGAAGATCCAGGCGATCCCGTAAACCAAAAACGCCGTCGAAAGCGCGCTCAAGACCAGGTATTTCACTCCGGCTTCCAATGTCGCGGCGTTGCGCCGATTGAACGCGACTAGCACGTAGAACGAAATCGTGACGAGCTCGAGCGAGACGAAGATCATCACGAAATCGATTGCCGAGACGAGATACATGAGCCCGGCGCAGGTAAAAATCGGGAGCGCAAAAAATTCACCAAGGCGCGAAGGCCCCGCTGTCTCCACCAGCACGACCGGCGCGTAATCGATCATCATGATCAACACGAGGATCGTTGTGAGCAGAGCGAAGCGTTTGAAGAAGATCGACAACGGATCGGCAGTGTAGAAGCTCCAAAAGCCGCTGACCGCGTTGTCTTGGGTTGGCGCGACAAACCAGGTCGTGACGAACACGGCCGCGAGTGCACCGATTGCGGCAAAGGCCAGGGTCCGTTTCTCAAGCCGCAGCGCGAACGCTTCGAGCAGGAGAATGACCATGCCCGCAAGCAACACCGCGATCTCGAGATTCGCCGCCGGGATCATCGCTTCGCGGCGAAATAAGTTTGAAAACCCGGCGCGACGATCCGCACGAATGATTGCGGAAAAAATCCGAACCAAAGCAGCGCGGCGATAAGCAGGCCCACCGGCAGCCGCAAGTCACGTCGAAGATCGACAAGTTGGTTCCAACGTTCAGAAACCGGGCCCATGAAGATCCGCCGATAGGCGCGCAGCATGTAAACTGTGGAAATAACTACGCCCCACAGGCCCAGCAATGTGGCGATTTGAAAGACGTGGAGACGTTGCAGCTCCCAGCCGTGGCGAAACGCGCCGAAGAAGATCATGACATCGGCGGCGAAATTGGCGAAGCCAGGCAAACCAATCGCCGCGAATACTGCGAAACCGAAAGCGAGTCCCGCGAACGGCATTATCTTGGCCAGACCGCCGAGCTCCTCGAAAGCAAGGGTGCCGGTGCGTCGGCGCAGTTCACCCGCGAGCGCAAAGAGCAGCGCAATCGAAAGCCCGTGCGCAAACATCAACGCGGCTGCGCCAGTCGTGCCGAGAAGGTTGGCGCTCGCGATGCCGAGAAAGACATAGCCCATATGCATCACGCTCGAGTAGCCCAGCATCCAATCGAGCCGTTTCTGCGCAATCGTGACCAAACCGATATAGATGATGTTCCCGAGCAAAAGGATAACGAGCAGATTTGTCCAATGCTCCGCGCCCTGCGGCAGCAGCGGCACCGCGAGGCGCAGCAATCCATAAAGGCCGAATTTCTTGAGCACTCCGGCGTGTAACATCGCCGCCGGCGCTGGCGCCGACGCGTACGCCTCCGGCGCCCAGCTGTGAAATGGGAAAAGCGAGATGAGAATTCCGAATCCGATCAGCAGCAAGATGTAAATTTGTCGCTGTGCCTCCGGCGAGATTTGAGGCGCCGCTGCCTGCAGCGCGCGGATATCGAAGCTGCGCGATTCAGCGGGAACACTTTGGTAAAGCAGGATCAAGCCGATCAACAAGATGAAACTGCCGAGCGCGAGGTAGATCGTGACTTTCCAGGCCGCTGCGCTCCGGTTCCCCGTGCCCCAGATGCCGATCAAAAGAAAGGTGGGGATTAGCGCCAGCTCGTGAAACGCGTAGAAGAAAAACAGATCGAGCGACGCGAACGCTCCGATCGCCCCGCCAGAAATGAAGAGCAGGCAGGCGTAAAACCCGTTTTCGTACTCGTCGATCTTGCCGGTGAACCAGACGGCCGCGACCGTCACGAGCGCGGCCAGTAAAATCATCACGAGATTTAAACCATCAATGCCAACCGTGAACTTGAGTCCCCAGTCGGCTGAAATCGCGACGGAAACAACGTCTTGAAAAGCATGCGCCGACGCGTTGAACAAAGCGACTGCCACCAGCGTCACGCCGAGCGTAAAGATTGAGGCCGCCAAAGCCGTTATGCGCGCCGGCGCGCCCGCAAGGATCGCAACTGCCGCGATTAGAGGACTGAATATGATCAGCAGTACCATCAGCGGAAGAGTGCGAAATAAATGAGAGCCACGATGCCCAAGCCGAACAGAAACGCGTAGGCCTGCAGGTTTCCGACTTGAATCAACCGGAGCAGCGCGCCAAAGCCCCACGTGCCGTTGCTCGCCCCGCGCACAGCTCCCCTATCAATAAGGCTGCGGTCAATAAACGCTGAGACGCGCGCGAGCAGCTCCTGCGTCGAGCTGATCAACCAGCGATAAAAATCGTCGATGTAAAATCGACGCCGCAAAACATCGACATCGAACTGTTCCGTCGCGCGATTTTTGTAGAAAGCGATGGCGAGGCCGGCGCCTAAAAGCAGCGCGAGAATTGCCAGCGCCGGTACGGCGCTGGGTGCGGTTTCGTCCGGCAAAAGAATAAAGTGGCGACTGAATAGGGAGAAGCCTCCAACAAACGCGAAGATCGCGAGCACAATCAACGGGATGATCATGACGAGAGGCGATTCTTTGCTTGTTTTTGCAGCGTCGCTGCGAGGTCGGCCGAAAAAGACGATCACGAGCAAGCGCGTGCTGTAAAACGCCGTGAGGAACGCAGTGCCGAGCGCGAGAACGAAGATCGACAGGTTACGTTCGTAGGCGAGCGCGAGGATCGCGTCCTTGCTGAAAAATCCGCTGAATGGCGGCGCGCCCATGAGCGCGAGTGCGCCGACGAGAAATGTGACAAATGTGATCGTGAGATTGCGTCGCAGCCCGCCCATTTGCCAGATGTCCTGCTCGTGATGCAAGGCGACGATCACCGAGCCAGCCGCGAGGAAAAGCAATGCCTTGAAAAACGCGTGGGTGAACAGGTGAAAGATGGCCGCGTCGTTCGAGGCGAGGCCCACCGCCATCACCATGTAGCCGAGTTGCGAGAGCGTTGAGTAGGCGAGGATGCGTTTGATGTCGTTTTGCTGCGTCGCGATGAGCGCCGCCATCACTGCCGTGATCGTGCCGATCCAGGCGATTACCGCGAGCGCAGTCGGTGACGCTTGAATGATGAACCCAACCCGCGCCAGCATGTAAACGCCGGCGGCGACCATAGTCGCGGCGTGAATCAGCGCCGAGATCGGCGTTGGACCTTCCATCGCGTCTGGCAACCAGACGTGCAGTGGAAACTGCGCCGATTTGCCGACTGCGCCGCAGAAAATCAGAAGCGCTGCGACGGTGAGAAACGTCGGATGACTCGATAAGATCGACAATCGTGGAGCGATTTCGGCGAAAATGACTGAGCCGCTTGTCATCCAGATGAACAGAATGCCGAGCGCGAATCCGAAATCGCCGATGCGCGTGGTGATGAATGCCTTGTTTGCCGCATGAGCCGCGCTGTCGCGTTCGAACCAATGGCCGATCAGCATGTAGGAGGTGAAGCCGACCAGCTCCCAAAAGATGAACAGCATCACGAAATTGTTCGCCAGCACGATCCCGAGCATGGCGAACATGAAGAGCGAGAGCGCGGCGAAATAGCGGGATTTGCCCGGATCGTCGCGCATGTAGCCGAACGAGTAGACGTGAATGGCCGCGCCGACTCCGCAAACCAGCACCAGCATCATCCGGCTCAGCCAGTCGAGCACAAAGCCGAACGGAACATTCAGCAATCCCGCGATGGTCAGCCAATTGAACGTGACCGCTGCCGTGTCGCCGCGTGCGAAAATCACACCTGCGCAGACGAAACTTACGATTACCGCCGACACGGAAATGGCTGCACTGAGGTTTCGCCACCGCATCGTGAACAGCACAATCGCGGCTGCGCTAACGAGCGGCGCGAGCAGCACAACCCAGGGCAGCATTGAGCTCATTAGAATTTCAAACTGGTGATATCCTCGACATGCGTTGTTTGGCGGATGCGAAACAGGGCGACAATGATCGCAAGTCCGACTGCCACCTCGGCGGCGGCGACGGTGATGATAAAAAAGACAAAAACCTGCGCGTTGTAACTGGGCAGTCCGTTCGGTTGGAGGTGAAAACGCGAGAAAGCGACGAGGGAGAGGTTGGCCGCGTTCAGCATCAGCTCGAGCGACATCAGGATGATGATGAGATTGCGTCGCAGCATCACTCCGGCAAACCCGATCGTGAACAGGACTCCGCTGACGATCAGGTAATGGCCGAGCGTGACCATGTCAGCGTATCTCGCGCTTGCTCAACAAGACGACTCCGACGGTCGCGACGAGAACGAGCACACCGACGATTTGAAAGGGCAGGTTGTAATTTTCAAACAGCAGTGAGCCGATGCTGTGAACATCGTCAGTTGTCGATCTTATTAGCGGCGGGAATTTCTCTTGAGCCGCATGGAGACTTCCAACGACGTAAAAAATCTGGACGAGCAAAGCGAGCGCGACGACCGCGCCGCCAGCGGACGCGAGCCAGTTGATCTTGCGCAGTTTTTCGGCGCGCAGATCGAGCAGCATGATGATGAAAAGAAACAACACCATGATCGCGCCGGCGTACACCAGCACCTGGATGATTCCGACAAAGTAAGCGTCGAGCGACATGAAGAGCGCGGCGAGCCCGAGAAATGAAACCACCAGACTAAGCGCACTCGCCACCGGGTTGCGGTTGATCACGACGGCCGCGCCGAACACGAGCATGAGCAGAGCGAAAGTCCAAAAGAGGAGGGGAGGCATATTAAAGTGAAGAGTGACAGGTGACGAGTGACGAGAATCCAACGCGGCACTTGGGTCGGGCGAGTGCCAACTGATGACCGGTCACTCGCCACTGATCACTTCTTTTCATTCCATTTCAGCACGACTCCGTGCATGACGCCGCCGATCTCGAGCAGTTTTTCCTTGTGGTGGACCATTTCTTCGCGGGTGAAGCCGGTGATGGCGTAATCTTTGCGCAGAAAGATGGCCTGCTCGGGGCAAACCTCTTCGCACAGCCCGCAAAAAATGCAGCGGACCATGTCGATGTCGAATTCCTCGGGAAACTTTTCGACTTTGGCGAATCGATCGGAGCGCGGCAGTTCGCCGGCTACCATTTTGATCGCGCGCGGCGGACAGATGAATTCGCAGAGTTGACACGCAACGCAGCGCACGCGCCCATCGGCGTCGCGCACCAGCGCTGGCGCGCCACGGAAATGCTCCGGGAGGTTCGGGTCCCATTTCTGTTCCGGATATTCCATCGTCACCTTCGTGCGCCCGAAGAGCATGTTCGTGAAATGCCTCCAGGTGATCACCAGCCCGGCCACGATCGCGGGCAAATACAATCGCTCGCGCCAGTTGAGATTCGGTCGTGGAACGATCTTCGTCATGAGTTCTCAGGAAAGCAGGAAAGCAGGAATGGACTGGCATGAGCAGAAGTAACAGGTCCTCTGGATCTGGTTTCCTGCGTTCCTGCTTTCCTTAGACATTTTGAAGGAACGGAATAATCGCCGCGACGATGAAAATATTCACCAGCGCGATTTCGAAAAAGAACAGCCAGCCCAGGCGCATGAGTTGATCGAAACGGAACCGCGGCAAAGTCCAACGCACCCACATGAAAATGAAAATAAGGATCGCCACCTTCGTAAAAAATACGGCGATGTTGATCAGTCCAAACACCCAGCCGTGCGATCCATCCGGCACTCCGGGGAAATGCCAGCCGCCCAGGAACAGCGTCACCACGAGGGCCGACCCGGAAATCATCGCGGCGTACTCTCCCAGGAAAAACAGCGCGAACTTCATCCCGGCGTATTCGGTGTGATAACCGCCGGCCAGCTCCTGCTCGGCTTCCGGTAAATCGAATGGGAGCCGGTTTGTCTCCGCGAATACCGCGATCATGAACACAACGAAGGAGATGAACATTGGCACGGCGAGCAGCCAGGCCGGCAGATTCGTCCAATGGCCGACGAACGGCGCGACCAGCCAACCGTGATCGATTTGATAGCGAACGACGCTCGTTAGGCGCAAATCGCCGACAACGAGAAAAATGGGAATGACCGCGAGCCCGAGCGACAGTTCATATGAGATCATCTGCGAACTGGACCGTACCCCGCCGAGAAACGGATATTTCGAGTTCGAGGCCCAGCCCGCCAGCACGATGCCGTAAACGCCTAACGAGGCGATCGCGAAGACGTAGAGAATCCCCACGTTTACATCGGCGATCACCATGGGCACGCCAAAGAGCGTGCTGCCGAACGGCACGACCGCGATGGTGATCAGCGCTGGGATCAGCGCCAGGCACGGCGCGAGCGAGTAGTAGAAGGTGTTTACGTTGGCGGGAGTGAAACTTTCCTTGAGCAGCAATTTGGCGACATCCGCGACCGGCTGAAAAAGCCCCGCCGGCCCGACCCGATTCGGCCCGACGCGATCTTGCATGAAGGCGCTCACGCGCCGCTCCGCGTAGACGGCATAGGAAACCATCGGCAAAATCACCAGGAACAGAATGCCGAGAATTTTGAGCAGCGAGGTGGTGACGAAGAAAATGTCCATCTCGGTTTTTCAGGATGGCAGCAGCGCTGTTTCCTTCGGCTCAGCCAGCGGCGATAGCGAGCCGCGGGTGCGCAGGACTTGCACGCCGAGATCGCCGATTTTACTGAGGGTTATTCCGCCGAGCTCGGGGACGGCGTCGCTCATCTGCCGGAAAACGTCGTCAATCGAATAGAGAGTGTTGCTGCCGGCAAGCGCTTGCAGCAGATCGCGCAAAATTTCCCAGTCGTCCCGCGCGTTGCCCGGGCCGCGGATGGCGCGGTTGAGCCGCTGCAGACGACCTTTGCCGTTGATCATCGAGCCGCGTTTTTCGGCATACGCAAATCCGGGGAGCACGGCTGTCGCTTTCTCGGTAGCTGCGTTCTCCAGAAGATCGACAACGATGAAGGCGGGCAAATTCGTCAGGTCTTGGGGAGTGATCCCGATCGCGATTGGATTTTCGTGCAGCGCGAGGAGGGCTTTGACACGCCCGTTTTTCACCGCCTGCGCGATCTCCGTCAATTTCGCGCCCGGCTCGGAAGTGATTCCGAGCAGACGCGCGCCGTTGCTGTTCGGGTTGCGGTCTTCGCTGAGCAGAATGTCGTCGCCGGGTCCGGAGTGCGGCACAATGTCGATCAAACCGACGCCGAGCGTTCGCGCCAGCTGTGTGGTGAGCCAGAGCTCCTCGTTGGTCATTCGCCCCGACGCAATAATAGCCGTTTCCCAGCCTGAAAAATGTCGCAACTGCAAAGCGACGCGTTCGATGGCCGCGCTCCATTCCGAGGCAACGAGCCGATCGCCGATCAAAACACGCGGCTCGAGCAACCGTTTTTCCGAAGTGATGTAATCGAAATTGAGCCGCCCGTAGTCGCACATCCAGCACGAGTTCACGTGATCGTTCTCGCGCGGGGTCTGCCGGTAAACCACATCCTCGCGCGTGCCGATGATCGTGTTGCAACCGGTCGCGCAGCTGGTGCAGATACTTTTCGTTTCCTTCAAGAACCAGACCCGCATCTTGAAACGGAAATCGGTCGAGGTCAGCGCACCGACGGGGCAAATGTCGACCGTGTTCAGCGAGTAATTGTTTTCGAGCGGCCGATCGGGATGCGCGGTGAGGACGGTGTGACTGCCGCGATCGACAAACCCGAGTACGTCGTCGTGCACAATTTCCTGGCAAAAGCGGACACACCGCGAACACAGAATGCAGCGCTCGTCATCGAGCGTGACGCGCGGCCCGAGCTGCACGGCCTTCGGTTTCTTCACTTTGTTTTCGAGGAACCGCGAACCAGCCGTGCCGTACTCAACGCTGAATTCCTGCAGCTCGCATTCGCCCGCCTGATCGCAGATCGGGCAGTCGAGCGGATGATTGATGAGCAAAAATTCCATGACCCCGCGCTGGCATTCCTTCACCAGCGGCGAGTTCGTGCGCACGCCCATGCCTTCACTCACCTCCTGCGCGCACGAGATCTGCGGACGCGGCATCCAGTTGATGATCGGTTTGCCGTCTTCGCCCAGCTCCGGTTTGCGGTCTGGCCCCAGCCGCGGCATTCCGATTTCGACCAGACACATCCGGCAATTGCCGGGTGAGCTGAGCTTTTTGTGGTAGCAATAGCGCGGCACAAAAATCCCCGCCTGCGCGCACGCCTCGATCACCCGGGTGCCTTTCGGAAACTGATGCCACGCGCCGTCGATCTGGACGTTGAACAGCGGCACTGAAGATTCGTCAGGCATTTATGAATCAGGAAAGCAGGAAATTCATTTCAGAAGGTCAATTGGATCATCGGCCGCGGGTTCGCGGCAGAAGCGCTTAGTCGTCAAAGGCGCTGTCGCGAAGTTGAAGAGCAAGCCATCGCTCAGGTTGGCGGCTTTTAGATAGCTGCGGCCAATCGCGAAGTGAATGTCTTCCAGTTGGGTAATCGCTTTCAGTTCAACGACGATTTTTCCTTCAACAAGAAAATCCAAACGATGCTCACCAATCTGGTGATCTCGATAGAAAAGCGGCACCGGATTCTGGCGAATGAACTGAATCCCGCTCAACGCAAATTCTACAGCGAGCGCTTCCTCATAAATCAATTCAAGAAATCCCGGACCAAGCGCCCGATGCATGCGAATGGCCGCAGGAATAATATGCTCGGTCAATTGCGAGTCCCTGAGATTTTTTCCTGCTTTCCTGCTTTCCTGATTCATTCTTAGATGACGGCATCGGCGCCGGCTTTTTCCCAGCCGGGGTCGTGCGCGAGTGGTGAAGTGGGAATCTGTTGCTCTTCGATTAATTCTTCCGGCGTGTATTCCGGCGGCAGCGGCGGGGGCATCGGTTTAGTCGCGCGCGCGGCGAATTCCTCCGGAAATTTTTCGACAAAGCTTTGCGTTGGCCACGCGCACGCTTCGCCGAACGCGCAGATGGTGCGACCGGCGATGTTGTCGCCGATAGTTTTCAACGTCCGCGGGTCCTCGGTCACGCCGCCGCCGCGCAACATGCGATCGGTGATTTTTTTCATCCAAAGCGAGCCCTCGCGGCAGGGCGTGCACTGGCCGCATGACTCGTGCGCGTAAAATTCGTTGATGTTGTTGAGCGCCCAAACCATGTCGCGCGAATCGTCGAGCACGATCACGCCGCCGGAGCCGGCCATTGATCCCGCAGCCGTGAGCGAATCGAAATCCATCGGCAGTTGGTCGATCGTCAGGTCGCGTTCGATTGTCGTCCCATCAGGTTGTCGATCTTTGATTTTGAAACGCTCAGTCGCGCGCAATACTTTGGCCGAACTGCCGCCGGGAATCACCGCTTTCAGCATCCGACCCGGTTTCAAACCGCCGGCCATTTCGTAAATGAGCTGGCCCATCGTCACCGCGCCGACTTCAATCTCGAAATAACCGGGCCGCTGCACATCGCCGCTCACGCAAACGATGCGTGTCCCGGTATTGTTGGCCCGGCCGATGCGGGCGTATTCCGCGCCGCCCATGCGAATGATGTGCTTTACGTGGCAGAGCGTCTCCACATTGTTAACGATCGTCGGGCACTGGTAGAGGCCTCGCACGGCCGGGAAAAACGGCGGCTTAATCCGTGGATAACCGCGCTTGCCCTCGAGCGACTCGATCAACCCGGTTTCCTCGCCGCAAATGTAAGCGCCCGCGCCGCGATGAATGTGCACGTCAAGGTCGAACCCAGTGCCGAGGATGTTCTTGCCCAGAAAGTTGTGCCCATGCGCTTCGGCGATGGCGTAATCCAAAATCTTCGCGCCTTCTGGGAACTCGCCGCGGATGTAGATGTAAGCCGTGTGCGCGTTAAGCGCGAAACCGGAGATCGCGATGCCTTCGAGCAACTGGTGCGGATCTTCATGGATGATGTAGCGGTCCTTGAACGTGCCGGGTTCCGACTCGTCGGCATTGCAGATCAAATACACCGGCCGCTTTTCGTCGGGCTTAATGAAGCTCCATTTAAGTCCGCACGAAAAACCGGCGCCGCCGCGGCCGCGCAGCCCCGAGGTTTTCACTTCGTTGACGATCTGCTCGCGCGACATGGTGACGGCTTTGCGCAAATCCTCATAGCCGCCATCATCGAGGTAAGTGTCGATGTCGCTCTTCCAATCTTTGCGCCCGATGTTTTTAAAGACGAGCCGTCGCTCGAGCGAATGCCGCTCCGCTTTCTTCAACTCGTTCGGTTTAACCGAACGAGTTTCGGGGCCGATAAGATCGACAATCGAGTAGGGATCGAGTCGCTCGCGCAATTCCTCATTCACCATGCACACAGGCGCGGTGCCGCAACTGGCGAGACACTCGACGAACTCGACGCTGTAGTTTCCGTCTGGACTAACGGAGATCGGATTGTGCATCGCTCCGAAATGACCGTTGTGTTGAATCCCCGCGGCGGCGCAGAGGTTCGCCATTAACTCGTAGCCGCCGGCCATGGCGCAGCTGAGCGTGCGGCAGACGCGGATGTGTGTTTTGCCCGCGGGCTCCTGGCGCAGCATCGGGTAAAACGTAACCAGCTCGAGAATGTTGATTGGTTGCAGGCCGAGCTTGGCCGCGATCCAGGTCACGGCTTCATCGCTGATGAATCCGAAATGTTCCTGCCACAGATGCAGCAACGGCAGCGACGCGCTCCGCTTTTGCTCGGACGGATAACGCCCGATTGCTTCGTCCATTTTCCGCTCCAACTCGGCGGGAACGCGTGTGCTCGTCGAGTCCACGGAAGCGAAGCTCTAGTCAGACAACGTGCTCTGTTTCTCCGTGACCTTGTCGTCCTTGAAAACGATCGTCACCGTATCTTTGCCCTGACGATAGAAGTAGGTGGTCTTTTTCATGATCACGAAATCCTTGTTATCGATTTCGGTCGGCGTGCCGAGGATGGATTCCACTTGTTTTTTCGACATTCCCTCTGCCACTTCGTCCACGTTCGCTTTGGTGATGCGGCGGCCCGGGCAGGAGATTTCGAGCATGAGCACGAGCACGAGCACGAGACGCGAAACCAGTCGCAAGATCGACATGTTCATCTGTCGCATTCGCCCATGACAAAGTCCAGACTTCCCAAGATCGCCGGCACGTCGCTCACCATGCAGCCGGGCAAAAGTTCGGACAGAATGCTCAGGTTCACGAACGAGGGCGCGCGAATTTTCAACCGATATGGGACGCCGCCGCCGCGGCTGTTGATATAAAATCCAAGCTCGCCTTTCGGGTTTTCGGCCGCGAAATAAACCTCGCCCGGCGGCGCATCAAGTCCCTCAGTCACGATGATGAAATGGTGGATCAGCTCCTCCATCTTAGTGAGCACGCGTGACTTCGGTGGCGGCATGTTCTTCCAATCGACGACATTGATCGGCCCGTCCGGCAATTTGTCGATTACCTGCCGCAGGATGTTGACGCTCTGTCGCATCTCTTCAACGCGCACGAGGTAACGATCATAGCAATCGCCGGCGCTTCCGATCACAACGTCGAAGTCGTAATTCTGATAATCGAGGTATGGATGTTTGCGCCGCAGATCATGATCGACCCCGCTGCCGCGCAGATTCGGTCCGGATAGCGCATAGGCAATCGCGCGTTCTTTTGGAATTATTCCGATGTTCTTCGTCCGATCGACGAAGATTCGGTTGCGCGTGAGCAGTTTGTCCATCTCCGCCAGGGCTGGCTTAAATTGATCGAGAAAATCGCGCAGCAGCGGCAGGAATTTTTCCGGCAGATCCCGAATCTGGCCGCCAACGCGAGTGTAGGAAGTGGTGAAACGCGCGCCGCTGAGCAATTCGCTAAGGTCGTAAATTTTTTCGCGCTGGGTGAAGGAATAGAGAAAGACGGTCATCGCGCCGAGATCGAGCGCCATCGCGCCGAGGCCCATGAGATGCGACGAGATGCGCGATAGCTCGCAACAGATGACGCGAATGGCTTTGCCGCGCGGCGGGACGTCCCAACCCATTAGTTTCTCAACCGCGAGGGCGTAGGCTACGTTGTTCGCCAGCGGCGCCAGATAATCGAGCCGGTCGGTGTAGGGGACGAACTGGTTGTACTGCATGTTCTCGGCGATTTTTTCGTCGCCGCGATGAAGAAAACCGATGTCCGGCATCGCTCTGGTGATGATCTCGCCATCGAGCTCGAGCACGAGACGCAGCACGCCGTGCGTGGCCGGATGCGACGGTCCCATGTTCAAGATCATCTTCTCGCCGATGTC
>DATDFJ010000130.1:0-5573 GCA_036522675.1 Chthoniobacterales bacterium | reverse complement strand
CAAAGTGGCGGTCGGCATCGCCGCGCTCGAGACCGGCGCGGTGCGACCAGAGGATACTTACGAGTGTGTGCCGGCGTTACAGATCGGGAATGTTACATTTCACAATTGGAAAAAAGGCGATCGCGGCTCGCTTAATTTCGTGCAGGCGCTGACCGAATCGTGCGACACGTGGTTTTATCAGGTCGGCATCCGAATGGGCGCCGAGCCGATCATTGATTGGGCATTGAAACTCGGGTTCGGCGAAAAATGCGGGATCCCCTTGCGCGGCGAAGTTCCCGGCCGCGTGCCGAATGACGCCTACATGAAAGCGACGCACGGGCGACGATTGCTCAACGGCGACATCGCGAATCTCTCGATCGGCCAGGGCGACATGCTGGTGACACCATTGCAAATGGCGCAGGCGATGGCCGCGGTTGCGACTGGCGGCACGCTTTACCAGCCACGGCTCGTGCAACAAGTGCAGACGATTGATAACCAGATCGTCACCGCGTATCAGGTGCGCCCGAAACGATCGCTCGAAATCTCGCCAACTACTTTGGAGCAGTTGCGCGCCGGCATGATATCGGCCGTGAACGGCCCGAACGGCACAGCGCACGCTGCCAGTCTGGACAATGTCGATGTTGCGGGGAAGACCGGCACGGCGCAGTGGGGACCGAAAAATAAAGAACGCACGGCGGCATGGTTCGCCGGGTTTGTGCCGGCGGAGCAACCGCAGTACGCGTTCGCCGCGCTTTACGAGGGCGACGTCGGCAAGACCATCCACGGCGGATCAAGCGCGGCGCCGATGATCGCGCAGGTTTTCAAAACTACTTATGGCGGCGAACGCGCGCTCGCCCATCGTGGTCGCGAAACCGAGCCGCAGGTCCGACGCGCGTTGCCGGTGGAAGAAGACGAATCGGACTAGAACCAGAAAACGCCGAACGCTGAACATCGAACGCCGAATGTGGAATTCAGAAGTTGCGCGTGGATACGGTGCTCTGAGTTCGACGTTCAGAGTTCGGCGTTTGCTGCTATGCGGCGGCGGTTTCCTGCGGCAGCACCATCGTGCCTTTGAACTTCGGCGGGTCTTCTTCGATGCCGAAATTATCTGAATACAAATTGTCGATCTTGTCCATGTCGTCGCGGGTCAGCGGCGGGCGGTCGGGCGCTTTGGCGAACTCGACTAGTTGCTCTTCGTTGTAGATGTTTGGCAACGTTGACGCGACGCGATCGTCGCTCAGCAACCATTGCAGTGCCGCTTGGCCGAGAGTGCGCTCGGCATTTTCGAGAAAACGCAGTTGATCGACTTTCTTCACCCCATTAAGCAACCAACTGCGCGGACGATGGCTGCGATGATCGGTGGGCGGGAAAACGGTCTCGGCGGTGTATTTGCCCTCGAGCATGCCGGATGAGTGCGTCACGCGGACGAGGAACATTGTGTCGTTGCCGGTTTCGGTCGCGGCGTCGTGCAACGCGCGGCCGGGATGTTGCTCGAGCATGTTGTAAATATGCTGGACGCTCGTGAGGTCGCGCTCGCGAATGCAATTTGTGCCTTCATACAGCCAGCCGATCGCCGGGCCGAGGGCGATGCCGTAATAGCGAACTTTGCCGGCGCGCTTTAATTGCTCGAGCGTTTTCCAGAGCGCATCGTCGTAGACCTGCTCCATCCGCATATTGTGGAGCTGCAGAAGATCGACATGGTCGGTCTTCAACCGTTTTAGCGCCGCATCGGTCGCGCGCGTGACCGCTTCCGGTGAAAAATCCTGCGGGATCTCGCGTTGTCCGCGGCCGCGGGCTTCGCCGTGATGAACAAAATCGTAACCGACCTTGGTCGCGATCACGATTTGATCGCGTTGCGTCGGAAACGCTTTCGCGATCAGCTCCTCGCTTAAGCCATTGCCATAGGTGTCGGCCGCGTCGAACAGCGTGATGCCAAGGTCGAACGCCTTGTGCATGAGCGCGATCGCCTCGCCTTCGGTGAAATTTCCCCACCAGCCTGTTGAAACCGTCCAAAGGCCAAAGCCGACCTCACTCACCGTCAGATCGGTATTTTTGTAGGTGCGAAACTTCACGGCTCAAGAATAACCACAGAGGCCACAGAGGTCACGGAGAAGAATTTCTGTTTTTACCTCCGTGTGCTCGGTGATCTCTGTGGTTAAATTACCGCCGTGGACCGGAGACCAAGCGCGGCGCTGCTAATTGTCGGCCACGGCTCGACCGTGAGTCCCGATTCCAGCGCACCGACGCTAGCGCATGCGGCCGAGATCCGCCGGCGCGGGATTTTTGTCGAGGTGCAGTGCGCCTTTTGGAAGGAAGAACCAAGCCTGCGGGACGCTCGCTTCCTATTTGACGTCGACCTCGTCCGCGAAGTTTACGTGGTACCCAATTTCATCAGCCAAGGTTACTTCACGCAGACGGTGATCCCGCGCGAACTGGAACTGGACGGGCGCACGACGACGCGCGCGAATGGGCAGGTTTGGAAGTACTGCGAACCGGTTGGCAACCACGGCTTGATGACGCAATTGCTGCTCAAGCGAGCGGGCGAGATCGCGCAGGATGTCGATCCAGCTGAGACGTCGTTGCTGATCGTGGCGCACGGCACCGATTTGAATGAAAACAGCGCCGTGGCGGCGAAGCGCGAAGCCGAAAAGATTCGCGCGCTCGGCCGTTACGCGGCGGTGCTCAATGTTTACATGGACGAACGGCCGCGCGTCGCGGAGTGGCGGCAATTGACAAAAACGCCGCATGTGGTGGCGGTGCCGTTCTTCATCTCCGATGGCTTGCACAGCTACGAGGACATTCCGGAGCTCATGGGCATCGCGACGAGCAGCGCAGGTTCGGTTTTCGGCGCGCACAAGATCGACAATCGCCGCCTGTATTATGCCCCGTCGATCGGAACCGACGCCGGCGTGGCCGAGGTTATCCTCGAGCAGGTCCGGGTTTTTGAGCGAGAAAAGTTGCATGCGGGCCCGGCGTCATAATCTTGTCTGACCTACTCACCCGCCAATGCATGCCGATACTCTCAAAAAATTGCAGGAGATCGGGGGATTTGTTTTGGCAAGCGGTTGCAAGAAGAAGGACCTGAAGAAAGTCGCGGAAATGATCCGCGGCGCGCGCGATTATCGCTGGGTCGCAATTTACAAGATCGTGAAGGAGGAGTTCGTCATTCTCGCCGGCACGGGCGACGAGCCGCCGGCATATGCACGCTTTCCGATTACGCAGGGCTTGTGCGGCGCGGCGCTGGAATCGGGCAAATCGATTGTCGTTGGAGACGTGCACAAGGACGTGCGCTATCTGCCGGCCTTCCACACCACGCGCTCGGAAATCATTGTGCCGATGCGCAACGAGCACCGCCACATCCTTGGAATGCTCGACGCCGACAGCGACAAGCTGAACGCGTTCGGCGACGAAGACAGACAATTTCTCGAGCGCGCGGCCGGACTGATCGCGCACTGTTTGGCCTGACGAGGCGCGATGCGCGACGCAATTGAGCGCGCGTTCGAAGCCGCGCTGACTGATCGCTGTTGTATCGGTCAAATTTTGGTCCGCAAAACCAGCGGCGGCTTCACCCTTTGCCATCGGGAGGATGAATGTCGCGATGACTTGGAGGTTTTTCGAGATGCCGAGGACGCGAGTGCGATTGCGCGCTTCGATGACGCCGGGGATTATCGGCCGCTGAAGACTGCGCCGAACCTGCGGCACGGGTGGCGACTGGAAGTTGTCGATCTTCGCGAACTGCGGCGGGCGCTGGATTATTTTTATCCTGGCCGGCTCGCGATGTTCGCGGCGTGGAAAGCGAATCGCCTCGTGAGGACGGCAGTGCGCGAAACATTAGATCGACAATCGGGCATGTATCGGGTGGCGGCGAAAATTGCCGACGATCAGCTCGATGATGTGATCGCGAATGTTTGTCGGTCCGATGGCGGTTGTTTGCGCACAATCATGTGGAAGCGCGACCGAAGTGGAGCGGTTCCGTCTCCAAAGTTGCGGCCGCAGAAATTTGATCCATCGGTCGATCAGACTGGGCGTGGCGAGCGCGCGATTCCCTTGCTATGTCAGGAAGCGTGCGGGTTGCTGGTGAACGAGTGTCGCGAGGCGGTGAAACTGGAGGGCGCTGCGCCGTCAGCGCCAGAATAGTGGGACACGACGGAGCGTGTCCCTCCAGCCAATGATTCTTCGCGCGCGGGTGGTGGTCACGATGGACGGGCCGCCGATCGCGGATGGCGCGGTCGCGATTTCAGGCGATCGCGTGGTCGATATCGGAAGGTTTGGCAAAATTAAAGTACAGCACTCGGGAGAGATTGTCGATCTTGGCGAGCGGGCCCTCTTGCCCGGGCTGATTAACTCGCATTGTCACCTCGATTACAGTTGTTTGCGCGGCAAAATTCTGCGGCCGAAGTCGTTTAGCGAATGGATCCGTGCGATCAACGCCGAGAGAGCGGAGCTTTCCGAAGCGGATTATTTGGAATCGATTCAGGCGGGGTTCACCGAAGCGAAGAAGTTCGGGACCACGACAATCGCGAATCTGACTGGAGTTCCGCAGCTAATCTCGCAGCTCGAGCCGCCGATCCGGGCCTGGTGGTTCGCGGAATTGATTGATGTGCGCCAGCCGGGTCGCGCCAATCAGATTGTCGATCTTGCAGTCGAGTCGCTTGGCAGGGCGCAACCGCTGGGCGCGCCGCTACAGTGGGGCCTTGCGCCGCACGCGCTTTATACGGCGTCGGCGGATCTGTTTCGGCGGTGCGAGGAGATTGCGCGACGGGACGAGGTTTTGCTGACGACACATTTGGCCGAGTCACGCGAAGAGATGGAGATGTTTCGCGATGCGTCGGGAGCGCTTTACGAATTTCTGAAAGAGATCGGGCGAAGCATGAGCGACTGCGGTGGACGCACGCCAATCGAAGTATTTTTAGGTAGGGGCGGTTCACCGAACCGATCCGAGCCGGATTGGCATTTACGGGCGATTGGGGTTAATCGCTCCTACCTGCTCGTGCACGCGAACGAGCTTGAGACCGGCGATTTTGATTTGCTCAACGAATCCGCATCAAACATTTCGATTGTTCACTGCCCGCGCAGCCACGCATATTTTGGACATGCGCGGTTTCAATTTGAGCGACTGCGCGACGTTGGGTGCAACATCTGCCTTGGGACCGATAGTCTCGCGAGCAATAGCGACTTGAGCTTATTCGCAGAGATGCGGCAATTTCGAAATATGTTTCCAAGCGTTTCGCGGGAGGAGATTTTGCGAATGGTGACGGTGAATGCGGCGCGGGCATTACGTCAGGAGAGCCATCTCGGAAAAATTTGTGCCAGGGCGCAGGCCGATTTCGTGGCGGTGCCGATTGGTCATGGCGATCTATTTGAGGAGATCATTGCATTCGAAGGCGAGCCGTGGGTGATGGTGGGCGGTGCCATGGCACAAGCGGAGCAGGGCGAACGGAACGGATGACCCTCTTCTCATTTTCACTTTCCTTTTCTCAAAACTGAAATATTCTCCGCCCTGAAAATTCATGGCGAAGATCATTGTCATCGATGACGAGCCGGCGATGGTCGAGGTGATCGTGACGCTTTGTCGCGAAAAAGGTCACCAGGTT
>DATDFJ010000129.1:0-4082 GCA_036522675.1 Chthoniobacterales bacterium | reverse complement strand
GAGTCGGAGCATTATCTCGTCGTCTCGGGCAAAGGAAAAGTTCGCGACAAAGACGGCTGGAGTGAAGTTGGCGCGGGTGATGCGTTTTTCTTCGGGCCGGGCGAAGCGCACCAGCTCGCGAACGCGGGCGAGGACGATTTTGTTTATTATGTGATCGCGGATAATCCGCGCGGCGACATGTGCCATTATCCCGACAGCGGCAAGTTCGCGGTGTGGAAGGAAGGCAACGAGGAAGTGATCGTGAAAGGAACGGATGCCGATTATTTCGATGGAGAAGAATAAGAACAACCACAGGGCACGCGGAGGACACAGAGAAAGAAAATTTTCCAGTTACTCCGTGATCTCCGTGACCTCTGTGGTGAATCCGATTTTGTGAAGAAAGTAAACCTTAACGAAATCAAAGAACAGCCGTGGCAATCCCCGAAGGGCAAGTTCGCGGTCGCATTCAAAGGAATTTCCGAAGCGCTCGGCCGCGAGCCGGAGTCACTCGATTTAGCAAAGCGCTGGCCGTTCGATCTCGAGTGGAATCGAATCCGGCCGGGAAAATCGAATTTTCCTTTTGGCGGTCACTCCGCGCAGTGGGAAATGTATTTGATCGTTAGCGGCAAGGGCAGCGTTCGTGATAAAGATGGATCGACTGACATTCTCGCGGGCGATGCGTTTATTTTTGGACCGAACGAGCCACACCAGATCAAAAACTCAGGCGATGTCGATCTTGTCTATTACGTGATCGCCGACAATCCGATCGGCGAATCGAGTTACTATCCAGACAGCAACAAATGGCTCGTTCGTTCACCGGAACGCCGTTTTTTGCGTTCCGAGCCGCTCGATTATCTCGACGGCGAGGAATAATATTTCACCGCAGAGGACGCAGAGTGCGCAGAGGATTTTTATGTGGAGTTACCCAGCGACTTCCGCGATCTGTGCGGTTAAATTTTTGATCATGGACTCGCACAAGACTGTCGACGAATTTCCGTACAAGACTTATCTGAACATTTTGCACGGGCCGCTGGAACTGATCGACATCCAGAAGCTGGTCGATGATTGCAAAGACAGATGGTGGAACCAAACATTGTGCAAAGTGAACGACGCGGTCGTGCGGCTCGGAATCGTCGAAGGCGAGTATCACTGGCACGAGCACAAAGAGCTGGATGAGTTTTTCTACGTGATCGAGGGGCGGTTCCTGATCGATCTCAAAGATCGCACAGTCGAGCTTGGACCGAAGCAAGGATTCGTGGTCCCTCGTGGGATGCAACATCGTCCCCGCGCGCCAAAGAAAACTGTGATCCTAATGGTCGAGCGCTCAGATATCACTCCGACAGGCGATTAATTGCAGCGCAGCCTAGTTATTGTCTCAGGTCCCGGCGTACTGCGGGAGCTTCGACTGCCAATTGCGCTTTTTGCACCATCGTCACGGCTGCCATCAAGATCACTCCGGCCACAACCTGGTGCCAGTGCAAAGCCGCATGGAAGAAGCCCCAGGTAATGCAAACCGCCGCCAGCGTCTGCATCATTTCGAAATAACCGGCGGTTGATGCTCTCGTTCGGCGCAGACCTTCAAAGTAGATCAGCAGCGGAATCCCTCCCGAAATCGAGGCCAACAAAATAAGGGCGCCGATCGCTTTGTCGGCGTCCGCCCGCGCCGCTGCCGGCCAGAGCGCCGCGGAGTTCATTTGGTCAGAGCAAATCAGGATCGCGGTCATGCAAACCAAGCCCACGATTATTCGCATGCTGGCGGCGAGCCGCAGCGACATGCCAAGCATCGTTCCGCGACCTGCCACCGTCGAAAGCCCCCAAAAAACTGCGCAAATCAGCGCGTAACCTGTTCCGATATTCAGTCCGGCGTCCTTGAATGAAACGCCGATCAATTCGGGATGCTCGACCGAAAGAAAAATGCCGGCGAGAACCGCGATGGTGGCGTAGACAAAAAATGACCGGGTCAATCGATCCCCGAAAAGCAGAAACGCTGCGAACGTAGAGATGATTGGTTGAACGTTTAGAATTACGTTCACGACGGTGGGGTTCCCGTGCTTCAACGCGAGCGTGAAAAAAATTGTTCCTACGGCCGAGCCAGCGAATCCGGAGAAAATGAGATACCCCCATGTCCGCGCTGACACCTTTGGCAACTCGCGCAGGCGCGGGATGAGAATGGGCAGGAACATCAGCAAGATGACGACGTGTTCCCAAAACACGATGACTCTTGCATCGAAGAGCTCGTTGAGGGGAATTCTCCAGGCGCTCTCCGTCCCCCACAATGCCGCGCCGATCCCAACTAACCACGGCCCGTAACGATGGCGTTGGGCGGGATGTTGTGGCATCGCAGCGTGTTAGCGTTGCGACGGTGGCTGGTCAATGCAGACACGACAGGTGCATGAAAATTATTTCCGGTGGACAAACTGGCGTCGATCGAGCGGCACTCGACGTGGCGCTCAAGCACGGCATCGACTGCGGCGGCTGGTGTCCCGCGGGACGGCTCGATGAGCTCGGAAAAATTCCCGAGCGCTACCCGCTTCGAGAAATGGAGCAGGGGAGTTTCGCCGAGCGGACTTTGCAGAACGTGAAAGATTCCGACGGCACAATCGTCATTTGTTCCAATGAACCGCGCGGTGGAACGCAATTCACAATTCAATGCTGTGACCAACTGCGGCGACCGCGGCAAATCATCGACGCGGCGAAAACCTCAGCCGAGGAGGCGGCGACTGCGATTCGTAATTTTGTGCGCAAGCACAAGATCGACATCTTGAACGTGGCTGGCCCGCGGCAGAGCGAATGGGCTGACGGATACAAGTATGCGTCGCGCGCGCTCGAACAATTCTTCGCCCTGTTGTAGCGGCGTTTGTGTCAAACGCCGAACTGACGAACAGGCGTTCGGAAGCGTAAGCGCCTCTACACCTTCACTCGTAGCGCAATGCTTTCACCGGATCGAGCCGCGCGGCAAAGTAGGCCGGGATCAACGCGGCCAGCGAGCAGATCAAAAACGCGCTGATGCAAATGATCGCCACGTCGTGCGGCACAACCTGCGCCGGGATTTCGGAAAACTGGTAGACCTCGCGCGGGAAAATCTCGATGTGCAGCGTGTGCGCGAGCCAGTGGCTGAATTCGTTGCGATAGCGAATCAACGTCATGCCGAGCCCGAGGCCGGTCAGGGTACCGAACGCGCCGACCACGGTGCCCTGACCAAGAAATACCCAAATGATTTGCGTAATATTTGCGCCGAGCGCTTTTACGATTCCGATCTCACGCCGCTTTTGCACCGTGACGGTGATGAGCGTGCTCATGATGCCGAAGGCCGCGACCACAACGATGAAGAAAAGAAGAAAGAACATGACATTGCGCTCGAGCCGGATCGCTTCGAAGAGCTGCTTGTTCAGATCGATCCACGTCTGGGCGTACTCAGGCGGCTGGAGAAATTGATCGATCGCGTGTTTCACCTGATCGGCAGCGTACGGGTCATTCGTCTTAACGGTGATGCCATGCAGAGCATCGCCAAGTCCGTACAGTTCCTGGCCGATGTAGAGCGGCACGAGCAGAAAATTTGAGTCGTGTTCGTAGTGGCCGGTCTCGAAAATTCCGGTGACGGTAAGCTCCTTCGGCAAGATGACATCGCGCAACTCGTCGATCGCCTGTTTCTCTTCCGCGCCTTTGGCGTTCTCGAGTTTCTTAATGCTGTCGAGAATTTGCCCGAGATTGCCCGGCGAATAGACGGTGAGCTTGTCGCCCACTGTAATCTGCAATTTGCGCGCGAGCTCGCTCCCGAGCACGACCGATTCGCCTTCGAGATCGAGCGCGCCGAGCTTAATGAATTTCCGAATCGCGACGACCTTTTCTTCCTGGGCTGGATCAATGCCGCGGATGAGAGGCGCCAGCCGGCGATATTGGAACTCGGCGATGACCGGGCCTTGGACGTACGGCGCAGTCGCGACCACGCCCGGCGTATTGTCGATCTTCGCTTTCAACGGTCGCCAATCGCGCAGCACGTCCTCGGTCGTGACCAGAATGTGCGCGTCGAAATCGATCACTTTCTGGCGCAGCTCGCGATCAAACCCAGTCATGACGGAGATGACAAGAATGAGCACGGTCAC
>DATDFJ010000128.1:0-60536 GCA_036522675.1 Chthoniobacterales bacterium | reverse complement strand
GGGTGCGCTTGATGCGCTGCCACAGGATCAGGTCGCGTTTATTCGCGATGCTGCGGAGGTATACCCGCAGCGCGTCGAGCTAGAGCGGCGCGAGCTGCTCAATGGCAGAATCGACCCCACGGAACGCGCGCGGCAGCAGGCAAGTCTAAGTGCGTTCCACCGTAGCCACTTTCCCGGTTACGAAGAGTTCGTCAAAGAAAAGAATCAAAACTGAAGCATAAAGTCTCGTCGGCGGAGCAGTCGCAGACGATAGATTCGACGAACAGCTGCCGCAAATCGGCCAATCATGGGTGATTTTATGCCGCTTCCGGCGATACACTCTGATGATACTGAAAAAAACGCTCGACGCCTTTGGCGCCCATGTAGCGTCTCAGCAACTTCGGGTCGGAGCGGGTCAGGTCGAGCAGAATCAGGCCGTCCCAGGCGTTGCTGAAGCTCTTATCCTGGTTGAAACCCAGAAGCTTGGCCCCGAGACGGAGATACTGGCGCAAGAGGATTGGCGCCCCCTTGCGGTCGACCTCGATCGCGGAGATCCATTCAGAAAGCTCTTCTATATCCTTCCAAAATATATTGAGCTTTTTCGATCCCCACGCCGGCAGCGGGACCGCGCGCGGCGGGTTCTTCGCCTTGGCGAAGCGCGCTAAATCACTCTGCAGGTAATTTGAGCACAAATACGCGAGCAGCAGCTGCCGCGAGAGGTAGCGGTATTGCGGACTGATGCTGACCGCGCCGAACAGAATCTTATAGCGCGGGTTATCGACAAGGTAGCGTCCGATGCCGCGCCAGAGCAGGAACAGCGCCGCGTATTCTCGCTGGTATTCCTGCCGCACGAACGCGCGGCTGAGCTCGAGAGCGGGATTGAGATAATCGATGAGCTCGGCCTCATAGGTGAACAAATTGCTCGTGTAAAGACCGGGAAGGCCGTAGCGCGGCAGAATCGTGTCCGTCGCGCCGATGCGATAAGCGGCGACGAGCTCGTTTTCCTCGCGGTTCCATAGAAACAAGTGAAGGTAATGATAATCGAACCAGCTGAGATCGATGCTCTCACCCGTTCCCTCGCCGACGAGACGAAAGGTAATTTCTCTCAGCCGGCCGATTTCATACAAGACGTTTGGAATCTGCTTGGCCGGCGCAACGAAAATTGTGTAAGAACCGCTTTCTAGGAGCTTCTGGGGCGGGGGAAGTTCTTCTATTTCCTCCGCGAGCCAGCGCTTGGAAATTGGTGGGACGACCACGGTCGCGTCGAATGGCCTGTGTTCTGCCAGCGATTCGAAGTTCAGATCGAGCATGATAGCCCTCCATTCAATAAGATTCTGAGAACGCCGTTATGGACAGCATAATCGGCTCGATCAAAATCCAAATGAAGCACTGTTTAACAGTAGATGAAGCGTCTTTCGCAGTGCCGGGCCTGCCGAATCGTTACCTTGCCGTAATCGCGCCGTAACTATTTTGCCGAAAAATGCCTCGCAGCACTCTCGTAAATGTCGTGGAGGTACACATGGCATTATCGGCGAGTTTAAACGCGGGTTTCTTGCGAGCCGGGACAACGCTCGGCTCGCAGCTCGGTCACCTGCGGGCGCTTTTTCGTCTAGCGGGGCTTACCGCGGTCTTAACGGCAATGCTCGCGGCTTTGATCGCCGCGCGGGCGGCGCGGCGCGTATCACCGCAGCTCTGCGCCCGGCTGAGGCACCTTTGCAAAAACAGCGGCGCCCTGAGGGTCATCACCCTTATGGGCGGCAGGATCGAGATCGTCGGCTCTCCGCCGCGCGGTCCATGTCTCTTCGTAAGCAACCATCTCGGCTACCTGGATGTGATTTTATTGACTGCGCTTCTCGATCCGGTATGCGTTGCCAAACACGATATCGCCGGCTGGCCCGTGCTGGGAAAGCTTTCCCATCTATTCGATACGATTTTCATCGACCGAAAGCACAAGCGGGATCTGCCGCGCGTGATCTCGGAGATGACGGCGGCGATCGATCAGGGGCGGACGGTAGTATTCTTTCCTGAAGGTACCAGCACTCCCGGCGCAACGGTGCTGCCGTTCAAATCCTCGCTATTCGAGGCCGGCGTCAAAAGCAGCGTCGATGTATACTATGCGACACTCAGCTACAGCGTGACGGCCGAGGTGCCCGCGCCGCAGCTTTCCGTCTGCTGGTGGGGAGATATGCCGTTTGCGAGCCACTTCTACCGGCTGCTCACACTACCGGAGTTTCGCATTCGATTGGTTTTCGGACCGGAGCCGCTCAAGGCCCACAACCGTAAATCGCTCGCGACGGCGATATGGCACCGGGTCATGGATGACTTCACTCCGGTGGGCTATCACGATGCGAGCGAGAATGAAGCTGTCTTCGGCAACACCGACGCCAGATTTTATTTCCCGACGACGGCCAGCGAATGATGCTTTATTTTAAAAGCGTCGACACACGGGCCTGCGGTTCGTCGAGTCCGACGGTGCGGCCGGGAAATCCGGCAGCATCGAAGTAGAGTGTGTTCGCCACCACCTGAAGCTTTAGAATCGTTTGCAGTCCGTCCCCCGCCGGCCGCGAAATCGTAACGAGAACTATTGCTCTGCGCGCAGGACAACAACGCAGCTCCGCCGGTATTTCAGATTACGAACGGCTGAAAGCGAGTTGGGCGGAGATTACTTATAGGACAGGAGGAAACGGGAGAGAAGAACGTGCGTTGCTCGAGATCAGGAATCGCGGGGCGGTTGATCGGGTGGGGTAGACCAGGAACTCAAGAGATTGTCGGAGGGGAGTTGAGCCGAGACCTTGGACTGAAAGTCCTTCTTGTCCAGGTTGTGCTCGCGCATTTTACGGTAGAGCGTCTTGACATCCACGCCGCTATGACGCGCCGTGGGGCCAATTTTCCCGCCGAACGCCTTCAACTGACGTGCGAGGTACTCCTTTTCCTGGTCGCGCATCCAGTCGCGCAGCGAGAGCTCGGAGGAAACCACGCGCTCCTCGAACTCGGATTGAGGTGCCTGCTGGTCCGGCAGTTCAATTTTGTCGATGAGCCGGCGGCTTGTCATGACGATCGCACGCTCGAGTACGTTTTGCAGCTCGCGGATATTTCCTGGCCAGGGATACTGCATCAACCGGCTCATCGCCGTCGGGGAGACGCCGGCGATTCTCTTCCTCACGGCGAGCGGATGATGGCGGATGAAATCGAGCACCAGGAGCTCGACGTCTTCCCGGCGGTTGCGGAGCGGAACAAGGTGAATAGGGATCACGTTGATGCGGTAGTAGAAATCGGTCCGCATCTGGCCGCTGGCGACGAGCTCCTTCAGCGGCACGTTCGTCGCCGCGATGACGCGCATATCGACGTGGATCTTTTTGCCGCCGCCGAGCCGCTGCACCTTCTGATCTTCGAGGACGCGCAGCAGCTTGGCCTGCATCGAGAGCGAGATGCTCTCGATCTCGTCGAGGAAGAGCGTGCCGGTGTGCGCGAGCTCGATTTTCCCCGGACGCGCTTGATCGGCGCCGGTAAAGGCCCCGCGCTCGTAACCGAACAACTCGCTTTCGAGCAGCGATTCCGGAACGCCGGCGCAGTTGATCGTCACGAGCGGCCCCTGGCCGCGCCGACTCTGATAATGTATCGCGCTCGCGACGAGTTCCTTGCCGGTGCCGGTCTCCCCTTCGACCAGCACGGTCATATCCGTATCCGAGACCATGCGGATGATCTCGAATACGCGGTGCATCTCCGGCGTCTTGCTGAGCATGCCGCCGAACTCGCAGCGGTCTTTCAGGATACGCCGAAGGTGCCGTATTTCGGTGAAGATCTGTGCCTTCTCCAGAACGACGCGCGTGGACTCCTGGATGGTGGCGGCGGTGAACGGCTTGACGATGTAGTCGCTTGCGCCGAGTTTCAGGACTTCGACCGCCGTGCCGATATCGCCGTAGCCGGTGATGACAATAACCGGGACGTCGGCGTAGAGCTCGTGTACACGCTTGGTAAGCTCGATGCCCGTCATTCCGGGCAGCCGGATGTCCGTAATGATCAAATCGATGTCTTCGGCCTCCAGACGCTTGAGGGCGTCTTCACCGGACGCGCAAACGGCTACCTTAAACCCAGTCGTAACATACAGCCGCTCGAGCTGCTGGCGAATGATCGCCTCGTCGTCGACGACCAGGATTGTGGGAATGAGCTGGCCGGCGACCGGCTTCTCGCTTTCGCTCTCGTCGGGTTTTTTTCGTTTGAGGTTGACCGGCGGCTGCGGGGACTTCAACGTTTTTTGCAGATCATCCATGGCGACCGTCAGACGCGCGCGCGTCGTCTAGTTGGCCTGCAGCGAGATGGTAAACAACCCTCTCCGAGGATTGGGCTTCTGAAACGAGATATCGCCGTTCTGGCGGCCGAGTATCTGCCTGGCGAGCGCGATGCCGAGACCCGCTTGCCGGCCGTTGACCTTGAGGAAGGGCCGGAAAACGTCGTTTTCTTTGACCGTCAGAGAAGTCGCCGATGCGCAGCTGATCTGCAGCCCGAGCTGGTGCTTGCCGTCGAGGTCATGGACGCCGATTTTCAACTCGAGCTGGCCGCCGTTGGGAAGCAGGAAGCCCGCGAACTCGATCACCTGGCCCAAGACCTTTCGAAACTCGTTCCAATCAAGCTGCACCAGAGGCATCGCGCCCTGGCAGCGGACGCGTAGTTCGATGTTCTGCCGTCTCAGTTTAGCTTGGGTGTCCCGCACCAATTCTTCGAGAATCGCCTTCGGGCTTGCGCGCGAAAGCTTGGGCTCGGGCGGCGAGAAGAACTCGCGGAGCTCCAGAATGGTTCGGCTGATGCGCTGGATGCTTTCGAGCAGGGACTGATAATCGGAGATTTCGGACCCCGTGGTCAAGCACATTAGATCGAATCCCGAGCTGATGATTTGCAGGTCGTTCTTGATGCCGTGGACCATGCTGTCGATGATGTCGCCGATCTCCTCGAAGCGCCTTTCGTCCCGCTCCCTGCGCCGCTCGCGGCGCAAGTCGGAGACATCGACATACACGCTCATGATTCCCTCGCTGGCGCCGTCGTCGCCCTCGCGAGACACCGAGACGTCGCGGATCCAAAACTCCTTTTCTCCTCTGACGAAACGATAGTCGCAGGAGATTTTCTTTTCGCCGGCCATCAACTTGTTCCAGGCGACGCGGAAGAGATCCCGGTCTTCGGCATGAATGCAGCTCATCCAAAGCGCTGGATTCGCCTCGAGCTCGCCAGTTTCGAAACCGAACAGCTCCCGCGCGGCACGGTTGACGACCGTCGCTGTGTGGTCACGGTTCCAGACGACGACGGCACACGGCAGCGTATCGAAAACACCATCCGTCAGGTTTGCATGCATGAAGTCCGGCGCCCCGCCGGTCTGTACGTGTTCCATAATTTAGATTCGCTGGCTTAGGAAACTGATGTGTATACTCAAGTGGGTATCGGCTGTCAAGCCCGAACGGGTAAAATTGCCCGTATTGAAAAAAAAGAGCCCCGGGATAAACGTCCCGGGGCTCCAAAGAAGGCCCTCGACTACCCAAAAATGCCCGATTTTACTCGCAAAAAAAATTTATTATAAATCTCCTTTTTTTGCGCAAATTTGCCGGTTTCGTGTCGATGGTCTGTGGAAAAACACCATCACGGGCATACGATTACAGCGTTAAGACATTCGCGCCCGGAAACGATTTCAGCGCATTACGCGTATCCACAATCACCTGGCCGTGGTTTGCGATCATTTGATAATCGAACGCGGAATGATCCGTCAGTAAGACGACACAATCGGCGGCGCGAAGAAGCGCAGGCTTTAGGGCGACCGACTCCAGGACCTTGCCATTGAATTCAATCGACGGCACGTAGGGGTCGGAGTACTGGACTATCGCGCCCTTTTCCACCAGTCCCTTTAGAACTTCGATCGCCGGTGATTCTCGGATATCGGTCGTGTCGCGCTTGTAAGCGACGCCCAGGCCGACCACTTTCGATCCCTTCAAGCTCTTCTGCCTGTCGTTCAACGCGTCGGCGATGCGCGAGACGGTGAAAGCGGGCATCTCGTCGTTGATTTGAGCGGCCAGCTCGATCAAGCGCGGGTCGCAGCCGTTCAATCGCGCCTTCCAGGTGAGATAATACGGATCTACCGGTATGCAATGTCCGCCTAAACCGGGGCCGGGGTAGAAAGGCATGAAGCCGAAAGGTTTGCTTTTCGCCGCCTCGATCACCTCCCAGACACGGACGCCGAATTTGTGACACATCAACGCCATCTCGTTCGCTAGAGCAATATTGACGCTGCGGAAAGTGTTCTCGAGCAGCTTCACCATCTCCGCGCATTCGGTTGAGGATACCGGAACGATCGTATCGACGAATTGCCCGTAGAGTAACGCCGCCAGCTCGCGGCATACCAGCGTGGTACCGCCGATCACTTTCGGAATCGTCCTGCTGGTGTGCGTCGTGTTACCCGGATCGACGCGCTCGGGGGAGAACGCGAGGAAAAAGTCGGTGCCGACGCGCAGACCGGATTTCTCGAGAATCGGCAGCACCAGCTCACGCGTCGTGCCGGGATAGGTCGTGCTCTCGACGACAATCAGCTGGCCCCGCTGCAGATGATTTCGTACGGCTTCTGCGGCCGCGATGACAAAAGACAGGTCGGGCTCCTTCGTTTTTCGGAGCGGCGTCGGCACGCATATGCTGACGGTGTCGAGGTTCTGCACCGCGGCCAGAGACTGGGTCGCTTTCAGCCGCTTGTTTGCGACAAGCGAGCGAAGCGTATCCGCCGGCACGTCGAGCAGGTACGAAACTCCGGAGTTGATCGAGCTCACCTTGCGGCCGTCGATATCGATACCGGTGACTTCGAACGATGTCTTGGCCATCTCGGTCGCAAGCGACAAACCGACGTAGCCTAACCCGATAACGCCGAGCTTGGCTGTACGATTCTGGATTTTTCGCGCCAGCTCCACCGCCATCGGCTGCTCGTCCAGGAGCGCCGCCGCTTGCTGAATCTTCTGATTTTTCAATGCAGTGCCCTCTTGTGCCATTTTTTCGTATCCTTTCTCACGGAATTCTACACTTGCGCCGGCAAAGACCACGCAATTTGCTTGCCAAGATACGCGACGGTTCGGGACAACCCATCCTCGAACGATATTTCGGGCGCGTAGCCCAGGCAGCGTTGCGCTTCGGAAATGTCGGCTTGCGTGTGCCGCACATCGCCCGCTCTCCCGGCAATATGGAGCAACTGGAGCTTCGTCCCTATAATATCCTCGAGCAAGTCGACGACCTCCAGGAGTGTGTGCGCACGCCCCTGGCCGACGTTGAAGACTCCGCCAGCGCCCAATTGGCTTTCCGCCGCGTGCAGATTGGCGGAAACAACATTGTCGATGTACGTGAAGTCGCGAGACTGCAGGCCGTCGCCATGGATCTCAAGCGGTTCCCCTTGAAACGCCCAATTGATAAACCGCGGAATCACAGCGGCGTATTGCGAATTCGGATCCTGCCGCGGTCCATAGACATTGAAGTACCGAAGTCCGATGGTTTCCAAACTGTACAGCTCGGTAAAAACTTTCCCGTAATATTCACCCGCGGCTTTCGAAGCGGCGTACGGTGAGATCGGCGCCGGCACGTCCTGCTCTCTTTTCGGCAGCGTCGGCGATTTGCCGTACACCGATGAGGAAGACGCATATACCACGCGCTTCACTCCGGCATCGCGCGCAGCTACGAAAACATTCAGCGTACCTTCGACATTGACGCGGTTGACCAGCGTCGGATTTTCAACGGAGAAAGGCACCGACCGCAGAGCCGCTTGATGAAAAACGACGCGCACGCCGCTCATCGCCTGACCGAGCGCCGCCGCGTCGAGAAGATCGCCGGAGATAATCTCCACTTGTCCTTCGACTTGCTTGAGGTTGTCGGCTTTGCCGAAGCTAAAGTTGTCGAAGACGCGAACCTTCTCACCCATGCCGACGAGCTTTTCGACGATATGTGATCCGATAAAGCCGCCGCCGCCTGTAACAAGATACATGAAGCCTCCTATGGATTTGAGGACAATGTTGTTAGCTTACCTGGGTTCCTAAAAATCGCTCTCTCGCACTTCCCAATATCTGATACGCGAGGGAGAGCCCTCCACCGCGACGGCTGCCGCGTAGCGCGGATCGACCGCAATCTCCCGCAGCGACCATCGGGAAAACTCGGGCGGAGAAGCATCCAACAGGGCAGCGGGCTCCCCTGGAGATAATGAGACGCTGAAACTCTTCAGAGGAATCGACAGCCCGCCCCCACGCGCTTTGATGTAAGCCTCTTTGCGCGTCCAGCATGCAAAAAAGGCTCGCGGGCGAACGCTTTCCGGCAGTGCTTTCAGCGCAGCGATCTCGCTTGCAGAAAAAATATTTTCTACATCCACGTCCGGCATTCCCCCAACATACTCGACATCGATCCCGATCTCGCGCTCGGCGCTGATCGCATAGAGCGCGACTCCGTGTGAATGCGAGAGATTAAAGCGCAGCCAGCGATGCGTCTCGTCGGCAAAATAGGGTTTCCCATTAGCGCCGTAGCCGAACTGAATGTCGCCCGCGGGCGTCCCCACATAACGATGGAGCAGAATGCGCAATATCGCGCGACTCACGATGAAATGCTCCCGGTCGCGCGCGAATCGAAAGCGCCCGGCGCGTTCCCGTTCGTCGTATGAGAGAAATCGACTTAGCTCTTTTAGGCGCGATTTGGCGTCGTTCAGGAACGCGCGCCAGATATGCAACTCGCCCGCCGTGACTGAAATACCTTCTGGCGGCAGGCGCCATTCACTATTGCAGATGGTCATTCGTCGCCCTCGGCTTTTTTTTTGGGACAACTTCTACAGTACTGCCTTCCGAGCGGCCTTCCCGCTTAAAAAACCGATGCGTCCAAGCGGCAATGACAAGAAGAACCAGTCCGAGGACAACAACCCTTGTTGAATCCGAAAGGGTCAGGACCTGCAACGCACAAGTCCCACCTATTATAACCGAACAGGCCACAATAGTCGCAACGAACATTTTTTGTCTCCTTCCAAGAAATACGTTTTTTTCATAAAGATTGTAGGACATTATCAGGAACTGACTGCTTTTACCTACATGTCATTACAAATTTCACTTGACGTGTTGCTGCCACTTCAAAATAACAAATCTTGTCAATTCACGTTGTTTTGCAAGTAGCATTTCCTCTTATATTGCGGAATTAACGTTGGCACTGTCGTTGCTTAGTTCACCCATTGGTTACCCGATAAAGGCAAACCATCCGAAAGGATGGGACGCAAAGTTTCTGGCCTAAGTCTCTCGCGAGATATGGCAGCAGGACCGCCGGGCGAACTCGGCTACCTCTAACAGCAGGTGCGCGATCGCCCTTTCGAGAAAACTTAGAGGTAGTATGAACCTAAAAAAACCAATAACCTTGCTTGCCTTCGTCGTAGCAATGCTGTTGATCCTAAGCGGCATCGATTCGCGTGCCGCACTCGCAGCGCAATTACAACTCAACTGGGCGGACAACTCCACAAACGAAGACGGTTTCAAGGTTGAAAGATCGATCGGCAGTGGTGGAACTTTTTCTCAGCTGGCCACGGTCGGCGCGAATATCACGACTTATGCGGATACAAGCGTTGTCGTTGGAACACAATATTGTTACCGCATCCGCGCATACAACGTCGCGGGCGACTCGCCGTACTCGAATGCGGCTTGCGGGACAGCTCAGTCAGCGCCCGGAACGGTCAGTCTGTCTGTAACGAAGTCGGGAACCGGCAGCGGCACAGTGACTACGTCGCCGACCGGCCTGAATTGCGGCGCCACCTGTACGGCAAGTTTCACCGCGGGAGCGGTCGTGACGCTCACGGCCGCGGCCGCCAGCGGCTCGACTTTCACGGGCTGGACCGGTGCGGCCGATTGCAGCGATGGAACCGTCACGCTTAACGCGAATACCTCCTGTACAGCGACCTTTCAGCTTCAAACCTTTACGCTCTCGGTGAATCTCGTAAAAAATATAACGAGCTCAGGAACCGGCAACGGCTCGGTGTCGAGCTCGCCCGCAGGTATTTCGTGCGGCGCCGATTGTTCGGAGACCTATTCGAGCGGCACGTCGGTCAATTTAACGGCGACGGCGGCGACCGGTTCGACGTTCACCGGCTGGAGCGGCGCATGCAACGGAAGAGGATCATGCACGGTATCCATGACGAGCAGCAAGTCTGTGACGGCAACTTTCTCGCCACAAGGCGCCGACCTCGTCGTGAACAAGAACGGCAACGGCAAAATACTCAGCAGCCCGACCGGCATCGACTGTGGGTCGACATGTTCTACGACTTATGCCACCGGAACGACTGTAACATTATCGCCTCAGCCCGCGCCCGGCGCGGCCTTTTTGGGCTGGAGCGGCGGCGGCTGCAGCGGCTTGGGGGGTTGCACCGTGACGCTCGGCGCGAATGTGTCGGTGACGGCAAACTTTACTTCGAATACGGCGGCATCCATAGGCGTCTTCCGCCCGAGCACCGGACAATGGTACTTTGACGCGAACGGCAACGGCGCGTGGGACGGCTGCAATGTCGATACTTGTCTCACCAACATGGGAGACCAGAACGACCTGCCCATCGTCGGCCCCTGGAACGGCGGTCAGTCGGATTTTCCGGGATTATTCGATCCCAGCACAGCGACATGGTATGTCGATGTCAACGGCAACTGGACTTTTGACGGCTGCGAACTCAGCACGTGCGCCTTCGTCTTCGGGATGCCGGGGGACAAGCCGGTTGTCGGCGATTGGACCGGCACCGGGCAGGTTCGCGTAGGAATCTTTCGGCCGAGCTCGCACACTTGGTATTTTGATCTCAACGGCAATGGCACTCTGGACAGCTGCAAAGCAGGCGACCTGTGCAAGAAGAGCTTCGGTCTCAGCACGGACCTTCCTGTGGTCGGCGACTGGACGGGAAGCGGCACCACCAAGATCGGAGTGTTTCGTCCGACGACGGGTCAATGGATTCTCGATGCCAATGGAGATAAAAAAGCCGGGAAACGTTGTTCCGGAGATGTTTGTGTCGCCTCCTTTGGTCAGTTCGGTGACATCCCTGTCGTCGGAGATTGGGACGGCAGCGGTATCGATAAGATCGGCGTCTTTCGGCCCAGCACGGGCGACTGGCTGCTAGATCTGAACGGCAACGGCATATGGGAGGGCTGCGCTGTCGACCTGTGCGCGAAGTTCGGTATGCAAGGCGACCGGCCTGTCGTCGGCAGATGGTAGAACGCGACAGCTACAGTAACTCGAGGGGGAATTCATTAATGAACGGCATTCAAATCGGCACTCGGAAGCGCAGCCGCGCGGTAGCGCTCTCTCTTTTGGCGATGGTCGCGTTTTTGGGAACGGAATTGCCGGCGCACGCCGCTGCGCCCGCACGCGTTGGGCAACCCTACGCCGAGTCCATTTGCAACACCGACCCCAACATCATTTTTTGTGAAGATTTCAACTATCCCGGGAATTTAATCTACAGCGGAGTCGTTGACCGCAACAATTCAAATTGGATCAATCCTGGTTTGACGACCGGTCTATTCGGTTTCATTTATGGTCTCCAGGGCAGACAGATCAATCCTGCGTCGTCGTATCCAAGTAAGCCCTCCGGCGCGATGCCGAGCGGCACGCAACCGGATTATGTTTGGGTCGCGAACTGGGATTCGACCAAGGGCGCGGTAGGGAACGGCTCGACGTGGGGAAAGCTGCGGGAGCCAGGTGGCAATTATGCGAACGGCAGCCCTCCGGCGAAAGATATTTACATCCGCATGCAGTACTACGTCACGCCCAATTACACGTGGCCCGGTGACCCCAAAATCGATAAATATGGCTACGGCTCAAGCGGGCAGTGCTACGATAACAAGATTTTTTATGCATTCCCTCCCGAGGGTGTCGACAATCCGACCAACTCAGCCTATTCGTCCGGCTTCACGACCGAGTGTGGCGTGTTTGATTCCCTTTCCGTGGCCCGCTTTTCGGACGCGTTAGTGGTTCGCTATGGCGACACGAGCGATAATTATCCCTGGTTTCCTATGTGCACTGTCTGCACCGTGAAGCCGCAGCACAATGAGTATGGGCCTTATCAGTCTTTGATCTTGAGGAATCCCGGAGATTCTCCCATTTTAGGCAAAATCTTTCGCTTGAATACCGACCGGTGGTATACGCTTGAATACCGTTATAAATTGTCGAGCGTTGCGGGAAAAAACGACGGCATCGTTGAGGTTTGGGTAAACGGCAGCAAAGTATACTCGGCGAGTGATTTAATTACGTGCGGCAATGGGCTTGGTGATTGTACCGGGATTGGCGCAATCAATATCGATGCGTATCACAACGGTCTCGACCCCACCGTATGGAATGGTCAACAGGTTATCGACAACCTGATCGTCTCTAAAGCGTATATAGGCCCTCCTGGCGGCACTGTCGCCAGTACACCTCCGACCCCGCCGGCGTCGCTGTCAGTGACGCCGTAATAGGATCCCTGTGCTTATTCGAGTGGAACGAGGCTTTCTAAATCGTCGCTCGGGCAGCGACCGCCATTTCGGGTCGTGGGACGTTATCGGTCAGTCGTGCCTGTGAAATAAGTACCTCCGCATATCCACGAACCGCGCCGATAAAGAACATTTGTAGATAAAACATTTCCAAGTATTGGAAATCTCCAAATATCGCGGCAATAGCAAAGCCCAACAAACCCGCCTGGGCTGCTCGCGCCTGCAAGTAAAGGCTGCTATAGGCGGGGTCCCGGACAAAGTATTTAGGGAAAGGAAGCCAGAGGTTTCTGAAAAGCACAATTAGCAAGAGCGCCAACCCCACTATACCTGTTTCGGCCAAAACTCCCGTATACATACCGTGTGGATATCGAGCCCTGCCTCCGAAAACAATTTCCCGCGTTTCGTCCGATTGAATCAACCGATCGAGTCTGCCCTCATAGTTTTTGCGGTAGTCAGAAAAATTGTCCAATCCAATCCCCGCAATGGGATTATCCTGCCACATCTCGATCGCCAACTTCCACAAGAAGACGCGGCCTTCTATAGTCGGGTCTTCGTATTTTGCAGAGCTGAAAATCGTCGAGAGGCGCTCGACGGAAGGCTGAAGTATCCAGGGATAAGATAAAAGAGCGATGAACGCCATGACGATTATGGCGCGGGCCCGATATCGTGTGAATAAAACGAATGTGAATAAAGCCGCGCTAAGCCCGAGGAAGGCGCCTCGAGATTCGGTCGCAAAAATGCACAGAACCATCGACACAGCGCACGCCAAAAACAGGAGCTTTACATTCAGTCTTACATTTTTATCCATGGCCTTGGCGATCGCCAACGGCGTCATTAGCGCGAGTTGCGCTCCCACGTAGTTCGATCCCCCGGGCCATAAATCGTCAAGGCGTTGGTTCCCGGCGAGCGCTTGGAGAAAACCCCAGAAACTCACCAAACCGAAGGAAATGACGCTGACCCACACATAGAGATCCAGTCGTTTTTCAGTCGTGACAAGCACCGTGAATACCGTACAAATCGCGAATATTTTGATGACCTCCACCGTTTTGTCGAAGCTCATCTGGACGGATACGTTGGCCAACACCGTTACGATGCCGAGCCAGAGAATAAATATCAGAAATAATGCAATATTGCGTTTCTGGTGCGGATACGCGGCGTTTTTCGCCAGATCTCGCTTATGGAGGAAGCACCCGATAATGACCAGGACCGCGGTGATTAAATGGAGTCGGCCAAAGTACGCGCCACCCCACACCAAGCTCTCCGGTCTAAAAATAATTATATGAATTAAAAACAGCAGGCCGAAAAACGGGTTTACCAAACCGACGAAAGCGCATCCATAGTACAAAATTGACAGGACTAATATTCTCATAATCCCTCGCTTTTAATTGCGCGCGTTATCCCCGCCGGACCGCGCAGCCAACTGCAAGTAAACCGCTTCGTAGCTCGTAACCATCGCTTGGATCGGAAACTGCGAAACGGCGCGGCGCCGCGCCTTCGTACCGAGATCGCTCCGATACGCCGCGTCCTTCGCAAGCCGGGCGATCAGTGCCGCCAAACTTTGATCGTCAACAGGTTCGAAAAAGGCGCAGTCCTCGAACACGTCCTTAGTGCCGCCCACATCCGTCGCGACCACAGGCACTCCGCATGCCATGGCCTCCAAGACCGTATTGCTGAACCCCTCATAGAACGACGACTGAACGTAGACGTCCATGCAGTTCAACAATTCAGGGATAGCGCTCGTATGTCCGAACAATCGGACCTGCGAGCCTACTCCCAGCCTGTCGATCTCCCGCTCCAAAACCGCCCGGTTCGGACCATCTCCGACGAGCAAAAAGAAAATGTCTAGTTGTTGGTCGAGGAGACGGCGCAGAGCTCGCAGAATCACCTCATGATTTTTCACCGGATCCAGGCGCGCCACATTGCCTATAATCAGTTTATCGCTCGGAAGTCCGAAATCTCGGCGCAGCGCGGCGCGATCGCACCGCGGCCGGAATTTTTCGATATCGACGCCGTTATTGATGATGCCGATCCGGCTCTCCCCTATCGAAGACTCGGCCGCGAGGTCCGAGCGCATCTGTCGGTTGAGGGTGATCACTTTCTGATAGGAGCGGATTACTGCTTTTTGCATCCAGCGGCGCTTTAAGCTGATGCCGTTGAGATCATCGATGGTTTTCCCGTGAAATGTGTAAACCGTCTTCGAAATACCGGCGAGACGAGCGCCGATGGCGCTTTCAACGAGCGCCGGCCAGCCGCGCGCGTGGATAATATCGACGCGATGACGCCGTGCGGCTTCGGCGATGCGCCAGGGCAGGTGCCAGTCATTGCCGCTTTTCTTGCGCAGCTCGACGACCTGACAATCGGGAGCGTTAAGCAACGCGGCGTATTCTCCAGCGTCGGTGAGACACAAAATGACGTGGCGGAAACGCTCGGAGTCGCCGTAGTTGATAAGATTCAAGAGTCCGCGCTCCATGCCGCCGCTGTGGAACGCGTAAATTGCATGCCCGACGACGACCCGCTTCGTCGCGGTTCGATCCCGGATCTCGAGAGGAAGCGACAATCGCTTACATTCTCCTCGACGCGCCGCTCGCCGACGGCTGTTTCACGAGGAAATTCCCGATCGCCAAATAATCCAGGTTGCCCTCGAGAAACGCGCGCACCGCGTCGGCGGGCGAATTCACGATCGGCTCTTCGTGCATGTTGAAGCTGGTGTTGATCAGCGATGGAATGCCGCTCAGCCGGTGGTATTCGCTGAGGATGCGATAATAACTCGGGTTCGCCTCCTCGCGGATCAGCTGTGGACGCGCTGTCCCATCGACGTGCACCGCGGCCGGAGAGGCCTTCCTCATATAGTCGGTGCAGTCGAAGGTAATGGTCATGAACTGAGCGGCGTGTTCCGCTCCGCCGATCGCATTATAACACCGATGCCGCTCCTCGAACAAAGTGACCGGCGCGAACGGCATGAATTCCGTGCGGCCTAAGCGTTGGTTGAGCCACTGGTTGACGTCGGGCTCGGTCGCCCGGTACAGGATCGAGCGGTTGCCGAGCGCGCGTGGACCGTATTCCATGCGCCCGTTGAAACGTGCGACGACATGACCTTCATGGATCAGTTTAGCGATCGCAGGCTCGATCGGCGTCAAGCGTTCGAAGGTGAGTCCGGCGGCTCTGAGCGCGGCTACAATGTCGTCGTCGGAGTATTCGGGGCCGAAGTAAACCGTCTGATACGGCTGCCGCTCTCGCAGGTCGCCTCCGGCAGCCAAAAACGCCGCGCCGGTTCCGCACCCTCCGTCGCCCATGTTCGGATAGATGAACAGCCGTTTGACCTCCGGAATTTCGAGAATGCGCTGGTTCAGCTTGACGTTGGCGGCGACGCCGCCCGCGAGCGCCACCGCGTCGATTCCCGTCTTTTGAACGAAGTGGCGTATGTAATTGCTTGCGACGACTTCGAGCGCGCGCTGATACGCCGCGGCGACATCGACTTTGGGAAACAAAGAGGCCAGATGGCGCGAAAAATAAATATTATTGCTCTCAACGATCCGGAAATCGCCGGGCGTCTGGCGAAAGCGTCCCAGCACCACATCGAGCAGGATGTCGGGATCGCCGTAGGCGGCGAGACCGACGATTTTGCCTTCGTGGCGGCTCGGCCGAAATCCCAACGACGACGTGACGCTTTCGTAAAAGGTTCCCAGTGAATGCGGATATTCGAGGCTGTGAATGCGCCGGATGTGGCCGCCTTCCGCGACGCTCACCGAGCCCGCGAGTCCCGATCCGTATCCGTCAAGCGTGACGATCAGCGAGCGCTCGAATCCGCTCGCGTAGAAGGCGGCCGCGGCGTGCGCCATGTGGTGCTCGTAGCGCTTGAGCTTCGGCAAGAGACCGAATTCCGTCAATCCGCTTTCGAGATTCTCTTGCCAGGCCTTGTGATAGGCCTTGGATTCGTTCCCCCACTCGCTAGAAGCCTTTTTAGCCAGGTTTCGCGACAGGACGCCTTCCGCGCCCGCCAGACGGTAAAAAGCCCGGTTGAGAAGCGGCTTCTGCATCTTCTCATTGGGATCGGCAAGACCGTGAATCGGCTCCGTGCGGTGCGGCACTTTCGCCAGAGCTTCTCTAATCCGCCGTTGCGTGCCGTTGACGGCGGTCGCGTCGAGAAATTTTTTCTCGCTTTGCAAATTCTTGCTGAATAGCTCCGTCTCCTTTCTCCAGTCGAAGAAAGGATAAGCGACACTATCGATGTCCGCGGCTCGCACGCCGGTAAAATTCAACCCGGCCTCGAGCGCCTGGGCGGGAAAGCCGTCCTGAAGCTTATTCCGCGTGAAGCGCTCCTCGCCGGCGGCGAACAAAACTTTGCCGTCCTGCACGATGGTTACCGTGGAATCTTTGTCCAGCGGCGAAATTCCTAGAATGACCATAGTTTGGCTTTCATGAATGCTTGATGGCGAAATTCGCTCTCAGTTCCAGCGGCGTGGTTGCGACGCCGCCGAGCTCGCCGAAAAAGAAATCGAAAAAACGCCGACAGGTGAGGAAAAATCGCTCGAGGTCGGCTTGGGAACGTACGTACGGCGTATGCCCGGCTTCCAGCGAAGGACTATGAAATGCGAAAGAGAAAACTCTAAGGCCGCTGCGGTAGAGCGCTGTCGTCAGCGCAATTAGCTCTTCCGGTAGATAGCCTTCCGGCGAGAGCCAAATCTTGTTCAGGAATCCGATACGCGCAAGTATACCCGGAATGCGAAGCGATAGAAACGGCTTTTTAGTCGCGAGATCGTGCAGGCACGGACCCCACCGCCGCAGAGCTCCTGCATAACCGACGGTCAGCGGCAGCTCAAGCAGACGTTCGCCGACTCTCGACGGCCAGGCGGAGTTCGCGCTGAAATCCGGACCGCCTTCGGCGGAGTAATTCATATACGGGCATACGCTCAAATCGACCTCATAACCCTGCTCTTCCAGAATCGCCGCGGTGTGCGGTCCTAACCCGTAGCGACCAGCTTTGTAGATGCGCGGCTGCCCGAACCGTGCGGCTATCGTATCGGTGAGAACTTTCAGCTTCGCCGCTTCCAGGGAACGGCCGAGATTGCCGGGAAAGCTGTTGTAGCGATTGACCTCCTCAACGAACGGCGGATTGACCCACGGGTGAAGATGGGCGCCGACGACACAAGCCTTTTGCGCGTGAATTTCCGCCAGCGGTTCGTAACCGCCCCGCTGAGAAGCGATCGGATAATCGATGACATACACCGGCGTGACGCCGTACTCTTCAAAAAGTCGCTGCGCGCGTCCGATTGAGCGCATGGAGCCGACCGCGGTGTTGTCGCGCGAGAACTCCCCCGACCAGTCGAAGTCCTCCTCGGTATCGATGACGACGACGAGCTGCGCCGTGTTGCTCATTTCAGCTTCGTGGAGATGACAAGACTTGGGTTCGGGCGCGCTGTGCGGCGTCCGTAGGCGCTTTAAGGTTCAGGAGTATGTCTGCGCCGCGCTCGGACGCCGACATTGCGCCGGTAGTTGTCTCTGTCTGCCAACGGCATAATCTGCCAGTCCACTTTCTGGATCTGATCGAAGCCGGCCTCACGAAACCATTGCGCGACCTCTTCGTGATCGTGACGATGGGCATATAAAGGCGTAAACCGATCGCGAGCCGCGTGCAGTGCCCGTTGAAAATTATAGCGTTGCATCCGCGGATTGCGAAAACGATGATATGCGTTAACGCCCATGTACCCGACGGCGAGCAGGCGTATGAACGTCTTCGCAACCGGCAACGAGTCGTGCGTAGCGAACACCGGGCGAGTTTTTTCCTCGAGCAAATAAGCGATCCGGCGAAGCGGACTTCCTCGCGTGGATTCGATTCCGTAAACCCAGACGTACAGCAAGCCGCCCGGCTTGCATAGAGGCGCAACAGCTTGGAATGCCTTGGAGGTCGAATAGGTGTGGTGTAGCACGCCGTGCGTATACACGACGTCGGCAATGCCTTCCCGAAAAGGCAACTTAAATGCGGACGCCTGGACAAAGTGAAGAAATGGATTGGTTTTATAATATTCGGCCGCCTTCAACACCGCCAGGCTGAGATCCACGCCGATCGCCTGCACGCCGAAGTTCTTCTGCGCGCAATAACTCGTGAGCCCCAGCCCGCATCCTATCTCGATAAAAAGTCCGTTATCCTTTGGACGACATCCCGCCCCGACCTCGTACAAAAATCTCTTCTCGTGATCCTCATAGTTCATTCCCCACATGACCCCGTCGTAGGAATAGTCGAGCCATTCCTGCGAAAAGGATTTCATGACGAATTCCTCGCCGCTTACTGGCCTGCCGGAGGCGAATTCATAATGGAAAGGCAGCCGCGCCATCTCATTGCCGAAACGACTGACGAATAGTTCATGGACCGGTGTCTGGTACGGCAAAAGGATCGGGACGCCGGAAACGATCGGAAACCAGTGGCGACCGTCGTGGCACAGCAGCAAGCCTGATTCAATAGACTGATTGAAATCGGCATTATAAATTCCCCGCTGCTTCGCCAGACGTTCATAAGGCGCGTCAATGTCGACGGAGGCCTGCGCGAACGGAACCAATTCCAGAGCCGCCTTGCACATGGGGCAGCACAATAGGGGAACAAAACTTTTCCACATCGTCGTTACTTTCTAAGTTGGCTACAAGCTTTCATGGCCCGAAGATCGCCATCGAAGCAATTCGCTTGAGCTGGTGCTTAGGCGCCCACGGCAGAACCGGAGACGCGGCGTAAGTGCCCTGATGAATCATCGATAAAAGCTCTATGCCAGAGTTCGAGCACCAACAGATCCCAAAGCATCGCCGCGTAATCCGTTTCTTGGGAACAATGTTCGGCGAGTAAGCGTTCGACCGCACCAGGTCGAAAATATCCCCGCTGTTTCGCTTTCGAGGACAACAAGACATCATGCGCCATTTCGCGCAAATCCTTACGAAACCAGGCATCGATCGGCGCGCCGAAACCCATTTTTGGCCGGTCCAAAACAGCGTCGGGCAACACACCCCGAAGAGACTGCTTTAACACCCGTTTTTTCTCTGAACCCGACAACTTCAGCTGGGGCGGGAGAGTGGCGACAAATTCCATCAACACGTGGTCGAGAAACGGCGAGCGGGCCTCCAGCGAGTGCGCCATGGTCGCGCGATCCATTTTCACTAACAGATCATCCGCGAGATATAGGTTGACATCCGCGTCTAGCGTCGCGTCGGTCCAGTCCTCGGCGTCACTCTGCCGGAACTGTTCCACGAAGCGTTCCAACGGGTCGCCATCCAGCAAATGCCGAAACCCATCGGCGTATAGTCCGTTCCGATCGTCCGCGGTGGAAATCGCGATCCAGCGCGCATATCGGTACTCGGGAGTTTGGGCCATGGCTTCCGCAACGCTGGCAATTTTTGCTAACGGCCGACGATTCCGCCAATGCTTGGGAACGGTTCTCAACGCACTCCATAGGCCGCGACGAAGAGCAGCAGGAATGATCTCGCCGTGATACGCGCGGCGGTTGACAACGTAGCGATCGTAGCCGGCGAAATTTTCATCGCCGCCGTCGCCGTTAAGAACCACGGTTACATGTTGCCGCGTCAACTGCGCGATGGCGTAGCTTGGAACAGCCGAGGAATCGCCAAAGGGCTCATCGTAGTACCACACCAATTTCGGCAGGATATCCGCGACCGGCGCCTTGACGATGAGCTCCGTGTGATCGGTATGGAACTTCTCCGCTACCATTCGCGCAAAATGCCGCTCATCGAACTCGCTCTCTTCGAAACCGACGGCAAAAGTTCTGACCGGCATGCTCATCGCGCCCGCCATCGAAGCGACGACGGCGCTGGAATCAATGCCGCCGCTCAAGAAAGCTCCTATAGGAACGTCGCTGATCAATCGGATGCGCACGGCTTCGGCAATTCGCCACCGGAGCTCGGCCGCGGCATCGCGCAGATTCAAATCTCTTTTTGGCTGATATCGCAACTTCCAATAGCGGCCCGTCTCGATGCGGCCGTTTCGGATCTCGAGCCAATGAGCCGCCGGCAGTTTGCGCACCCCCTTGAAAGCGGAATAGGGCGCCGGCACATAGCCTAAAGCGATGAAATGATCGATGCCGACCGGGTCCGCTTCGACAGGCACATCCCGTTCCGAAAGAATCGCTTTGATTTCCGAAGCGAAGAGAAATCGCTCGCGGTCGGCGTAATAGTACAGCGGCTTTTTGCCGACGCGGTCTCGGGCCAGAAACAGGGTCCGCGTTCTGCTGTCCCAGATGGCAAAGGCGAACATGCCGCGCAGGCGGGACAGGCAATCGCGACCGTATTCTTCATACGCGTGAATGATCGCTTCCGTGTCGCTGGCCGTTTTGAATTGATGGCCCCTGGCTTCCAGATCTTGCCGCAGCTCCTGGAAGTTATAAATTTCGCCGTTGAAAGTAATCCATACGGTTCCGTCCTCATTGCACATCGGCTGGCCGGCTTCGGGGCGAAGGTCGATGATCGCGAGCCTCCGGTGCGCCATACCGACGTTGCGCTCGATCCAAACTCCCTCCCCATCGGGACCTCGATGGGCGAGCGTCCGCGACATGTTTCGCACGCTCTGCGCCGAAACCGACCGCGCCGGATCAAAATACAATATTCCAGAAATCCCGCACATTATGTTGTTCCCGCCATCGCGTTCACGGACCTAAACGAGAGACGCCTCGTCCGATACCGCTTTCGGCTCGCGCGAGCTCGGAGGCAAGTTTGCGGTTCGATCCGTCAACCGTTCGTAGATCTCTTCGATTTTTTGCAAGCGATGGGCGAAAGAAAATTCCTTTTCCACTCTTTCGCGGCCCGCTTGCGCCAAACGCATCCGCACCTCGCCGCGGTTGGCCAAATTCAAAAGCGCCTCCGCCATTCCGCGAACGTCGCCCTGGGGCAAAACAAAACCCGTCTCGCCGTCCACAACCAGCTCCCTGGCTCCGGCGACATCGCTCGTAACCACGGGCAGGCGCATGGCCATCGCCTCGAGCAGGCTGTTGGGAAGCCCCTCGCGTCGCGAGCTCAGGAAAAAGACGTCGAAAGCAGCGTAAACCGGCAGCAGTTGCCGTCGATATCCGGCGAAGATCACGTTGTCGCGTATTCCCAGCGTCTTGGCTAGATTGTCGAGACCCTGTTGGGCATTGTTTTCTTTGCCGTCCCCCACTAGGAGGAAACGCGCGCGTGGAAATTTTTCGGCCAGTATCGCGGCCGCTCGCAGCCACGTTTCCAGATCCTTTTCCGGCGTTATTCGCCCGACGTAGCCGATCACCGGGAAAGCGTCCAGTAACTGGAGTTCATCCCGCAGCGTAGTTTTAACGCCGGCTCTCGACCAGGCGTCGGTATCAATGCCGTTGTGCAGCACCGTGATCTTGTTCGCCGGAACTCCGCCATTTACCATTTCAGACTTGGTGGCATGCGAGACCGCGATGAGACGATCGAATCTTTTCATCAAGAAGAGATCCAATCTGCGGTAAAGCTCGCCTTTAGGTCCCAACATCACCCATGCGTGCGCCGTGGACATCAGCGCTATGTGCCGCCGGCATATCCATCGTCGCAATAAATAGGCGAACAGATCGCTTTTGTAATCGTGCGAATGGATCACATTGATATCATGGCGCTCGATGATATCGCGCAGCGCGGGGAGCACCCGCAGATCAAACTTCCCTCGCTCGGGAACCTCATAAAACGTCAAGCCCTTTGCGAGCGCTTTTTGACCGATCTCGAATTCCCGATCACGAACGTCCCGTATGTAAGCGACCACGACCTCGACCCGCGTTTGGTCGTGGCGCTCCGCGGAGAGCAGAATCGTCTTGTCGGGCCCTCCACCCCACTTGTAGGTGTTGCGGAGCTCCAGAAGTCGAACCTTAGCCATTAGTTGACGGCTTCCTGTTGTCTTATACGCAAGCTCTGGCCGAGGCGTCGCGCAACAGAGATGCCCTTGCCGACCGCGGTCCGTAATCGCTCCCTCAGCCAGCAGAGCTCATAAAATTGCGGACGAAAGTTGCGAAACGGTCCGAAATCGTATTCCGCCGCCGGAGCGGGCGCGCGGTCTAGTCCGCGAGCCAAAACGTAAGAATGCATGAATCCGTTGGTCAGCATCAAGACGATAGGCCGCGTCAAGCCGCAGGTTTGGAACGCCAGCAAATCTGTTATGCAGCGCTCGAAAAAGTAATCGGACTTCTGAAGAAATAGCGAGCGTAGCGGTTCATCTGCGTGCCTGGCGGCAAACTTGAAAGCATTACTCTTTCGAATATCCTGAGCGGGCCAAGTTTCGGTCGGAATCAGCACCTTGTGGTAAACTTCTTTATAGGGGACTTCGTGATCGAGCATCCAGCGTGCATAATGAAGCAGACTCTCCCTGGCGTAAGCGTACATGAAATCGATCTCGCCTTCTTCTATTTTCGCGTCCAGGTATTTCCCCAGCATCTGAAGGAAGACAGTATACGACCATCGGTATTCCACGTCGTCTAATTTTCTGATCTCGATGTTTTCCTTTGGGTGAATGCATCGCCTTATCAATGCTTCCGCTTTGTTTAGATACCCTTGATCGCGAGTTAGCGCATATGCGTCCAGCAGCGCGTTGATGGAATTCGCCGATCCCCGACCGGGACCATGATATTTCCACGACGCGGTCATCGTGGAGAGTCCCCTTGGCCGGCGGTCCAACAGGCCAAGCGCACCCCCGCTGGGCGCATCCATCGCGATGACCCAGTTCGCCAAGTCCAGGACGGCTTCTCGCGCCATACTGTCCCCGGTGAGGAAATAGTAGTTGGTCAACCCGCTGGTGTAGTTATGTTCGCTTGACGGTCCACCCCCGGCGAGATGCCGCTCTTTCGTCTGCGCGGATCGTGAGTACGCGCGGTGAGTAGCCAAAGCCGCGTCCGTATAATGTTCCGTATGCCAAAAAAACCCGCCGTTGAACGCCGGCCTATCCTCAGAAGTATGATAAAGGTCGATGTCGACGACATGCCTCGCAAGCTCGTCGAAAAGCCGATACCAGTTACGGTTGCCGCTCCTGGTGAACTCCCGTATGGCGCCGTAGATCACATCGTATTGATTGTTGTAATGGGCGACCAACGGGGCGCTACCGCGATGACCGACAGCTTCATGATCGGCATAAAGGTCGCCAAAATTACGCCAGCCGTACTCGTCTATAATCTCCCGCCGGTCGAAGAAGGTATTCGCGCCTTCAACCGCGCTATCAACGAGCGACTGTAAAGAAGAAACCGATTTTGGAGTCTCCTCCGCTTTTAATCGCGGCGCGAAATACGGAAAAACGCCGCAGTCGGTGTACCATTCGGGCGACGCACGAGGTATCAATCGATCATGCACCCATTGAAGATCTGTCGATTGATTTTGGCCGCCTACGAAATCGAACCACACCGTATGAGTTTTTTGCTCTCCACCCTGGAGTTCAAAAGAGTCCTGAAACTGTTCGGGGAAAAGACCGATCGTGAGGCGGTTGCCGTCCGCCGACAGGGCCTTTGGAAAGTTCTGCCAGAAGCCGACTATAGCCGCGCTTATGCCGCCGCGATCATTCTGCAGATATAAATGAGGGGTAATTCTGGAGCCCTCTAACACCACCGTGTCATCAGCCCGCACGCGATATCCTCGAAAAACGCTGGCGATGTTTCCATGCCTGTTGACATGATTGGAGCTGCGCCAATTCTCGCCGCCGCTGGAATCCTGATAAATTTCCAGGCTCTTTCCTTCGTGTTGTCGGGGTAGGAGCCCTGGTTTTTCCGACCAGCTGATTCGAGAACCCCGAGCTTCCTTCAGCGCCAGACCAAGCGTCACTCGGTCGAAATAAATCGAGCCCGCGTCGCCTAAATCCCAAAACCCGTTCGGATGGAACGACGACTTGGGATTGCGAATGGTGAATTTGAACTCGACGATCGAGCGACCATGGAAGAAACTCAAACGGGATATGAAGTGAGCCAGTATCGCATCGGCGTCCGAGCGAAACAGGCCCTTCTGCAACAATGTCGTTCGCAGCGGGCCTTCACTCTCCACAGACACCTGCGTTATCCAAGGCCGATATTGTCTGCCACCGTTATCGTGAAGTGCAATCTCGGCGTTCTCCAAGACATCAACCCCGTTGACCACGACGCGCTGAAACGGTTTGCAGCAGCGAACATCGACCTCAAAATTCGCGCGACCGGTATTTATCTCGATGACAGCGCCGACTTGACGGACAACATTGCCGGCGCGGCCGGCATATTCCGAGCTTTCGCCGCCGAGGACGATCTTATATTCGGCGGCCTCATGCGCGGCGGCGTCGGCTTGAAAGTCCAACCGCAACCACTTAATGCTGTCGTCGGACCAGCGCGACAAAACGCTCGCTTGAACCGGTCGACGGCGATTATCCGGCGCATAAACGGCGATCTTGGCGGGATCGAATAACGCTCCCCTAGGGAGCGGAAAGCCCACATTTACCGGCTCGTCTTTACGGGGAATACCGGCGAACTCCTCGACGATTAGAGGAATAGGAGCGCCATGTAAAAAATTATCCGCGTTGATCATCGCCAAGGCCACGATCGATGCAAAGGAACTTAACTTTCGCCGCGGTCGAGGAGCCGATCGAAGTTGCGCGACAAATTCTCCGCGGCCTTCCGGACATTAAACTTTTCTCGCGCCGTGGACCCGCCGATGAAACGGGAGCCGCCTTTCCAATCGTGATACAAGCGCTCTAAGGCGAGAGCTATTTCGTTCACATTCTCCGCATCCGTTGCGATTCCCAAGGACTCCTCCATGACCAACTTGGACGTGGCGCCGTGTAGCGGGGAGATCGTTAGAATCGGCCTTCCCATCGCGATGTATTCAAACAGCTTCGAGGGGATCTGAGTCTCCGTTCCAGGCTGAAGCAAAAGAAGCGCTGTCGCTCTCGACAGATATTCAAGGCTGCGCTGAAAAGGAACGTGAGGAACCAAATGGACGACCCCCTCAAGGCCGTTAGCGCGCAGGAACTCGGGCAGGTTATAAGGCAGCTCGACTGAACCCACGAAATGAACTTCGATCTTCTCGCGCGGTATTCTTTGGGTCCGTAACAGCAGCGTCAACGCTTCGAGGAAATTGCGAGGGTCCCGTTTGCCGTATAAAAAACCGGAATGGACGAGGACGAACTTGCCGTCGCCGACCTCGGCTCCGGCCGCCGAGCGAGGAAAGTCGTCCGGGTCATACCCGTTGAGTAAGGCCACGAATTTGCTTTCAGCCTCACGTGGAAAACGCGCAATAAACTCGTCTCTAAGCAGAACGGTATTCGTGATCACGAGGTCCGCCTCTGACACTACCTTTTGCTCTAAATACCCTTCTACTCGATTTCGAAACTTCATGCTTTGATCGCGAAAAGGATTCGTCAACCAGGGATCCCTAAAATCGGTGACGAGCGGTTTGCCGGTGAGGCCCCGGAGGACGACCCCGATAAGATGCGCGGTCCAGGGCTTTCCGCTGGTGTAGATGACATCCACGCCCTCGCGTCTAATCGCCCGCAAACCGCTGATGACTCCCGGAATGAGCCAGCCAATTTCTCCGTCAGGTATCTCGAAAAGATCGGTAAACGCATTTTTTAACTTCTGATAGCGGTTACGGGACGCCGGCGCCGCGCCATTGGAATGATTACCGTTCGTCGCGTTCTCGATGTGACCGGAGGTCGGGATGCTCGCGCGGCCTCGATTCTTCAGCTCCAGAAGCTTTGTCAGCCACCTGATCACCGGCGTCCTCACGATGTTGATTCCTGAAGGCACCTTCCCCAATAGACTTGCATCGAGCTCGAAATAGGATTCGTAATGCGACTCGCGCACCGTCAGAATGACGGGAGTCCAATCGTGCGACTGAATGTACTTCGCAAATTTCAAGGTCCGCTGCGATCCAGCGGTACCTATGCCGCCGACGGGCGGAAAAAAATATGAGATCATCAGAACTTTTTTCACGGCCAATCCCGGAATCTGAACGGTGCGCTAACTCTGCCGTTTGATATTCGGCCACGCGTAAAACGGACTGAAGCCACGCGCTAAAAAATAAACCGCATAAAAAACAGTAAAATGACCCACATAGCGAAGCCCTCCTGTCCGCAGGCTCCGGAATGCGGCCAATAAAAACAATGGAATAAAAAACGCGGCGCCCGCGCATGCCGCTAGAGGCAATTGCCATCGCCCGAAGCTTACGACCAGCAGGCTTGAGAGAAACAGCGCCAGCGTTAGCAAAAAATACAATGGCAAAATAAGGCTGGGCATCTCGTCAAGACGAAAACCGTGGCGGGCCACTCCGAGCAGGCCGTCGCGCCCCCTCCACAGCTCCTTCCGAAACAGCTGCCAGAAAGTCCTTGGCTCGCCGTGATGCCACCAGCGTATTTTCAGATCCTCGATGATGAGGTACTTGCTTGCGATTCGATAGGAGAGATCGACGTCTTCGCACGTCCCTAGTGCTTCGTCAAACTCGCCGACCTCGAAAAACACGTGCCTGCGCACCAACATGTTGCCGGAGGAGAGCCAGCGACCGCGCGACGATCCTGCCTGAATTTCGGCTTGCTTACGGAGGATGCTCCGCGCCCATGTCGAGGGTTCGGCGGGCACCAGCGGCCAGCTCCTTCCGACCGCGCCGACTCGTGGATCGGAAAAATGCGGCAACGCAACGTTGAGCCAATCTTTCGCCACGGTGCAGTCCGCATCGATAAATGCAATGACGTCGCCAGCTGCTTGACGTGCGCCGGCATTGCGCGCGCTGGCTATTGAGCCACCATGCTTGTCCACAACTCGCGCGCCCGCCTTTCGCGCGATCGCGCTCGTACCGTCGTTGGAGTCGTGGTTCACCACGATGATTTCTAAATGCTCGCGAGAGAAATCAAGCGCTTCGAGCGAGGCCAAAAGATCGCCTACATGGATCTCCTCGTTGCGCGCAGGGATGACGACGGAAACCCTAATCGGGATCTCCGAAGTTGGATTCTTTCGCGGGAACACTTCGTCCATCGATTATTTCTCTACTTCGATGATCGACGACCAACAGTATCGGTTCAGAAACGCAAAGCTTTTCAAAAGCCATCCGTCGACAAGCTCGGTTGCGCCCAAAGACCAACGAAATAAGCTCCGATTGCCCGTGGCCCACAGGAGACCCTGCGGAAATATCGATAAGAAGTAGCAACCGCGATATCCTGCGCGGTTGAAAAACCGTCCGAATTCCGATATTTGCTGAACGCTCATCGGCTGTTCCGTTGGAGTGCGTCGGTTAGGCGTCAGCCATCGAAACAGTTTCAAAAAAATATTATGAGACAGCGGCTCAATGAACAGAGCTCTACCTCCGGGCTTCAAGACGCGCGAAACTTCCGTCCCTGCAGAAATGGGATCCGTGTGATGCAGGATCGCGACCCCAAGGACCAAATCGAAGGTGTTGTCGGGATAAGCTAAACATTCAGCCGCCATCACGGCAGGATGTATTCGCTCGGCGATGCCGTCGCGTTTGGCTTGCTGCATTAGATTCCGCACGCTCTCCGGTGAAAGATCGAAGGAGTGAACGATTGCTCCGCGCTTGGCGTATTCAACGCTGCTCCACCCTTCGCCACAGCCGAAATCAAGAATGTGCTTGCCATGAAGATCGCCGACAGCGGTCAGATACGAGCGCCACATCATGTTCAGCCCGCCGGCGGAGTAAAAATTATGCGGATCCGAACCGTAGTCTGATGTCGCTTTATGGTCGTGAAATGTCCGCTCGATTTCGTGCTTGCTTTGCATCGATGTTTTTTCTGTTGTCATCAATTCCCCTATAAATCCACGCGTGAACAATTTTTCACGACCGCGGGCACGCCGACGGCAATGCTACCCGGCGGGACGGAACGCACAACGACGGCGTTGGCGCCGATGCGGCTATCGTCGCCGATTTCGATCTCGCCGATGATCTTCGCGCCGGCGCCGATGACGACGCGATCGCCGACGCGCGGCGCGCCGCCGTGCATCCCGAGATCGCCCAGCGTAACGCCGTGATAAATCGTGCACTCCTCGCCGAGCGCCGCGGCGGGGTGAATGACAATGCCGCCGAAATGATGAATTCTCAGTCCCTTGCCGATCCGCGCCTCGACAGGAATCGAAATTCCGGTCGTGATCTCGATAAATCGCTCGAAGACGAATCGCACAGGCTGCGTGGGAATGTTGCGCTCGTGAAACCAGCGAAAGACGCGATAGATGAACAGCGCCTGAAATCCCTGCGACAACAGGCCGCGGATGAGCGGCCGAAGGCCCGGGCCGTCTTCGCGCAGACGCGCGATGTCGGCCTTGACAGCTACGCGAAATTTCTCCGGCTCTGCGTTCATGCAGAAATGCTACGCCCCTGCCGGCCTACGCAGCCGCTGCTGGAGCCGCTTCTCGGCGATCGTCCGGAGCTTCGGATGCATTATAAAATATTGCTGGCCATCCTGCACGCGCTGCGGCCGGCGGCTCAGCGTGCCGGCGAGCGCCTGCGCGGCGACGCGCGCGAGCATCTCGACCTGCTGCTCCCCGGCGCGCTGTTTTACGGTGATCAACGTGTCGCCCGGCCGCAGCGGGATCCGCTCTTCGGCGACGATGTCGCCGGTATCGACGCCAGGGTCGACGAAGTGAATCGTGATCGTCGGAGCGGCCCCTTCGAAGATCGACCATTCGATGACGTTCATGCCGCGAAACCGCGGCAGCTCGCCCTGATGCGCGTTGAGTGTCCCGATGCGCGGCACTTCGAGCACCGGCGGACGGATGATCGGCGTACCCGCAAGGATCGTGAGATCGGTGGCGAGCTCGCGCAGCGCCTTGCATGAAGCTTCGCCGTTTATCTCTTCGACGGCGATGAACCGACCACCCTGGGCGATGGTTTCGGATTGGAGCGTCGGCCCGGCGGCTGCGCCGTTCTTGCTCACGGCGCGGCGCGCCGCTCCTCTCAGCGGCAGCAGCAGGTGGCGTGCGGCGACCAGCGGAAGCCGCCAGCCGTGCGTGCGCCAAAGCGCGTCGAGATTTCTCGGCGTGACGGCTTCGGCCGCGACGACGTTGACGCCTGTCATCCCGCTTGCGTTCAACGCGCGCAGAACCGCGCGCGCATAGTCGCTGTTCAGGTAACGGCAAAGAATCGTGACGTTCATCGATTGTTTTCTTCCAGACGCGCCAAGCCGTCGGCTTCGTGAAAAAAGGAATCCAGGGCGAACTTCGCCGCCCAGCTGGGCATGCGAAATCGCATGTAGGGACCCCAGACAGGGTCCGAGCCCTTGAGCCCGCCGCGAAGCCCTTCGTGCACAGAGGCGAGATCGACGAGACCGGAGACGTAATCGTTGATCTTGAGCGCAGCGTTGAGATAGCGCGCGTCGTCGGTGAGCGAGAACAACCGTCCCCAGATACGGCCCATCTGAGCGGACCCGGTGACGCAGTTGTAGGAAAAATCGCCGCGCCAGCCAGAGGCGTACGCGCCCGCCAGACGACCGCGCAGCTCATGTCGCCGCAGCAGCACGTCCGCTGCGCGGCGGCCGATCGTAATCCAGCGCTCGTCGCGCAGCAACACGCCCGCTTCGATGAAGCCCTCGATCGTATAGGCTAGCGTATGCGTCAGCGCGTCGGTGCCGGGCTCGAGTGTGCAGTTAGAGAACCAGCCGCTTTCATCCTGGCAGCGCGCCGCCCATTCGAGATAACGGACCGCGGTGCGCCGGAATTCAGGCTCTCCGGCGGCGTCCGCCAGTGAGATCAGCGGCCAAGCGACGCGCGTCGAATACGCGTTGGGAAAATCGTTATACGTGTAGCGGCGCCATGCGCCGTCGGTATCCTGTTGAAGGCCGAGCCAGCGGCCGGCTTTCGCCGCAGCGTCGAGATAGGATTGATTGCCGAAAGCGGAGGCGGCTGCGACCATGCCTTGAACGATCTGTCCGGTATTGAAGACCGACGGAATGCGCGGCGCGCTCACGACACCGCCCTGCCAAGCACCTTCGGGCAGTTGAATACCGAGCTCCCAATCGGCCATGCGGCGCGCGCGCTCCTTCAGGTCGAAATCGTCGAGGCGTGCCGCCGCTTGCAGTGCGGTCACGATGATGTAGCCTGTCGTTTCGGGATATCCGGCGCTCCAGCCGTCGTTAAAGTCGTAGTATGCGGCGACGCCGCCGCCATCGGCGGCGTCCTGTGCTCGCTTGAGCCAATCGACGAGCGCGCGCTCGCAAACACTGCGCGGCGCCACACTCGCTCCAGACAGCGCCGCGTCGCGGAGCCAGAATCTCAAGTGAGCGGGGACGTACAGCCGGGATGCCACGGCATCCTCAACGCCGCTCGCCACCCGACGGAATCCCGGCGGCAGCGCCGCCGATATACGCGTCCGAAGATTTACTTGCCCACTCATGTGCGCGCCTTCTCTCGTTCCGGCGTCCAGAACGTCTCCACGCGTCCCGCCATCGCGCTGATGATGCCCAGCAGAGCCGCGACGTTGACCAGATAGAAGTATAGAGCCGTGTGCGGGAGCCGAGACCAGCGGCCGGCGCTCTCGGGAATAATCGCGCCGAACAGCGCGAGCGCCACACTTGCGGCAAAACCCCATGCGCCAAGCCGATAAACGAGCCCGAGCGGCGCCGCAAATATGCAGCCGAGCGCGCCGAGCAAGACGAGCGGCAGAGCGAGCCAGCGCAAGACCTTGTGCGACCACACCTGCCAGGCAAAGCATCCCATTCGAGGAATGCTCAGCGCCTGCGGTACACTCATCACCGCGTGCCAGCTGCGATTGACGATGCGTCGTTTGCGGCGGAACTCACCGCGGAAATCGCCGGCGGTCGGCTCGAAGCCGACGGCCTCCGGCTCGAATACCGCCCGGTGTCCGCCGAGAACGATCTGCAACGGCGTCATTAGATCATTGATGGCATCGGCCGCGAGCGGCGTATAGAGGCCGCGGCGGATCGCGAAGATCGCGCCGTCCCCGCCCACCGTGCTGCCAAGGCGGCTTTCCATCGCACGGATGAACCGCTCATAACCCCAATAGGCGTTTTCCTGAGCGTGCGCCTGTGAGACCTCGTCTTCATCGTAACGTGAGTCGCCCGTGACGCATCCGACCGACGGATCCGCGAAACTTTGGACCAACCGCCCGACGGCATCGGTGCGGTAAAGGATGTTGGCGTCGCTAAACACGAGCACGTCGCCGCGCGCGGCGCGGACGGCGGCGTTGAGCCCGGCGGTCTTTCCCTGGCGTCGCGCCTGGCGCAGAAGCTTCACGCCCTGCCCGGCGAAGCCGGCGACGATCTCGTCGGTTTTATCGGTCGAGGCGTCGGACACGACCAGGATCTCGAGCTGCTCTTTAGGGTAGTCGAGCGCGACCGTGTTGCGCAGCTTTTTTTCTATCGTCCGCTCTTCGTTGTACGCGGAGATGATCAGCGTGACGGACGGAGCGATATTTTTCCGCGTCACGACACGGGTTCGGAAGCGCGCGAGCAGCGCGAGCAGCGCCGGATAAACGATATACACGTAGAGCAGGACGGCGAGCGCCGTCCACGCGAGCGTAGCGAACGCAGACATCATGGCAGCGCCACCCCGAATCGTTCGCGCCATATCTCGAACGTCAATAGCGCCGTGATCGCCTCGGTAAAGTCCTCCCGGCCGGCATTGTGCGCGGCGACGATATCCTTGACGGCGCGCGCGTCGAACAGACCGCCGCGCGTGAGCCTCTCCTCGCTCAGCAAATCGTCGATCATCGGCCGAAGATCGCCGCGGAGCCACGTGCCCATCGGCGTTCCGAAACCGCGCTTCGATCGCGTCAGCACGAAATCGGGAACGACGCCTTTCACCGCCGCCTTGAGCAAACGCTTCAGGCTGAAGCTGCGCAGGCGGTAGTCGCCCGGCACGCGGCGGACGAAATCGACGACGCGGTTGTCGAGCAGCGGCACGCGAATTTCCAGGGAAGTGGCCATGCCCATTTTATCCGTCAACAGCAGCAAGCTCTCCGGTAGCGCCGACTTGGCGTCGACGTAAAGCAACCGGTCGAGAGCATCGGCTGAACCGGCTTGGTCGAACCATTCGACCAGCGCTTCGCCGGGATCGCGCGAGCCGAAGTCGGCGCGAAGCAGTGTCGCAACCTGGGCCGCGGGCAGCGCCGAGACGAGATCCAGATACTGACGGCCGAGCGGAAGATGGAGGCTGCGCCCCCATGCCTTGGCGTAGCGGCCGAGATTCCCGATGACGGACCCGCGATCTGCGGGCAGGGCCGCGAGGCGCTCGCCGAGCGCGCGGCGGAGACCCCCCGGAATCCAGGCTGAGGCTTTTTGTATCGCCGGCGCGAGATAGCGGCGGTAGCCGCCGAACAGCTCGTCGCCGCCGACGCCCGAGAGCGCGACTTTCACGTCGCGGTGCGCGAGCTCAGAAATTAGATAAGTGACCAGAAACGACGTGTCGGTAAGCGGCTCGTCGAGCTTCTCGATGAGCGCCGGCATGAGATCGACGACGCGCGGGCGGACGATGAGCGTCTGATGCTGCGTGCCGAGCTCTTTCGCGACCGCCTCGGCGTACGGCGCTTCGTTATGATACGCGTGCAGCTTCGAATCGAAGCCGATCGTGAACGTGCGGACGCCGTTCCCCGCCGCCTGCTTCATAAAGGCGACGACAGCGCTCGAATCGACGCCGCCGCTCAAAAACGCGCCGAGCGGGACGTCGCTCACCATCTGATCCGCGACGGCTTGCCGCAAAATTTCCCGCAGCTCGTCGCGGCACTCCTCGAAGCTCGCCGGCGCCGACGGCTCGGCGAACTCGAGATCCCAGTAACGCTCGATTTTTACGGCGCCGTCCTGCGCGATCAGCCGATGGCCGGGCGGCAGCTTGCGGATTCCTTGAAAAAGCGTGCGCGGCGGCGGCACGAAGCCGAGGCGAAAGAACTCCGCCGCAGCCGAGACATCGAGCGTCGCGGAGATCTCCGGCAGCGTCAGCAGCGCCTTGATTTCGGACGCGAAGGCGAGCCCGCGTAGCGTTTCGGCGTAGTAGAGCGGCTTGACGCCCATACGGTCGCGCGCGACGAAGAGACGCCGCCTGGATGCGTCCCACAGGGCGAAGGCGAAGATGCCGTTCAGCCGCTCGACGCAGTCGACGCCGTGCTCCTCGTACGCGTGAACGATCGTCTCCGTGTCCGTGCGCGTGGCGAAGCGATGGCCGCGCGCCGCCAGCTCGCCGCGCAAATCCCGGTAGTTGTAAATTTCGCCGTTGAAGACGATCTTGACCGTGCCGTCCTCGTTTTCGATCGGCTGCCGGCCGCCGGCGACGTCGATGATGCTAAGCCGGCGCATCCCGAGCGCGATATCGCCGTCGATGAACGTGCCCTGATCGTCGGGACCGCGGTGGACGATCGTCCGGCACATCTCGGCGAGCCGCGCCGCGACCGCCTCGGAGCGTCCGGGCCAGCGATAGAGTCCTACGATGCCGCACATGGGTGTTTACGCCAAGCGAAGACGCTTCAGGCTGGGCCGCCACTGCCGCCACAGCACCGAATACGCGGTGAAGTCGCTTTGCCGGATCAAAAAGGCGGTCCAGGATACACCGGTTTCGCGCACAAACAGCCACATCAAAATAACCGAAAGAACCGTATATGAGATCGACGAGGCAAGAGCCGCGCCCGAAATCCCTATGCGCGGCACGAGAACGAGATTCGCCGCGATGTTGACGAAGGCGGCGATTCCCGACGCCCAGACGGTATAGCGGGGCTTCTCTTGCGCGAGCAGCTCCGTCACCAGTACCTTTCCGAGGCTTAGCGTGAATATGCCGGGCAGCAGCCAGCGCAGCGGCGCGATGCTTCCTTCGTAAGCGGAAGAATACAACAAACGTATGCCGAGGCCCGCAAAGACAAAAACGCCGATGCAGATCAAGCCGATCCAGATCATGACGTGGCGCGCGACCGCAACGGAGATTTGCGGATCGCGCTCGCGTCTATTCGTGAGATGGGGCAGGAGCGCCGAAGTCACCGCTCCAGGAAGAATCCACAGACGCTCGGCTAGACCGACGGCGATGACGTAAAAACCTAGCTGCTCGGCGGGAAGAAGCATGGCGACGATCACCTCATCGACGCGGTAATTGAGGTAAGCCGTCAAGCTCCCGCCGTACGCCGGAAGCGCGAAGCCGACCGAGCGACGCCATAGCGGCTTATCAAAGTTCGGCGTGCCCAATACCCCGACAGTCTTGAGCAGCAGCGCGATCACGGCTACGCCGGCTACGCTGATCAGAAAGTCCGCCAGCACCGCGCCCTGCACGCCGAGTCCAAACCACACCACGAAGAGCACGGCGAACAGCAGCAGGACCGCCTTTACGCCGACATCGAGGACATTGAGCAAGAGAATACGATTCATCCCGCGCAGGATCGCCGTCCAATATTCAAACAGCAATTTGCACGGCATCACGGCGAGCGGAATCAGATAGAGATAAATAGGCCCCTGAATCAGCGTATCGAAACCGGGCGCCCCCAAGGCGACGTAACCCGCTCCCAGCGCGGCGAATGCGCCTCCAAGCACGCATGCTATAAGCGCCGAATGCCAGATGAGCGTCGACCTCTGTTGCGGCAGCAGTCCCGCATACACCGCGTTCGCCTGCTCGAAGCCGAGAAGGCCAAGGTTCCTGGCGAGCTCGGGCAGCAAAAGGACCAACGCGAATAACCCGCGGCCTTCGGGCCCCAGATAGCGCGCCAGCACTATCGAGGAGATCAGCGCCAGCAGGAGCATGACGACCCGCGCGGATAAAGTGGTCAGGATATTTGCGGTGAGATTCATGGGTCGAGATTAGCCGGAAACCTCCGCGTGGAGCGTTTCCAAAGAATCATCAGTAGAGTTGATCATAAATTCCGCCCAGCCGCTCGGCACATTCCTTGACGTTGAAAGCCGATCGGATACGCTCACGGAGCGCGCGACCGTCCTCGACGAGCATCTGCGGGCGCATCGCATACTCCTGCAGCCGTGCAGCGATCGCCTCCGCGTCCCGCTCGGCAACAAGCCGGCTTTCATACTCGCCGAAAAGATACGGAATGTCGGAATGCACCGTGGCAATAACGGGCATCGCCGTAGACATCATTTGTTGGAGAACGAACGGCGTCCCTTCGGCGTCGCCGTCGGCGGCGGTCACGCTCGGAGCGACAAAAATATGACTGTCGAGCGCAAGCCGTATCAGATCGCGGAACGGCATGAGCGGCTTGTAGATGACATTGCGCTCGAGATCGAGCCGCCGGATCTGCTCGAATACCTTCTGTTTCGTCTCCAGCTCGCCCGCCTTGCCCATCTCTCCCGCCACCAGATAAAGCTCGACGGAAATCCCTGCGCGCTTGACCAGCGAGATCGCCTCGACGACGTAGGGAATGCCCTTCTTTTCGCGGAACGTTCCCGCGAAAAGGATCTTCAAAGGCGCGCCGGAATCGAGCACCCGCGGCTTCTGCGGCAGATTTTCGACATCGACGCCGAGCGGGTGAATCGCGATGCGCTCCCGCGGGCATCCGAGAAGCTCGAGCCGCGCCGCCATCGACGGTCCCAAGGCCAGAACCCGATCCGCGCGCTGAAACACTTGGGAATACGTCCGGTCTCTTTCGGCAAAATCGATCTCATAGACGTCGGCGCCATAGAAGCTCACGACCCAGGGGATATCGAGGCTCCGCTGCAGCTTGATGTCCTGCGTTGCGACATAGCCGAAATGAGAGTGGAGAATCTGGGGGTGAAGCCTGCCCAATTGCCAGGCGTCGTAAGGCGTGGGGCGATTTCCGGCTATACCGCGCCAGATTTGACGCGGCAGACTTTCTCGATTGAAACAACGCGCGTCGAGCTCCGGGAATTCCTCGCGATTTTGCAGCGCGTCGCACAGAATCACCGGAGCATAGCCGGTCACGAACCGCAAATGGTCGTAGAGCCAATTCATCGTGCGCGCCACGAATCGATCGCAGCGCTGCAGCGCGACGCGCGCCTGCGCAGTCCCGGCGGTCCCGTTCAGGGGCACCGACATTTGGAGCGCCGTGTCGGGCGGTCGTAAGCCGGAGCTTTCAACGGACGCCTCCGTCTGAATCTTTTGAAGCCATTGATCTCCCAGCCGCTCACATATTGTGAGTGCGATAATCTTGACGAGGCTGTCCCAGTCGTGACGTTGTGCAACGGATTGGCGTTCCGTAACCGTCGTCGTGGACGCAGGATTCAGACAATCCTGGATCGCGCTCGACCACTCGTCGGCCGTCCGTGCCAGCCGGACGAGGTGTCCAAATTTCATGAGAGAAAGGACCGGCGAGCCGACGGCCGGCCGCCCGCTTGCGAGGTATTCGTGGAGCTTCAGCGGATAGATATACCGCGTGTAATCGTTTAACCGGTACGGCATGATGCAGACGTCGAAGTGCTGCGGGTACGCGGCTAGCTGCTCGGTGGACTTGTAGCCCAGGAAATGGACATTCGGACGATTGGATAGTGTCCGGACCGCCTCCGCCACCTCGGGATCCTGAGTTACAGGACCGACGAAGACGAATGACCACTGGGGGTGTTTGGTCGCGAGTCCTGTAATCAGACCCCAATCGAGCTGGCGCTTGATGCGGCCGGTGTAGCCGATCCGCGGGTGCGGAATGCGCGCAAGGTCGGGCGGCTCGGGCTGCAGCTGAGAATATGCCTGATAGTCGCAACCGTTCGGAACAAAAACCGTCCGCGGGTTGATCGCGCCTTTTTTCTCCAGGAGACCGGGCGAATGGATGAAGACCTGATCGACTTCCTTCATCAGGCGAATTTCAGCCGGATCGAGGGCAACTTCGATTTCCGAAAACGAATATTCGTCGTCGATATGGTAGCAGCTAGCATCATGCGGTATCATCCGAAGCGCGGGCTCGAACTCTGGTCGCCAGACATAAAGAATAATTTTTTTGCAGCCCCTTGCTAAAAGCATTTTTCGCGCGTTCTTCAGACGCTGCTCGTAAAATCGCGTCGCGACCCATTCCGGTCGATACAATTTCGGAAAAACATGAGAACGATAGATCAGGAATCCAGGGAAGTCGGCCGTTACGCCGAGCTTAGGCAGCGACGACTTGTACCAGGCTTTCCCGAGTTGGCGCCATTCAGGAGCCGGATTCACCCAAGCAACGTGGAAATAGCGCGATAAACGGCTGAGCACGTGATGCCGCGGCTGCCACGATACATCCCAATCATCGGGCACCAGCGCTAAAACGCCAATCTCAGGAAGCAATGGGACGTTCTTCGTACCCTTCATAACACCGTATGTCCTGCGTTTTTTTGCATCAAGCCGGCTTGTAGTTCAGCTAGCAAGGCACTCTGACACCGCGGCTCGAAAACGTCGGTCAAATCGCTCGCCGTCAAAAATAGCGCTGCGACGGCGAGCGGCGTCTCCCATGAGCGCGAGTTTTTCCTCGCAGTCAGCGAGCTTTGCACTCGTTTGGGCCATACTCTTCAGGTCGAATATAAGAAATCCGTTTTTGTCATGTTCGATGATTTCCCGCAGTCCCCCTGAGTTGACGGCAACTGGCACGCAGCCGGCGCGCATGGCCTCCACTACGGCGATGCCGAAATGTTCGGCATACTCAGGGCGTTCCTTCTCATCAACGCCTAGGCCGGCCGTATGCCAAAACAACCGCGCCTCTGCGAGAGATTGGACTGTTACGCTACGTTCGACGTTAACCAGCAGCTCGATGGGTAGTCCATCGATGCTATTACGTAGCCGGTCCAGATACTCCCTGTCTGTGAGGGATTCGCCGCATGAGCCGATGATCCGCAGCGTCCAAGGCTCGCGCGCTGAACCACAAAAATCGCGGAATGCCTGTACTTGGGCGAGCTGATTCTTGCTTCTGGGACCTCCGGTAAATCTACCGAGCGTCACGATAAGATTTTTTTTTCCTCTCGTCGAGGGAACCGGATCAACGGGAGGATACAACACCTCTGCGGGCATTTGCCATCGACGGTCTATCCATTCCGCCGTAAAATACGAATTGGCGAAGATCTTCTGATATCCAGCCATGCGGCTTTTCCAGTCCCAACGATAGGCGGCATTTTTGATCCACGGTACCGGCCCTCGGAGTTTCGGGTTGCCCGCTTTATCGCGCGCATTCACCGGCGCGGATTCGAAAGGAAAGTGACAGTAGATGATTCCTTTTTTGCCACAAGAACGCGGCGGGACGCCGTGTCCGGAATATACAAAAAGATCGTACCATCGGTTCGCACCGATGCCATCAAGTCGTTCCGGCCTCAGCAGCGATGCAGCGCCGGGTAGACTGAAACTCGTCCGCATTGCAGAAATCCTCTTCTCCCGGATTCTTTCCAAGTTCGCGGAAAAAGCGGACGTCAGTGTCGCCAAATAGCCTGCACCGCCATTGTGTATCAGCTCGACATCGTAGTTTTGTGACAGAAGCGCAACCATGCGAGACACCACCAACTGCGCCCCACCTAGCGCCGACGCGGTGTGATCGAGCACCGCTACCTGTGCGCCCGCATGCATGACCGCCGCCCGATTACGACTCCACCGCTGCGAATGCCTGGCGGTTTCGATTGTTCGCAGCTAAGGAAAAATACAGTCGCTCGATCTTGTCGGTAACCTGGTCCCAGGTATGCCGCGAGACAGTTTTCGCGTAGCCTGTCTCTCCCATTGCTCGCCGCATGGCAGAATTGGAAAGCAATTCGATGATCGCGCGCCCGATATCGGACGGCTGGCCGGGATCGACCAGAAGCCCATCAGACCGGTCGTCGATCACGCACCTCGTCGGCCCAATGTTGGCCCCAACCACCGGCTTTTTACATAGCCATGCCTCGAGGTAGGAGATGCCAAAGGATTCGGATGTCGAGGGAAGAACGAAAACATCAAAGGCGTCGAATATTGAAGCCTTGTCGGTTTGAGCAAACTCGTTGATCCTCACTATCCGTTCGTTCTCGAATGGCGTAAGGCGCGAAAGCGTCTGCTCCATCTCCTTATCGCGCACAGCACGGGGACCCGCAAGCACAAGCCGCACTTCGGGGTTCCACCTCCAGACATCCGCCATTGCGCGCAGGAGCTCGGCAGCCCCTTTGTTGGCCGCTTGTCTGCCGACATAACCTACGATGAGGCGATTTTCCAAGCCGTACCGGCGGCGGATCACCGAACCATCGCGCGCCCTAAACAGCTCCGGATCGACACCGACGCCGCCTACCATGACACGAGTAGCAGCACGTTCTCGCACGAAATTGCCTTCGTGCTCTGTATTGACGATAACCCCATCGCAGGCGCCGAGCATGCGTCGATAGATCTCCTGATTACACCAGGCCTCGGCTGTATGAAAGAGCGGGATCCCGACGAGAGTAAAGCGTTTCAGCTTTTTCGCAAGATAAGCATGGTATACCGGCGGCCAATACCAGTTTGCCGCAGTAACGACATCCGCACGAGTGCGCAACAAGGTCGGAATCAGCGATGTGAGGAATGGTCTGCGGGTCAAAAACTCTAACCCGTCCTCGCCAAAGAGGAGGCGCAGAGAACGATAGCCGCCGCGCATCCGCTTCCACGCTTCGAACATCGCGCTCACGCAGCCTCCACCGGGCGCCATCCGAACCACGCGCACTCCGTTGATGGTCTCCTTTTCCGGCAGGCCGCCAGGCCGGCCGGGCCAGAGATCTTCATGGAAACTCACATCCGCCGTCAATACAATAACTTCGTGGCCACGCGCCGCGAGCCGCTCGGAGATGGCGCGCATGTGATCCTCAGCGCCTCCGACAGCCGGCGTGTACATGGGAGCGACGTGGATGATTTTCATAACGTTCCGCGTCTGCCGCGGCTGCGCGCGAGTCCGCCGCGCGTCAATCCCTCTGAGCGGCGCCGGAATTCTCCAGGGCGGCGAGCGGCGAAGATTTTCTATGCCGCTTGGAGATCGAAGACGCGGGCGCCATCGCGACCTTTAGAAAAAAGTCCTCGATGCCGTCGCAAAGAGTACCCCAGGTGAACTGCTTTAGCGTTTTGTCCCGTCCACGCGCGCCCATGCGCTCACGCCGCTGGGGATCGGCCAGCAGCTCGACGACCGTCCGGGAAATCTCCGAGACATCATCGGGGTTCACGAGCAGGCCGTCCTCGCCCTCGTCGATCACGCAGCAGGTCGAACCGATTCGCGCCCCAATCACCGGCTTGCCGCACATCCAGGCCTCGAGGTAGGAAATGCCGAACGACTCTCCCACCGAAGGCATGACAAACACATCGAGGGCCGCGTAGAAGTTCGCTTTTTCGCTTTCGGGCAAATCCGGCAGCAGCAAGACCTTCCGGCGTTGTTCCGGCGGCAGGAACTCGATGACTTCTTTCAATCGGGGAAAGCGATCATCGGGAAAACCCGCGAGCAAAAGGCGCGCGTCGCCGTTCGAGCGCCATACCGCCGGCATCGCCTCTACGATCTTATCGACTTTTTTATGCTTGCTGAGCGTTCCCATGTATCCGACCAGCGGCGCGCCCTCGATGCCGTAGCGCCGGCGGAACCCTGAGCCGTCGCTGCAATCGAAAAAGGCCGGCTCGATTCCCGGACCGGCGACCAAGATATTACTGCCACCCACGCGGTCGAGGACAAAATCCTTCTCGTAAGCGGTGTTGACAACAAGCGCGTCGCAAGCTGCGATCATGCGGTCGTAAAGCGGCCCTTGCACCCATCCGTCGGCGGGGTGAAAGAAGGGTATGCCGACCAATCGGCACCGTTTGAACGCTTTGGCCAAGAATGCTTGGTACGCGGGCGGCCAATACCAATTCCACGCGACTATCAGATCGGCTTTCGTGCGCAGGACCGCGTTAAGAAAGCCCAAGTGACGCGGCGGTCGGGCGAGGACCTCCAGTCCGGCCGGAGTAAAAAGATAATTGAGCGACCGGTACCCGCCCTTGAGGCGTAAACCGAATTTGATTATCCCGGGGAGAGCGCCATCGGAGGCGGGGACGCGCAGGATATGCACGCCATGAATGGTTTCGCTCCGCGGCAGACCGGCGTCCCTGCCTTGCTGCATGTCCGTCTCACTCATCGCGTCGGTCGTCACGACCGTCACTTCATGACCCCGTGCGGCAAGCCGCTCCGACACTACCGTCGCGTGGCGCTCTCCGCCCCTGGCAAATGGATAATACATCGGCGTTATGTTGAGGATCTTCACAACCGATCCTGCGCGATATGGCCGAGTTTGCGTCGCCGGGCACTGGCCGCCGAAAGATTCTTCGGCTTTCGTGTTTCATGCAAGTTTTCGACAAGGCGGCAAAAACGCTCGATCATTCGAGCGGAAGAATACTCGCGCACCGCGACGTCCTGCCCGTGCACGGCGATTCGCTCCAGCTCGTGGCGACTGTCGATAAGTTGTTCCAGAATTCGAGTCAGTGCCGCCGCGTCGTCTTTCTCAAATAGCGGAAGATCGGCGCGGCGAGCGATTTCCGCGGCTCCGCCGCTTCCGGTCGTGACGACGGCGCAGCCCGAAAGCATCGCCTCCGTCATTGATAGCGGCAAACCTTCACGTCGCGCCGACGGCGCTACGAGAACGTCGTGCGCGCGATAAATCCCCGGCATTTCCTCATAATTCTTTTTTCCGACGAAGCAGACCTGCGGCGAGAGGCGCAAGCGCAAAATCTCATCGCAGACCTCGCGATAATATTGGGCGTCGTTATACTCCCCAACTATGGTCAGCGTTGTGCGAGATTTCCGTTCCGGCGAGAGGGCGCTGAGCGCCCTGAGAACCGTAGTAAGGCCTCGGTCCCTGCTGATAAAGCCGGCGTAAAGCAATCGCAAGGATTGTCGGTCGGCCGCGGCGGCTTGCCGTTTAAAGAAAAACTTTTCCAGCGGAACGCCGCCGTAAAGCACTTCCGTCGAGGGAAAAGTAAATCCGCTCGCGAGATAATGATCCCGGAGAAACTCACTGACAAAGCACACATGGCTTGGAACAAACGGCGCGGCGCTCGTCTCAATGCCCTGCTTGAGCAGGCGTGCGCGCCATTTTTCCATAAGCCCAACAAGCGCCGGGCGCCAGTACCACGGCTTATCGTCTCTTTTCCACAAACCGGCCCATTGCGGTCTTTTGCGATCTTCACCGCGCCCCCGCTCCTCGACGAGCCAGTCGTCTTCGACGAAAAAAACATCCGGGATTCCACGGAGCCTCGGAATTGAGAGCAGCGCCGGAGTTAAGCCGCTGATCGCCCACCAACTCACCAGATCGGGTTTGAACTCTTCGAGGGTTCGAATGAAACAATGCGCATCGCGGATCTGCGGTCTGACGCGGGCGAGGAAATAAGGCCATCCCGTCGGCGGACGGCTGCTATGATGATATTGACCGAGCAATCGTTCTACCTGAACGCCGTCGATGTTTTCGCGCGATAGGCGGTCGGATGGCAAGCCGTAGCGGCTCGTCAAAATCCTGACGTCGTGCCCCGCCGCTCGAAGGCCTTGCGCAACAAGCGAGCAGCGAATCTCGTATCCACCGATGCAGTGTGGGGGATAAAGATTCGATACGACCAAGATCTTCATGAAAACCGCTCTCCGCCGTTCAGGGCACTGATCGTGCGATCAATCGCCTTGTCCCACGAGAACCATTTCTCAGCAAGTTCCGAAGCGCCGGCCTTGAGGCGGCGCGCAAGCGCGGGGTCTCCGATCAGCATTTCGATTGACGCAGCCATGGCCACAGGATCTCTTGGAGGACATAAAAGAACGTTATTTTCGTTGAGGAACTGCTCCTCGAGATCCGCGCCTTGCGTCGCGATCACGGGCAAACCGTGCGCTACAAGCGCCGCAAAAGCGCTGTTGTTCATCTGCACTCCATAGTCCATGGGGATTACAGCCGCATCGGCGGCCCGCAAATTTTGCGAGGCCTCGTCGCTGTTCCAATCGTAACCTCCAAACCAGATGACCTTGTCTTCGATGCCGAGCTCCTTGGGAAGCGCTGTAACGCTATTACGGTAGGTCGCGTAGTCGGGAAAATCCCGCGCGATAAAGCCTCCGACAATCAACAACCTCACGTTCCGTTGCTTGCGCACCACGATTTGGAAAGCTCGGAGCAGGGTCTCGACGCCCTTGCGTGGATAAACATAGCCGAAGTAGACGAGCAAGAATTCATCTGACCCGACGCCTAATTTTTTTCTGACCCGCTCGCGGCCGACGCCGTTGGGCTCTTGCGCCATCATCATGATGGGTGGCGGCGGAATCAGAACGCTCTTATCGCGCACAGGTGAAAACCGCCCTGCGAGCCATGTGCGGTGCAAATTACTGAGCACAATTAAACGATCGCTGTCGCGCAGCAGCGTTCCATAATGATCGTCGACACAGGCTAGGCCGGCCTTGCGCGCTATCATGTTGCGCAAGAGCCGGGTCCCCAACGACATTTTCTCCGGCGGCGCCCCCTCCGCGTTAGCGAATTGGGTGACGAATACGGCGGATCGTTTGAGCGACTTGGATACGGTCGGCATAAATGTGACCATCGGATGATCGTTGTAGATCCAACCGATGTATTTGAGCAGCACCGCATCCGGTGAAATACGCTTGAAAAGCCGTACAAGACGAAACAAATCAGGCCAGGACCAGCCGCGTATGACAGGATAAACCTTGAAAGGCAACGAGTCGCTGACTTTGTTGCCCCGGCTCGTCACCACGTGAACGTCGACTCCGCGGTCGGCCAGACGGCGGCACAAGTGGAACACATGATCCGCCTCGCCTGCGGACATCGGCGGAAAAGCGCCGGTAATGACCAGGAGTTTCATTGCAACACAAGGGCCGCGTACGGCCGGCATCTACAGCGAGGCGAGAAAGGCGAGAAGATTCTGTAAATCTTTGGACTCAAGCGCCGCAAAGCGGTCCCTGGACGCCGCGCCTTGTCCGTCGTGGGCGAGGACGGCGTCTTCCATGGTCGACGCCGACCCGTCGTGCAGAAAACGCGTGCGCTTGCCAAGCCCCCAGAGCGGTGCCGTGCGCATTTCGCTTCCTGAGGCGTCGCCCTGTTCGAAACCGTCGCCCAGATTTCCCATATCATGGATGAGAAAATCCGAAAACGGATGAAACTTCACACGATTCAGCGCCTTCACCGGACTGCGCCCGGTTTTCAGCGCTGGCAAATGACAGTCGCCGCAGCCGATCTTCATAAAAACCGACTCGCCGAAACGGGTTTGCGAAGTCCGGGTTGGCCGCGACGGCGGGGCGAGAAACCTCATAAAGTCTGCCACCGCCTGGACATTCGAACCGTCGTCCTCGGGGTCGGCGGCCGGATCGCACGCCGCCAACGCGGCGCAGTTTCCCTGCGGGCATAAATCATCGGGGAAAAAAGGATTCGTAATTCCCATTTCGGTATGGAATGCCTCGGCTGAAAAATGGAGCAATGAAGGAACTTGAGCCTTCCATCCGAATTTGCCCACCGCTGTAAGCCCCGTCGTAACGTCCGTTACCGCGTTGGGCCGTCCGGCGGTATCAGGAGTTTTTCTTTGCTGGCGATCGGCAATTTTTCGAAATACACCGTCCGGCACGCTCTCCACGAGCCCTAAGCCGAAGAGCGGCGTTGTTTTGCGTTCGGCGATAATCGTGGCCTCCGGAGGAATCGTCTCACCGGAGAAAGTGCATGAGCTAACATGACCGATGCCTTCGGTTTGAAGTGTCGGTCCTCCAAAAGAGATCATAGGATCGAACGCCCCGTTTGTGACCGTGGCGAATCGGTGCTCGACGACGCCGCTGTCTCCCCCAGGCACGGGAATCGCATGGCAGGCGACGCATGATCGGCCGTTGAACACCGGCCCCACCCCCTCCGCTAGAGTCAAGATGCGCGCGAATTCAGCTTTGCCCTGGGAGAAAAGATCAAGCTCCTCGCTGCTCAGAGTAGGAAGCGGATCGCCGAAGGTGGGGCTATCGTCTGAAATCGCATTCCAGTTGTCGAGCAGCGCAACCATCAGCGCTGCAAACAGAACCCATTTCTTGCCCATCGATAAAATAGCCCTCGTGACGGCGGTTGTTTCTCAAGTCGTCCGATTGCTAATTGATCGTGAGCAAAAAATCTTCCTGTTGTTCACCGCCTAGTGCATCCCTCACCTTAAAAGTTAAATTAAGGGATGCTCCCGCCGCGGGCATCCCCGTGATCGCGCCGGTGGCCGAATCTAGCATTAACCCGGTGCCGACAAGATTTCCCGTCAGTTCACTCCAGGCATACGGCGCTTTTCCTCCGGTGGCTTTGAGCTTCGCGCTGTAAGCTTTATTATTCGTTCCGGCCTTGAGGGCTGTGGTTGCGACGAGCAGTGGCTTGCGGACGACAAGCTTATAAGTGCTCGTCATGGAGGGCCCGAACTGATAGGCGACTTTAATTGTGAAGCTCGTGGCTTTTCCGATATCCGGTTTGCCTTTTAGAGTCCCGGTGTCCGGGTCGATGCTCATCCCTGCCGGAAGGACGCCCTTGATCGGCGTGATGGTGTACGGCGGTAAGCCGCCGTTCACCAGCGTCAAGCTGTAATCCAGTCCGACTTCCGCGTCGGGAAGCGGAGAAGGCACGAGAGTGAGGGGAGGAACCGAAATAAAGTCCGCCGTGACGCTCGCGTCGGCAGTCAAATCCGGCGCGCAATCTCCAGTCCCTGTGCATCCCCCGCTCCAGCCGTTGAACGCGGAGCCGGCGTCGGGAACCGCGGTCAACGTGACGGGTGTACCATAACCATAAATCGCCGCACAGGTCGCGCCGCAGTCGATGCCGGCGGGGTTGCTCGTGACCGTACCGCCGCCAGTGCCGCTCTTCGAGATATTCAGATTGATCGTTATGGGTGCAAAATTCGCCGTCACAGTGATGGGACTAGTGAGCGTAACCGTGCATGCCCCCGTGCCGCTGCACCCGCCGCCGCTCCAGCCGGTGAACGTCGAACCCGGAGCGGCCGACGTAGCCGTGAGCGTCACCGAATCGCCATAGTTATAGTTTTTCGAGCAGGTCGCTCCGCAAGTGATTCCAGACAAATCGCTCGTCACCGTGCCGCTGCCCGCACCGGTTTTCACAACCGTCAACTTCTCCGGAGTAACGATAAAGTTCGCCGTGACCGTGGTCGGATCGAAGTCAAGCGTTGGTACGCACACGCCCTTGCCGCTGCACCACCCTCCACTCCATCCGTTGAAGGTCGAGCCCGGGCCGTCCGGCGTGGCGGTGAGCGTCACCTTGATATTGCTGAAGAACTGGCCGCTGCACGTCGCGCCGCAGTCGATTCCCGCGGGATTGCTCGTCACCGTCCCGCCGCCCGCGCCGGTTTTCGAGAGGTTGAGCGTCACAGGGACTGGATTCACTACCGTCACGGTCACAGTCGGAGGACTGGGATCCGTCGCGCCCGCGCTGTCTTTTACTGTGAGCGAGACGGTGTAAGTGCCGGCGATTGGAAAAGTGATGGGGCCGGGATCTTTTTGCGAAGTGAGCGGGTCGGAATCCGGCACTACTTCGGGAAAGATCCAGGAATACTGGGTCGCGGCGCCGCCGACGCTGTTGCCGGTAAAGGTCACGGAATCGCCTGTTTGTATATTAATGACACCGTTCTGATCGGGCGCCGGTGTGGCGTTGAGGATTCCAACAGGCGGCGTATGGTTCGCGCCGGTCAGCGTGAGCTGGATGAAGGACGCCACGGAAGGCACGCCGGCGTTGTTCACGACGAAGAGCATGTAATATCCGGGCGGCGCGATGTTCGCGCCCGACGGAACGCTGTTGACGCTCGGCGGCGGCGTGACTTTCAAGACGCCGTTCACCAAGTTGAAAGTGAGCCCGATCATCCGCTGCTCCATATCGAAGCCGTGCGTCGGGGCACCGTTCCGCATTAGCACCACAGACTGAATAGTGTTCGGAGCATCGACTTGAACGGTGAACGGCGCATCGCCGTAGCCGACGATCGAGGGGGCGCTCACGATCTGCGGACGCGCGGCGGGCGTGCCGTCTGCATTAAATAGATACCGCGGAGAATAGACCTCCATGTGCGACTCGTACACGCCGCGGGCTGGGTTGGAGCCGCTAACCCACACGGTCCCGTCCGGCATCAGCATGCCGTTGGAGTGATAGAGCCGGTCGAAATTGTTGTGGCCGGCGGACGATATCGTGTTCGACACCGGATCGTAGAGATCAGCCAGGTGGCCCGGAGGAATACCCGTGATCGGATCGGGCGCGTCGCCCTGCTCGTCGATCCTGGACCCTCCTAAGAGAAGCACCTTGCCATTAGGTAGAAGAACCGAGTTCATCTCGACACGGGGCGCCGACATGTTGGGGCCTGCAGTCCAAGACGGGCTCGGTTGCGAGAGGTCAATGATCTCCGTGCTCGCCGTAGCTGGAGCTGTCGGACTGACATCGTAGATGGGCGCGCCGCCCGTGATCATCACGCGCGGCGTATAGTTCGGCGGCAACAACGGCAGCAAAACAGAGCTGCCGTATGTGCGCATGCCGTTATATATGGTAGTCGGGCCTAGAGCCCAGGTCTGAGCCACCGGATCGAATATCCACGAGACCGGCGTATAACCGGAATAAAAAATCAAGCCGCTGGGCAAGAGGTGTAGCCAGGGATAGAGTCGCGGCGTCCACGGCGCTTGCACTTCGGGATGCCAGCCGAAAGCCACCTCGTACTTCTCGACATTTTTGTTGATCTCACTATCGTTCTGCGTGAAGCCGGAGAATGTCATCAACTGCCCGTTCCCTAAGGCGGTCACCGTGCCGTACCAGCGACCGTGCGCCATACTCTGGACCTGGATGAACTGCTGCTTTAGCGGATCGAATACGGCCGCTCGCGGCGAGCCGTGAAACGGATCGTACTGATCAGTGCCGCCGATAATGAGCGCCCGGCCGTCCGGCAAGAAGGCCATACCGTTGCAGAAGAGGTCCCAGCCGACGTTTTGCACCGTGATGGCGCTGCCCTGAGGATCTGCCACAGGATCCCAGATGGCCAATTGGGAAATTTTCTCATCGAACTCAGCATCGTCGTTGCCGGAGCCTGCCAGGATCAAGACTTTGCCGTTGCGCATCAATCCCACATGGATGGGATTGATCGGCATCGAGCCGGAAAGCGTCTGCCATTTGCCGACAACGTTCGGTTGCGCCGCGACATGAGGCGCGACTAGGGCGATCATCGCGCATGATAGGCATGCCGCCGTCAGATATTTCCACGGCTGCTTAAACCGGGTGACTGCGGTCGCGACTTTTACTAAATCCTCAAACAGCGTGTGTTTGTAGTGCATATGGTTCCATTGCGGGGGATTCGCACCAGAACCGAAACAGATCGATGCGCGTTGGAATTAGCCGGCGGAGTTGGCAGCGACCGGCTGGGCCGCGGCGGCGGCTGCGACCTGCTTTTCAATCCAGGTATAGGTTCGGGCCAAGCCTTCTTCCAAAGTTATTTCCGGTTCCCAACGCAGGATCTCCCTCAGGCGTGTGTTGTCAGAATTTCGCCCGCGAACGCCCTGCGGTCCGGGCACGTGCTTTTTACTGATCCGCACGCTCGCGATGTCGCCGATAATATCCGCGAGCTGGTCGATGCTGACCATGCGATCCTGACCCAGATTCAACGGCTCATGGTAGTCGGACTCCATCAGCTTGTGGATTCCTTTCACGCAGTCGTCGACGTAGCAAAACGACCGCGTCTGCGCGCCGTCGCCCCAGATTTCGATCTCATGATTGCCGGTCAGCTTGGCGACGGCGATCTTGCGGCACATCGCCGCGGGCGCCTTTTCGCGGCCTCCTTCCCATGTGCCCAGCGGTCCGAAGATGTTATGGAAGCGCACGATGCGCGTCTCGATGCCGTAGTCTTCACGGTAATGCGTGCACAAACGCTCGGTGATGAGCTTCTCCCACCCGTAGGCGTCCTGTGGCGCGGCGGGGTAAGCGTCCTCCTCCTTTAACGGAGCGACGTCCGTCTCGAGCTGCTTGTACTCCGGATAAATACACGCCGACGAGGCGTAGAGATACCGCTTCACGCAATTCGCCCGCGCGGCTTCCAGCGTGTGAAAGTTAATCAGCGCATTGTTGTGAAGAATCTGCGCATGGTTGCAAGAAATGAAACCCATGCCCCCCATATCCGCCGCGAGCGCGTAAACCTCGTCGACGCCCGAAGTCGCGCGCAGGCAATTTTCCCAGCGCCTGAGGTCGAGCAGCGTGAACTCGTCGGCTTCCGTCCGGCTGAACTCCGGATGTTTGATATCCACCCCGCGAACCCAATGTCCTTGACGCTTGAGATAGGTCACGAGATAACTGCCGATAAAGCCGCCAGCGCCCGTTACTAAGATCTTTTTCATAAAAAACTCCTTTTCGATAAAGTTGCTGCGCCCGTAGTCAGACGTTTGCAAATTGATTCTGGCGAAGAATTTGATACCCCCTGATGAGTTCGTCGATACCGTCGTCGAGACTCGTGCAAGGGAGAAATCCCGTGGACTCGATGCGCCCGTTGCTCACGATGTAATTGCGTTTGTCGGGATCTTCGCCGAGCTTCGCCTCGGTAAAATAGAAATCCGGCACATGCCGCTTGATGACCTCGCAGAGCTCCTGCTTGCTGAGGTTGGCGTCGCTCAGACCGACGTTGTAGGGCCGGCCCTTCATCGCGTCATAGTTTTCCAAAACATGAATGAAGGCGCGTGCCGCGTCGCGCACGTGAAGGTAGTTGCGCTTGAAATGCGCTTCGAACAGCACGACACACCGGTCGGTCACCGCACGATAGGTGAAGTCGTTGACCAGCAGGTCCACGCGCATGCGCGGGCTGACGCCGAAAAGCGTGGCGAAGCGGAAAGTCACGAAACGTCCCGTATCGAGCAAAAGAGCTTCGACGTCGACTTTCAGGCGTCCGTAGAGCGACACGGGCTTGAGCGGCGTGTTCTCGTCGCAGTGGATGCCTTCCTGGCCGATGCCGTAGCCGCTGTTGGTCGAGGGAAAAATAAGCCGTTGATCGGCGCTCAATCCCTCCGCCAGCATTTTCACCGCTTCGTAATTGACTCCTTTCGCGGCCCACGGGTCGCGCGCGCAGATCGGGGCGCCCGTCAAGCACGCCAGGGGCAGCACCGCGTCGGCCTTCGCCGCCAGTTTGCCGACGAGATCGCGGTCTCTAGCGTCTCCGCGAATCACGGTGAGGCGCTTTTCAAAACAGCAGTCGAGCAGAGAAGGCTGGCGGTACAGAAAATTATCCAGCACCGTAACCTGGTGGCCTTCTCGAAGCAGAAGCGGCACCAGAACGGAACCGATATAGCCCGCGCCGCCGGTTACGAGAATGTTCACGATTTACCTCCGGCCTCGCGTTTCGCCCAGGCGGGCTCTTGGCCGGTGAGCTCGCGAAACGGTCGCAGATTCTGATCGCTGCGGGCCTTTTCCGCGGCGGAATAGTCCTGTTCGCGGTCGAAAAAGATGATTTGGCTGCCGGCGAACTCGAAGTTGAACGGCACATGGAGCAGCTTGTCGAGCCGGGCCCGCACCGCGGATTGCCGCTCGGGAGGAGCGAAAAGCAGCAGGAAGCCGCCGCCGCCTGCGCCGATCAGCTTTCCGCCAACCGCACCGGCCAACCTGGCTTCGCGGTATATGTCGTCGACGTCAGAATTGGAAATCGTGGCGCTCAGGCTCCGCTTGGCTTCCCAGGCCTGGTGCAAGAGCGCGCCGAAGTCGGCGATATTCCGCCCGGAGTTCAGAATCGAAATGCTCTCGTCGACGAGATCTTGGATGACCCGCATCTGCGGCTCTTTGTCGTCGATGCCGTTCACATAAGTCTCGGCGACGGTCGAGGCGGTGCGCTTGATGCCGGTATAAAACAACATCAGGTGCGCATTCAGACCGGCGACTGTCTCGGGCGCAACAGTCATGGGACGGATGGAAATTTCCCCGTTGGAAAGAAACTGAATGTGGTTAAAACCGCCGTAGGCCGCGAGCACCTGATCCTGCGAGCCGACGGTCTCGCGCAAAATGTCCTGCTCGAGATGGATGCTTTCGGTAGCCAGGTCATGCTTGGTCACCATCCGGCCCTGGAGGGCGTTGAGCGCATTCAGCAGCCCGACGGTAAAGGCGGAGCTCGATCCCATGCCGCTCCGGGCCGGGATATCGCCGTCGTGGTGGATTTCGACGCCGCGGTTTTCTTTCAAATAGCGAAGCACCTCGCGCACGGCGGGATGCGCGATTTCATCGAGCCTTTGGCAATATTCCATCTTCGAATAGATCACGCAGTACTTGTGCTCGAAAAACGGCGGCAGGTAGCGGCACGTGATGTAGCAATATTTGTCGATCGTGGTCGCAAGCACCGCGCCGCCATGCTTCAGGTACCAGGCGGGATAATCGGTGCCGCCGCCGAAAAACGAGATTCTGAACGGTGTTCGGCTAATAATCATCGTGGCGCCTCCCGATGTAGACCGCTTCTTCCTGGGGCACCTTGCGAAACAGCATGGACTCGACAACATCGCAGAGCACATGCTCCACGGCCAAATGCGCTTCCTGGATACGCTGCGTATCGGTGCTCGGTATAGCGATGGCCGCGTCCGCCATGCCGACCAACATGCCTCCGTTTCCGGTCATCGCGATCGTTCGAATCATTTTTTGCGTCGCCGCGCTGACGGCGCGGATGATGTTCATCGAGTTTCCACTCGTGCTGATCGCGATCAGGACGTCCCCTGGATTACCAAGGGTCTTCACCTGCCGCTCGAATACCCCTTCGTAGCCATAGTCGTTTGCGAACGCCGTGATAAACGAGGTATCCGTGGTAAGCGCAACGGCCGGCAGCCCCGGGCGATCGAGATCTTTGGAAAAGCGGCCGACGAATTCTGCGGCCATGTGCTGGCAATCCGCTGCGCTGCCGCCGTTGCCGCAGAGGAGGAGCTTGCCGCCTGCACTAAAAGTCTCGGCGATCATTTGCGCGGCCCTCAGAACGGAGTCTTTGCAGCGCACGACGACCTGTCTTTTTACTTCAGCGCTTTCGAGCAGGCACTGTTCGATGCGGGCGAGATAAAAGCCGTCTTGCTCCATGGAATTTTCCTTCCGTTTCAAAACACCCGGAGTCCGGCAGTATGAAAGCGGACTGCCACGACTTTTGCGGGATCGGCCGACCTTTAATGCGAATTCGTTCTGATGAGTGTAGCGAGAGCGGGGGTCAATTGCTCAGCGTAAAAGCGATGCCCGTCGGGATTAAAGTGACCGTCGAGCGTATAGAAAAAATGAGCGTCCCGGTGGCTTCGAAAAGCATCCGTCGCCGTAAAAAATTCGACGCCGGCTTTTTCGCAGGCAAGGTAAACCGCGCGATCGGGCGAATCCGACGCGAGCATTTCCGGCACGACGTGGAATCCATACGAGCGCCAAGTCTCGAAAACGTGGTCGTTCACATAGACGCCGAACGGCACCGAGACGACGATCATTTTCGCTCGAGAACGATCGGACACTTTTTTGATGCGCTCAAATTGCTTCGCCATCGCGTCTATGAGAGACATCACGTACGGGTCGTCGATGTCGAACGTCTGAAAAAAAGCATCGCGATGCTTGACCGCCGATTCGATCAGCGCCGGGTTCAAGCCGCCGTGCACGAACGCTTCCTTGACCGCAGGATCCAAATCTTCGTACCGTTTTTTTTCTTCCGGATTGAATTGGCCGAGAATTCGCTCCTGCTCGCTTTTCCATTCGGCGGATACCGACGGCTCGTGGACTACGGCGGACAGGAGACGCGCCATCCTCGGATGATCTCTCTTAAAGGCGGCTCCCGCCGGCGACTCATTCGCGGAAATCGCCGCGGCCGCCAGGCGCGCGATGTTCGGGTAGAGAGCGCCGATGAGGGCCGCGAGCGAATGCTCGGAGGCAAGCAAGCTGCCGATGGTGTGCGTTTGCGGAATCGACTGCGACAGGTCGTCGCCCTGCAAGGCTTCGACGATCACAAGATCGGGGTGCAGCAGCGGAATGGCTTTATTAGCCGTTTCGGCGTACTGGATCGGACCGTCGCCCGGGTGTCCGAGGTTGGCGACTTCCACGTGGAGCCTACTGTTGTTCAGCTCGCGCTCCAATATCTTGGGCCAAGATTGTTCGACCTCTACTCCCCAGCCGTAAGTAAACGAATCTCCTATGGCGACAATTCTGTAATTGCTCCCGTGCGGCAGCGTAAACTCGCGGTCCCTGAAACCGAGGCTGTTTATCGAGGCGGTGTATGTGAACTCCGTCGTCTTGTACTCCGCCTTCGAATCCGGCGGGAACAATAGGCCATCATGGCGATGTCCATGCGCGATCAGACCGATGGCGCGATCGATCAATACCGACACCGCAAGGGTAGTCGCGATGAAAACGACTATTTTAATGCTTCGAACCATGAGATCGGCACCGCCGGTTAAAACAGCGTATAGATGAACGGCGCGATCGCGGAACTCTGAGCCAAAAGAACCAAGAGCCCAAAAACAAACAGCACGAGAACCATCGGTGTCAGCCACCACCATTTCGTATGCCACAGGAAACCGAAAAGCTCTCGTGCGACGCTGCCCCGGCTGGCTATATTTTCTGTTAGTCTCATAGCGCACCCCTCAATTCATCGACGATTTCTCGACGACGTAATCTCCGAGCACGAGGACGTCCATGCCGCTGCGGCGAAAGGTCTCGAAGGCCTCGCGCGGCGTATTCACGATCGGCTCCCCTTTGAGATTGAACGACGTATTGAGCAAGACCGGTACGCCGGTCGCATTCCCGAAGGTTTCAATGAGTCGATAATATCTAGGGGAATACTCTTTGCGAACCGTCTGCAGCCTGCCGGTGCCGTCGACATGCGTGATGGCGGGGATGGCGCTGCGCTTCTCCTCCTTGACGTCGACGACGTAGAGCATGAAACGGGCCGGGTAATGCTTGGCCGCCTCCGGAAGGACGAAATATTCTTCCGCCCTTTCAGCCGGAACGGAGGGGGCGAAAGGACGGAACGGCTCGCGAAACTTGATCTTGACATTGACGATGTCTTTCATTTCCGATCGGCGCGGGTCGGCGAGGATGCTGCGGTTCCCCAGCGCTCGAGGGCCCCATTCGAACCGCCCCTGCGACCAGCCAATCACCTTCCCCCCTTGCAGCCGGTCGACGACGCGCTCGATCAGTTTTTCTTCGCCTTCGAACCGTTCGTATTTGAGTCCCGCTTCGGTCAGAAATTGCTCAATCTCGTCCGGCCCGTGCTCCTGCCCCCAATAGGCATGATTCATGACGAAGCGGTGCGGCTGGCCGAGAAGCGTGTTGTATGCGTAGAGCGCCGCGCCAACGGCCGCGCCTCCGTCGCCGGCCGAAGGTTGGATGTAGAGCTCTTCGAAGGGCGTCTCGCGCAGAATCCGGCCGTTCGCCACGCTGTTCAGCGCGACGCCGCCGGCCATGCACAGTTTCGTGAGCCCTGTCTCCTTCTGCAGTTCCACCGCCATACCGACGAGAACTTCCTCGATCACCGCCTGGATGCTCGCGGCGATGTCGGCGTAGCGGCAATTTGCCTTGCCCAGCGTTTCGCAATTCCCCGGTTTATCTCCAAAGTAAGACGGGAAGCCGGTATTGGGCGTGAAAAACAGCGCGTCGGGATCGCGCGGCGCACCGAACAGCGAAGTGAATTTATGGTTGAACGTACGATCGGGAGAATGGTGGAAGGAGAAATAATCCATATCCAGCTCGAAGCTCCCGTCGCGGAAAAAACGGATCAGCTTGTAAACGTCCTCGACATAGCGCGGCTTGCCGAACGGCGCCATACCCATGACTTTGTATTCGCCCTCGTTCACCTCGAAGCCGAGAAACGCCGTGAAGGCGCTATACAAAAGCCCGAGCGAATGCGGGAAGCGAATTTCCTTGAGCAGCTTGACGTCGTTTCCGCGGCCGACTCCGAAGCTCGCGGTCGTCCACTCGCCCACGCCGTCGACCGTCAGAATGGCCGCCTCGTCGAACGGCGAGCAAAGAAACGCGCTGCCGGCATGGGAGAGATGGTGCTCGTTGAAAAGAATCTTGGACGGCGGCACGCCGAGCTTTTTTTGGATCAGCGTTTTGATCCAGAGCTTGTCGCCCAGCCAGGTCACCATCGCATCGCGAAAGACGCGGTACGAGCGGGGGAAAGTCTGCATGCTCGATAACAAGAGCCGCTCGAACTTCACGAACGGCTTTTCAAAGAAAACGACATAATCGAGATCCGCCGCTGAAATCCCGCCGGTTTTCAGGCAGAAGTCGATGGCGTTCTGCGGAAACTCGTAGTCGTGCTTCTTGCGCGTGAAGCGCTCTTCCTCCGCCGCGGCCAAGAGTTGGCCGTCGCGCAGCAGCGCAGCGGAAGCGTCGTGAAAATAACAGGAGATGCCCAGGATATTCATACGCAGATCGTCAAAATTGATTTCTCGCTCGTTCTAAGGGTGCGCCGGCGCGATCGGCACTTGAATGCCATCTTTCCCCGCCGCGTTTGAGAGAAAGCGGGTCGGTGCCCCATCGCAGGAGGACGGCGAACGGGGCAAGAATCACGAAATAAAATACCGTCAAAAGAAGCCGCGCCTGGAAATCGCCGATCCGCTTTCCCAGCCGCTTCCAATCTTCCCAAAGATTCGTCAGGAATCGCATTAAATTTTCGCTTCCGAGGAGAAAAACCGCCCGGCGGCGGCGTACGTTTCCGGTATGCCGATGTCGATAAATCGACCGCTGGTTTTAAAGCCGTACATCCCTTCGCCGATCCAGGATGAAAACATCTCGCGCTCGAGCGACACGGCGCGATCGCCGGGAATCGTCTCGAGCAGTTCGCGCTCGATGACGTAAACTCCGGCGTTGATCCATCCGCGACCGCCGGATGCGTCTTTCTCTTCGAATCCGACGACGCGACCGTCATCGGCGGTGCGGACGCGACCGTATCGGCTCGTGTCGGCAACTTCACTGAGCAGCAGCGTCGCGCGCGCCGCTCGGGCGCGATGCCAGGAGAGAACGTCTTTGACCCGCGCATCGCAAAAAGAATCGCCGTTCATGACCACAATGCTTCCGGCGCCAAGCAGCGGCAGCGCCAGCCGTAGCGCCCCTGCCGTACCGAGCGAGGATGGTTCGCGGGAATAGAAAATCTTCAAATTTCTGTAAACGGCTCCGAACGCCGCTTCCACCTGCTCCCCCAAGTAGCCCGTGCAGAGCGCTACGGATTCAGCGCCGGATTCAACGATCTGGTCCAAAAGCGCGGCAATAAACGGACGACCGTTAACCAGCGCAAGAACCTTCGGCCGGTCGGAGACGACCGACCGGAGACGGCTACCTAGGCCGCCGGCCAAAATCGCCGCGCTGGCCGCGCCCGAATTCTGAGATGTCATTGACTAGGGATTAAGAAGAGAGCGCGCGACGCGTGCTCGACCCGTAAGCAAAGCTAGCGCGCTGCGTCTGAATTTGAACGATGTCACGCTTGGCGCGTTCGGCGTATGCCCGCCGGCCGTGCATGAACCTGACATTATCGATCATCATCAAATCCTGAGGCTGCCACGGCTGCTCGAACGTGAGCTTGGCCGCGATCGCGGCGATCTCGGACAAGGTTTCCGGCGCAATCGGTGTCCCGTCAGCGAGCGTTACTTTGCGAATCTGCGGCTCGGCCGCGGCGAGTAAATGATTGGCGAAGCATAGGCTTCCGAGCGTCCGCGCCTCGTTGGCCGCGAAGCGCAGGATCGCGAGTCGGATCGTCCCGGCGTCCCAATCGATGTGACCGCTCGTTCCCGGGCTCTTGGACGGCCATGGCTCGACGCCGTGAGAGCCGCTCTCTCCGATATCGATCGCCACCTCGTAGCGGAGCGGCTGCGCGACGAATGTGTTTTGCGTCTTCGCCGGCAATTTTTGCCAAAGCCACATACCGTCGCAAAGCGTCGTAGAACCGCCTTCTGCCGGAGGAACATTGCAATAGAACCAGACGATTTCCGGCCATGACGCGGCAAAGCTGGCCTCGCTGTGTAAAGGCACGTCGTGATGGCCCTGGTCGACATCGCGGATGATCCTCTGGCCGAATCTCACGGCGCGCCTCACCGCGTCACCCGCGTAAGACTCCGTGAACCGATCGGTAAGCAACGGTATTTTTTCGGGCGGCAGTTCGAATCCGCGAAAAACGAGCGCGCCGTGCTCCTCGAAGAGCGAGATAATTTCGCCCCTGTCGAGATCAGAAACCGATTCACCGCTGCGGGACGGCCGAATTAGTAGACCGCCTTTTTGGAAAAGATCGCTCAGAGGTTCTGAGATCATGAGAATTATCCGATCTCGGGCCTAAACGATAAAGCTGATCGAGCTTGGAGCTGTTCGCTGCCGGGCCTGAGATTCGATGAAGTCCGAAACGAGAGCTAGGGTGTGAGCACGATCTTGGGATCGAAACCGGTCCCGTCGCAGTCCCATACGTTGTCGGCGCCGCGATTGATGCCGAAATCGATATTGTCCCCGGCGGCGACAGCGGTGGTGACGTTGAAAGGCACGCCAGTCGTGTTTCCGTTGGCGATCGCCTGCTGCCAGAGCACCGTCGCGTTCTTTTTGATGTAAACGCTGTCTCCCGCTCCGCAGCTTGAGTCTTGATCGAAAACGTTGCCGGTAATCGTTATGGAGCCGGCTTGCGGCGCTTTCCACCGTCTGATCGCGTCCGACAAGTTTCCCGGGTGGCCCCCGTCCGCATATAGACTCAAGAACGTCTCGTTGCCCTGCCAGTTGCCGCCAGCAAACGTCATCTGCGTCCCGGCGCCGTAGAGGTAGAACCAGTTTTGAAAACCCTGAGTGGACGAAAAATCGGTTGACGCTTGGTACGTGATCTGGGCTCCTTGGACGGCTACGGAGAAAGCGATCGGGAAATCATCGGAATTCGCGTTGCCGGAGCCGTCCTGACAACGAACATAATAATTAAAGCTTCCGCCGTCCGTGAGGCCGCTGACAACTGTCGAGTGTGCAGTTCCGCCCGTGGTCGCAAACGCATTCGGCATCGACCCGTATGCCACACCGGCAGTTGTCGCGTACCGGCAGAGGGCGTTCTCATTCGTAGTCAGACTAAGCGTCGTCTGTGTCGTGCCTGACGCCAGCGTTCCCGAAGGCGTGCCGTTGGACCGTGTCGGAGGCGTCGTATCCGGCGGAGGCGGCGCGACGGGCGCGTCGTAGACGATGCTCATCAGATCGCCGCTGGCCGTAAAATTTCCCGTCCGCGTGCATTGCACGCGCACTCTCAGCTCGCCGGTTCCGCTAACGTAGTTCGCCAGCGTCCCGGTCGGAGCAAGGTTGTTGATGGCGACTTCGGTAGTACTCACCGAGCGGGAATCGAGCTGCACCCAGGTGTTGTCAGTCCAGCGCAGAATCGCGACCGTCTGAGTGCAACTGGAGCTTGTTTTACCTTTATAATTCACCTTTAAATTTGCGAGAGAGGTCGATGTTCCCGTAAACGAACCGTACCAGGAGGTCGTGCGCGTGCCGCTGGTGGTGGAATTAACGACAAAGTAAACATTGTTATCGCTGTTCAACGACGAAGCGTTTCCGCTGTTCAATGTTCCGGTAAGCACGACAGCGGAGGCGGGAAACGCCGTGATGGTCGTCAACTGCTGCGCTACAGAGAAACTAATCGAAAAGTCGTCGGGATTGGCATTGCCGGAAGAGTCCTGGCAGCGCACGTAGTAGCTGTAAGAACCGCCGTTGCTAAGTCCGCCAACGGTTGTCGAGTGCGAAGTGCCGCCGGTAGTCGCAAAGGTGTTGGGCATAGATGCGTATGCCACGCCGGCGCTCGTCGCGTAACGGCACACGGCGTTCTCATTCGTGGTTAGACCCAACGCCGTCTGCGTCGTTCCCGCCGCCAGAGTCCCCGAAGGCGCCCCGTTCGAGCGAGTGGGAGGAGTCGTATCCGCAACCGTGTACGTCACGGTAAGTGTGGCCGACGCCGTATTGCCCGCCGCGTCTCGGGCCGTTGCCGTGAGAACATTGACGCCGCTCTGGAGCGCGATACCGCTGGCTGTCCAGTTCGCCGTGCCGGAAGCGGTTCCGCTGCCGCCGCGGTCGTTCGACCATGTGATCAGAGATACAGCGTTATTGTCTCCAGACGTTCCGCCGAGCGTCAGCGGACTCATGCCCGTGCTGTAGCTGGCATTGCTGGTCGGAGCGCTGATCGCGATCGTCGGAGGAGTCAAATCGATCGTCCAATTAAAACTTGCCGGCGTCGGATCGACGTTGCCCGCTTGGTCGATAGCGCGCACCAAAAAGGTGTGCGCTCCGGCGGCCAAATTGCTGTACGCTTGAGGACTAGTACAGGCAACAAACCCGCCGCCGAATTCATTCGGATCCAACTGGCACTGGAAAGTGCCGTCCGCCTCCGTCGACGCGAAGCTGAAGCTCGCGGTCGTGTTCTTGTTAGGAGTCACCGGTGAGACCGTAATAATCGTGTCGGGAGGCGTCGTGTCGGCCACCGGCGCGCCGACCGGAACGTTCATGTAAGTTTGGATTTCCGACTGGCTGAGTGCGCGGTTGTAGATGCGGATCTCGTCGATGCCGCCGGAGAAATTTCCGTTCAGCGAACCGGTGCAGCCGCTGTCGTTGTCGACGCCGATCAACAGCGCGCAGCCCGCGAAATCGTTCGCGACAGTATCGGCGCCGAAGGCATTATCCGGATTGCCGTTGACGTACAGTTTGAACGTGCCTCCGGCGCGGGTCAGCGCTACATGAGTCCAGACGTTATTAGCAATGGTAGTAGCGCTCGCCAGCGCCAAATTGCCATTTGACCACACATTAACTTTGCCGGAGCTAAGGTCGAGTTCCAATCCGCCGGGGCTTGCGCCAATCCCATGCGACACCATGATCGCCATGAACGCGCTCGTCTGACCGGGCTTTATCCAGGCGATCCACGTAAAGTCGCCGGTCGGGAGGTTGGGATTCGCGACGCTGACGTAGCTGGTCGTGCCATTGAACGAGAGCGCGTTGCCGAATTTTCCCGTCGTCCACGCAGCCCCTGTTATCGCCCCGGTACGGCCGTTGCCCGATGCGTCGCCGACAGACGTTCCCGTCCCTTCGTCGAAGCCATACGCCGCCACGAGACCGGTTGTAACCGAAGACTGAGTGATCACGAAGCTGAGGCTGCTTGAAGTCGTTCCGCCGGGATTCACGACGTTGACCGATGCCGCTCCCGCAACGGCGATGTCGTTGCTGGAAATCGCGGCCGTCAATTGTGTGCTGCTCACGAAGGTGGTCGGCCGCGGGCTGCCGTTCCATTGCACAACCGCACCGATCAAAAAATCAGTGCCCGTGACCGTCAAATTGAAGCCCGGCCCTCCAGAGATGGCGCTGTTGGGAGAAATCGAGGTCAGAGCCGGTAC
>DATDFJ010000127.1:0-2088 GCA_036522675.1 Chthoniobacterales bacterium | reverse complement strand
GAAGTGAGGGAGAACGGAATAAAAATCAGTCACGCAGTTTGCTAACTTTCTTTCGTTCGCTGCCGGGTCATCTCAGCCATCATTCGATTCACGTCCGCGGGCAGCGACCGGCCTTTCCGATCTTTCAAAACCGGCGCGGCGCGGATCGCCGGTGGTTTTTCAGACTCGGCCGCAGCGACGCGCGCATCAGGCGTTGCGGCGACGGGCGCTTTCGCGGCGCTTGCCCCGGTCTTGCTTTCGGCTGGGGCGCCATGGCGGGCCGGTGCCTTGACGGCACGCGCGATTATTTCTTCGTAGCCGCAGCGTTCACATTGCCAGGCCGGGAAAACCGCATTCGGATCGCCCGCGCTTTGATAGACCGCGCGCCGCGAAGGAATGATCTTGCCGCCGCAACGTGGACAGGCACGGCCGCGCGTGGTGCGGCGGTCAATATCGATGCCGAGTAATTGGGCCTGGTCTTCCAAAGTTAATAGTTCAACGACGCGGCGACAGTCGGGCTTAATGCTTGCGATGACGAATCGCGAAAATAAAGATCGTGCAAAAAATTGACACCGGCGGTATCAGCAGAACCAGCACGCCGATATTGAAATTGCGAATGAACGAGCTGTTCGATCCAATCGACGCGCGGCACATCACGCATTGGGCGAGAGTCGAGTCAGCAACCACACAAACAAGCGCGCAAGCGATTGCGGCGAGTGTCAGAATCCGAATTGCGCGGTACGTTTTCATCTGGCCTCTGTCGCCGCTAAGCGAGTCTGTCGGAAAATGTGTCTGGTCTTTCTCCGTGGTTCTCTGTGTAGCCTCTGTGGACTTGCCCCGATTAAGTGGACACATGGTTTAGGCCGCACTCAGGATCCGTTGCTCGTATTGCCACGGACTGAGGTAATCAAGAGTCGAATGACGACGCAGACGGTTGTACCAGATTTCGATGTACTCAAAGACGGCGGTTCGTACAGCTGCCCTGGTGGGCCAGTCGCGCCGATCGAGCAACTCCCATCTGAGAGTAGCAAAGAAACTTTCCGCCACGGCGTTGTCATAACAGTTGGCGCGGCGACTCATGCTGGAAGTCATTTGGTGAGCAGCCAGCAATTCTCTAAAGTCGAGCGCCGCATATTGAACTCCGCGATCCGAATGATGCAACAACCCTTTTTCCGGACTGCGCCGAGCGAGGGCCATCCGCAAAGCCGCCACACTCAAGTCAGCCTCGAGCGAGTCGCGCATCGCCCAGCCCACGACCATCCGACTGCCCAGGTCCAACAGGACTGCCAGATACAACCAGCCTTCGGCAGTGCGAATGTAGGTAATATCACCACACCAGGTGCGGTTGAGACCGCCGGTCTCCTTTACTCCGAAGCGCCGGCGCAACACATTTTCAGCTATTCCATATTCATGTTTCGAGTTCGTGGTCAGCGGCCGATAGCGACGTTTTGTCTTGGCACGCAGGCCAGATTCACGCATCAACCGAGCAATTCGGTTCCGGCCGCAGGGTCGCCCCGTAGCTCGCAATTCTCGGTGGATCCGCGGACTGCCGTAAGTTCCCCGACTGGTTTCATGAATGGCGCCAATGATCATTCGCAAACTCTGATTGGCTGTGGACCGCGCACTGGGCGCTCGTCTCTCGGCGGCATAGAAACCGGAGCGACTAACTTCCAGCACCCGGCACATCAGCACCACTGGAAATTCCTGACGATGAACTCGAATGCAGGCGTACTTCACGTTCACTCTTTCGCAAAGTACGCCGCCGCTTTTTTTAGAAAGTCACGTTCTTGCTCCAGGCGCTCAACTTCACGCCGTAAACGCCTGATTTCTTCTTCCGCGCCCGGCGCTTTCCCTTGGCCCGTGAAGATATTGTTTCGCTGCGCTGGAGGTAAACCAGCTACCTGTCGCTTCCAGTTGCGCAGCATATCTGCTCGGATCCCCAGCCGCTCAGCAACTGCGGTCACCGACTCATGCCCTTCGTTTACTAGTCGGACCGCTTCCAACTTAAATTCGCGCGTGAACCCTCGCCGCTTTCCTCCCATGAACACCTCCTTCCCGAACAGTATCGTTCGGGCTTATCTTGGTGTCCACGAAACCGGGGAACGTGCA
>DATDFJ010000126.1:0-9401 GCA_036522675.1 Chthoniobacterales bacterium | reverse complement strand
ATCAAACTTTACGAGGAGAAGAAAATCCCGCGCGAGCGCGTGTTAATCAAAATCGCGTCAACCTGGGAGGGCTTGAATGCCGCCGAGCAACTGCAAAAGGAAGGAATCTTCTGCAATCTGACTTTGATGTTCTCGCTGCCGCAAGCGGTGCGCGCGGCGGAGGCGAAGGTGCAGCTGATCTCGCCGTTCGTCGGGCGGATTTACGATTGGTACAAAAAAGAAATGAAACACGATTACAGCGGTCCGGAGGATCCGGGCGTGCAATCGGTCACTGAGATTTACAATTATTACAAAAAGTTCGGCATTCCGACCGAGGTGATGGGCGCCAGTTTCCGTAATACTGGACAGATCCGCGAGCTGGCGGGTTGCGATTGTCTGACCATCAGTCCCGAGTTGATGCAGGAACTTTCCGAATCGACGGAGCCGCTCGAGCGCAAACTCAACCCCGAGAAAGCCGACTCGGCCAAGATCGACAAGCTGGAGATGGACGAGAAAAAATTCCGCTGGCTGCTCAACGATAACGCGATGGCTTATGAAAAAACGGGCGAGGGGATCCGTAAATTTGCCGCCGACGTGGTGAAGCTGGAGAAACTGGTGGCCGGCAAACTGTAAATTTCTAAGGAAAGCAGGAACACAGGAAGCAGCGTGAGCCTGCACCCATTCATAATTTGCCGTTTGCTGCCAGTCCGGCTCGGAGTTCCTGAGAGATTCGTGTTTAACGTCGTTTTAGTTGAGCCGGAGATTCCGCCGAACACGGGGAACGTGGGAAGGCTCTGTCTGGCGACGAAATCGACCTTGCATTTGGTGAAGCCGCTCGGGTTTTCGATTGATGATCGACAACTCAAACGGGCGGGCCTGGATTATTGGGACGAAGTGCACCTGCGAACCTGGGACTCGTTTGCTGAACTGCAGCGCGACCAGCCTGAAAACGCGCGTTACTTCTTTGTCACCACCAAGTCGCGGCGGCGTTATTACGAAGTGGACTTTGCGCGTAATGATTTCCTGGTGTTCGGCCGAGAGACGAAAGGTTTACCCGAGCCATTGCTGCACGCCAATCGCGAGAATTGCATCACCATCCCAATGCTGGGCACGCGCAGCCTCAATCTCGCAACTGCCGTCGCGATTGTGCTTTTTGAGGCAGTTCGTCAGCAACGAGTGAACAAGGGACGGGTTGAATAATCACACGCCTAACAATGTCAAAGCACGAGGAGGCAAACAATTTATGAAAAAGTTTCTTAGTTTGATCAGCTGTTTTGGCCTGGCCACTCTCGCCTACGGGCAGAATCCACAGGCCAGCCCGGCGCCGAAGAAAAAGTCGTCGCCACCCCCGCAAGCCACGCAGCATGCGGAGACACACGAGCGGCAGCACTACACGACCACCCCGAGTGGCCATAATGCAGGCATCGGTCGCTCGATGATGCAACGCAATACTCGAACCACCTCAAGGCAGGCAACTGGTCTGCCATTTGGCCGGGGCAAGCAAAACGCCGTGACGCGGCAGGGTGCCTCCAAAACGACCACGGCAACCGGAGGAATGCGCAGGGCCGGCGCAACCGCAGGCGCACGCAGCTTTACCCCGCGCCACTTTAATTTGGCGAGCAAGTCGAAACCGGCTGCAGCCGTGGCGCCCGCTGTGACCTTCAAACAAGGCGCTCACATTCAGGGGAGCCAACATTGGACCGGCACCAGTTACACGGTCTTTCGAACCTACACTCCGGTGTGGCACGACCGAATCTGGTGGACCAATCACTACAACAACATCGTCTTCGTGTTTGGTGGTTGGTACTATTGGAACGCCGGTTACTGGTATCCGGCCTGGGGTTACGCTCCGAACTCCTATTACTTCTATGACGGGCCGATCTACGCTTACAACGATCTGCCGCCCGATCAGGTAATCGCCAACGTCCAAGCCAGCTTACAAGAGCAAGGCTATTATCATGGTGAAGTCGACGGCATTCTCGGACCGTTGACCCGTGCGGCGATCGCCGATTACCAGCGCGATCAAGGCCTCTACATTACTTCTGCGATTGACGAGCCCACGCTCGCGGCGCTCGGGATGGTGTAACGATTCAGAACCGACAAAGCCGCCGCAGATTCTGCGGCGGCTTTTCTCTTGTACCCGAAACGGGAGCAAAGAGAATGAGGAGGGCGCAGCATGTCGATGTTGCGTGATGTCGATCTTGCGCGTTACTCCTGTGCGCTCACACGCCGATGTCGCAACCCCAGTTAATCGCACGAGATTTGTTCCAATCTTTTCAGATGGGTCCGCGACGGATCGAAGTCTTGCGCGGCATTTCAATGGAGATCGATTACGGCGAAGCCGTTTTTCTATGCGGCGCCTCGGGTGCGGGTAAAACGACGTTGCTTTACACGCTCGGGGGGTTGGAGCGGCCGGAGTCGGGCACGGTCGAGTTCGAAGGCCAATTAATTTACAGCTGCAGCTCGGCTGCGCAGGCGCGGATAAGAAACAGGAAGATGGGCTTCGTCTTTCAAGGCTACTTCTTGCTCCCAGAGTTGAGCGCGCTGGAAAATGTTTCGCTGCCCGGCAAGATCAGTGCAGCGCCGAGCCGGCAAAACGCGCAAGAAACCTTGCGCGCAGTCGGTTTGGGTGAGCGGATGCATCATTTACCGGCGGAACTTTCCGGCGGCGAACAGCAACGAGTCGCGATTGCCAGGGCGTTAAGCAATGATCCGGACATTATTTTTGCCGATGAACCGACGGGCAACCTCGATTCGAAGACCGGGGACACGATCATCGATTTGCTGCTCAACCTCGCTCGCGAGCGAAAGAAAACGCTGCTCGTGGTGACGCACGATTCGCGCCTGGCCGAGCGTGGCGATCGCACCCTGCGAATCGCCGACGGAATGCTAAGCTAAAACAATCTTGCCATGCTGGCGGATTTTGGCTCTTGAATTGCGGAGGGAACCGCCGGAGATTTTTCGGCGCATATGAAAACCACTGATACTGATGCGGTCGTGATTGACGAGCCACCCGAAACAGCAGTTGAGCCGGTAACTGAAAATCGCGGACGCGTGGCGACTGCCCAAGAGCCACAGATTTATATCGACGGAAAATTCCATGCTGAGAGCGAAGCGAAGGTTTCCGTCTTCGATCACGGACTGCTTTATGGCGACGGAATTTTCGAGGGGATTCGTTTCTACAATGGGCGGGTGTTTCGATTGGAGGAACATCTCGATCGGCTGTGGGACTCGGCGCACTCAATTCGGTTGGAGATCCCGATGTCGGCACGCGAGATGACCCAGGCGCTGCTGGAGACGATTCGCGAAAATGGTTTGCGCGAAGGCTACATACGCCTGCTCGTCACGCGCGGCGTCGGCAATCTGGGTTTGAATCCGGAGCAATGTAAGCGACCAAGCATCATCATCATTGCGGCCACCGTTACGCTTTATCCTGAGGCGATGTACCAGAAGGGCCTCACTGTCGTCACCTGCGCGACGCGGCGCACTAACCCCGGTTCGCTCAATCCCGCGGTCAAGTCGCTCAATTATCTCAATAACGTTATGGCGCGCATCGAAGCGAACCTCGCCGGGGCGGATGAAGCGCTGATGCTGAATGACGCCGGCAACGTGGCCGAATGCACCGCCGATAACGTGTTTATTATTAAGCGCGGCCACATCTTTACACCGCCGATCACAGCTGGCGCTTTGCGCGGTATTACGCGCGGCATCGTATTTGAGATTGCCGCCGAGCTCGGTCTCAAAGTCACGGAGACCGATGTCACACGCCACGACGTATTTATCGCGGATGAATGTTTGCTCACTGGAACAGCCGCCGAAATTATCCCGGTCATCGAAGTCGACGGCCGCCGGATCGGCTCCGGAAAACCAGGGCCGATCAGCGCGCGGATGATCGCGCGGTTTCGCCAACTAACGCGTGAGACAGGCACGCCGATCTACTCTTAGTTGGTCAGCCGCAACGCTTCGGCGCAGAAGGTGCTCAATTACTTTGCGGGTTGAATTTTTGAAGCCCTTTGAGGTCTAATTAGCAACAGATGTTGTGCGACGTTTGCAAATGTAACGATGCTACCGTCTTCCTGACCCAGATCCTCGAAGGCAAGATGCAGAAGGTGAATCTCTGCGACGCTTGCTCGAAAGAAAAAGGTGTGCAGGACCCGACCGGATTCGCGCTGGCCGATTTGCTCCTCGGCATTGGCGCGGCCGAAGAAATCGAAAAAGGCGGGACGACACAGAAATGTCCGGTGTGCGGATTTACGCAGGCCGACTTCAAAAAGACGGGACGCCTCGGGTGCAGTGCCTGCTATGTCACGTTCGCAGAGGGCCTGAACGGTCTGCTCAAGGCAATGCACAAAGGCACCGAGCACGTCGGCAAATTGCCCGAGCGCGCGCAACGCGCCATCGAGTTGAGCGATCGCGTGCGCACACTGACCAAGAATTTAGAAAAAGCCGTCGCCGAAGAGAATTACGAGACGGCCGCGTCGCTCCGCGATCAGATCAAACAGCTCGAACACGAACTGGCCGACCCGATATGAAATTCGACGCTGTCATGGCTACGGCCGGCGAATGGCTGCGCGGCGAAGGTCCGCATCATCAGATCGTGATTAGCAGCCGCGTGCGTTTTGCGCGCAACCTGCGCGACCGCGCCTTTCCCGGTTGGGCGAAAAAAGCCGAGCGCGTCGCGATTCTGGATTTGATCAAGCCGCGGGTCGAGGAACTCACCGAGATGCAGGATTCGTTCTCCGAATTGCTGCAGGATCTTTCCGCGCTCGAGAAGCAAGTATTGGTCGAGCGCCATCTGATCAGTCGCGAGCACGCCGCCAAAAGCGCAGGTAGCGCGATCGTCATGAACCGGCGCCAGACCCTCAGCGTGATGATCAACGAAGAGGACCATCTGCGCATGCAAGCGATCCGCTCCGGGCTGCAATTGAAGCAGGCGTTCAAGCTCGTGGACAAGATCGACAGTGCGCTGGAAGGCAAACTTCAGTTCGCTTACGACCAGCGGCTGGGTTATCTCACCGCCTGCCCGACCAACGTCGGCACCGGTCTCCGCGCGTCCGCGATGTTGCATTTGCCCGGGTTGGTTTTGAGCGAACTGATCAATCAGGTCGTTCAGGCCGTGAGCAAGATCGGTCTGGCCGTGCGCGGGCTCTACGGCGAGGGCACCGAAGCGATGGGCAACCTTTTCCAAATCTCAAATCAAACCACGCTCGGCGAGAAGGAAGACGAGATCATCAACCGCCTGACCAAGGTCATCGAGACAATCATCGAAAAAGAGCACGATGCTCGCCAGGTCTTGGTCCAGAAAAAATCCAACACGCTTTGGGACCAAGTCGGCCGGGCTTACGGCGTGCTCACTTATGCGCACGCGATGAGCTCCAAGGAAGCGCTCAACTTATTGTCGATCTTGAAACTCGGCGTCGATCTCGGCGCGTTTTCCGAAGACCGGCGGCTGTCGATCGATCAGCTCTTCATCGATACGCAGCCGGCGCATTTGCAAAAAAGTTCGGAGCGAAAATTAAACGCGGAAGAGCGCGATCATTTGCGCGCGCAAATTATTCGGGAGCGTTTGAAAGTTTTCCCCAAGCCCGACATTGCGAAGATGGCGCGGGAATCCGGGAACGGCTCGATTGCGTAAGCGTTAAAATAATTGTAATTTGATTTAGTCGAGCCAACGCAGATGAACAACTTCACCCCCCGCGCCCAGCAGGTCTTGGCGCTCGCGCGCAAAGAAGCCGATCGTTTCAACCATAACTACGTCGGCACCGAGCATCTTTTGCTTGGGCTTATCAAGCTCGGCCAGGGTGTCGCCGTGAATGTTTTGCAGAAAATGGGGCTCGATCTGGAGACGGTCCGGATGGAAGTGGAAAAACAGGTCGGCTCCGGCCCCGAAACCAAAATGGTCGGCAACATCCCCTACACGCCGCGGGTGAAAAAAGTTCTCGCGCTTGCCGGCAAGGAAGCCAAGGCCCTCAATCATTCCTACGTCGGGACCGAACATATTTTGCTCGGGCTTTTGCGCGAAGGCGAAGGCGTCGCGGCGCGCGTGCTCAAAAGCCTCGAGATCGACATCGAGCGCACCCGCAACGAAATCCTCAAGGAGCTCGACCCGAATTTCACTCCGAGCGAGGCCGATCAGGAGAGTAGCGAAACGACGCGCAAAGATGTCAAAACGCCCGCGCTCCGTGCGTTTGGCCGCGACATTACCGAGCTGGCACGAAAAGGGGAGCTCGACCCGGTGATCGGCCGGAAAAACGAAATCGAACGTGTGATCCAGGTGCTTTGCCGGCGCACAAAAAATAATCCGGTGTTGATCGGCGAGGCCGGCGTGGGTAAGACCGCGATCGCCGAAGGTCTCGCCCAGGAGATTGCCAACGGCAACGTGCCGGAGCTGCTGCGCGACAAGCGCGTCATCACTCTGGATCTTGCATTAATGGTTGCCGGGACCAAATACCGCGGCCAGTTCGAAGAACGCATCAAAGCCGTGATGGATGAAATTCGCCGCTCGAAAAACGTCATTCTTTTCATCGACGAACTGCACACGATCGTCGGCGCAGGCTCGGCCGAAGGCGCAATGGACGCCTCCAACATTATCAAACCGGCTTTGAGCCGCGGCGAGCTCCAATGTGTCGGCGCGACCACGATGAATGAGTATCGCAAGTACATCGAGAAGGACGCGGCGCTAGAACGACGGTTCCAAACGATAAAGGTTGATGCGCCCACTATCCCGGAAGCGATCGAGATTCTGAAAGGCTTGCGACCCAAATACGAAGCGCATCACAAAGCAAAGCTCACCGATGAAGCGCTTGAAACCGCCGTGAAATTTTCCGAGCGCTACATCACGGGTCGTTTTCTTCCTGATAAAGCAATTGATGTGATGGACGAAGCGGGCGCCCGCGCCCGTATCGCCTCGATGACGCGACCACCGGACGTCAAAGACATCGAAAAGGAAATCGAACAAATCCGCGTAGAAAAAGAAGCCGCCATCAAGGCGCAGGATTTTGAAAAGGCGGCGTCGCTGCGCGACAAAGAAAAGCAGACGAAGGAAAAGCTCGACGCCATTCTGGCAAGGTGGCGCGAGGAGCGCGAAGAAAAAGAAGTGCTCGTCACCGGCGACGACATGATGCACATCATCTCGCGCGTCACCGGTGTTCCACTCCAGCGGATGGAGCAAAAGGAGACCGAGAAGCTCCTCAGAATGGAGGAGGAGCTAAAGGGCAAAGTCATCGGCCAGGACGAAGCGGTCACTGCGATTTCGAAAGCGCTCCGCCGCAGTCGCGCTGACTTGAAAGATCCGCGCCGGCCGATCGGCTCATTCATTTTCCTCGGCCCCACGGGCGTCGGCAAAACGTTCCTCGCCCAAAAGCTCGCCGAGTTCATGTTCGGCGACCGCGACGCACTGATTCAGATCGACATGTCCGAGTACATGGAAAAATTCACGGCCTCACGCCTCATCGGTTCGCCGCCCGGCTATGTCGGTTACGAGGAAGGCGGACAACTTTCCGAAGCGGTGCGGCGCCGGCCTTATTCTGTCGTGCTCTTCGACGAAATCGAAAAAGCGCATCCCGACGTGATGCACTTGCTGCTTCAAATCCTCGAGGACGGCAAGATCACGGATTCGTTAGGCCGAAAGATCGATTTTCGAAATACGATCATCATTATGACTTCGAACGTCGGTGCCGAGACATTGAAGCGGCAGACAACGATGGGCTTCGGCGCAACAAAGCCCATCGGCGAGCACGAGTACGACGTCATGCGCGACAAGTTGCTCGAGGAAGCGAAGAAGACATTCAAGCCCGAGTTCATCAATCGACTCGACGACATCATCGTCTTCCATCAGCTGACCAAGGCCGACCTGATGCAGATTGTCGATCTTGAAGTCGACAAGGTCCTCGAGCGCGTCAAGGCCAAGGAAGTCCACATCGTCCTCGAAAACAGCGCCAAGGAATTCCTCATCGAGAAAGGCTACGACCCAATGTACGGCGCCCGCCCCATGCGCCGCGCGGTCGAGCGTTACCTCGAAGACCCGCTCGCCGAAGAAATTTTGCGCAGCAACGTCAAACCCGGCGACGAAGTCCACGTCTCCGCTGTCGAAGGCAAGCTCGTCTTCAAAGCGCCCGAAGCCGCCGCCGCCGCTCCCGCAGCCCAACCGAGCTGACACGAGCAGCGCAAGTCTTCAGCTCGGAGATCGCTGGGCATCTTCCCGCAACAAAAACGGCGGGGCTGCCTCCACCGGTCCAAAAGTCAAATCTCTGCCGGTGCATTTTTAAATGTACGTGCACGTGCAAGTTTATACGTCTAATCATAGTTAGGTCTATGCGCGCTCTCGCATGTTTGCTTCTGTTCACGGCGGCGTCGCTCGCGGCGGCGTTATCGTCCCGGCAATTCTCGGCGACACTAAGATACACCACAGTGAACTCACTGAGATTGCTTACACTTATTTGCTCGCCCAGTGGCCGCGGAAAAGAGTGCTGTCGTTGCTAGAGCCGTTCGGTCACTCGCGTGACCTGGAGATTCGACAGTTCGCTGACGCTCTTCACGATGATTTGTTGGAGTGGAACTAACAGACCTAACAAAGCGCTGGAGCGAACCGCTGACCGGCGTGACAATTTATTTTCGATGACTTCAACACACACTCGAAGCGCCGATCGCTCTCGTCAGCGATCGCTCAGCTTGGTCTCGTTAGGCCATTTTCGCGCACTTTGATTATATGATACATACGAATATGAAATCTAAAATTGTTGCGGTATCGATAACGATCCTGATAGCCAACGCCGAATTTGCGCAGGACACGAAATACCCCAAAGCCAAAGTCAGCTTCGATGACTACAAGGGGCTGGTGGCAGAAGTGGAGACTCACCGAGCGAGCCGGCTCATTGATCTCAACACCTTTCTCAAGATGAGCAAGGAGGACGGAGTCATTATTTTCGATTCTCGTTCGGACTTTCGGTTCGACCGCATCCACCTCAAAGACGCAAAGCATCTCGCCTTTACCGACTTTACGCAGGACAATCTGAAAAAGGCCATTCCGAATCCCGACACGAAGATTCTTATCTACTGCAACAACAATTTCGACGGCAATCAGACGGATTTTGCCTCCAAAATTGCTCGGCCGCGTCCGAAAGCGGACAAGACGGTTGTCACCCAATTCGCCGTCCAAGCCAAACCGCTGATGATGGCACTGAACATTCCTACCTACGTTAATCTGTATGGTTACGGCTACCGCAACGTTTACGAACTGAATGAACTGGTCAAAGTGAATGACCCCAGAATCACGTTTGAAGGAACGATTGTAGAGCAGAAGTCCGCGCCTCCCGCATTGCCTGCTGCCAAGTGATATCGCGAGATCCCTCGCTTATCCTCGGGATGACAGTTGATTACGCCCGCGGGTGAGCCCCGGCGTAGGCTTTCTTGAGCCGCTCGAC
>DATDFJ010000125.1:0-4950 GCA_036522675.1 Chthoniobacterales bacterium | reverse complement strand
CTCCGCCTGCCGATTTGATTCGGCAACCGATGCGGTTGCCCTACAATTAGAATGTGAGCAACGAACTCGACACCAAAGTTAAGCTCGCCATTTACGCGGTCACGGCCGAAACCGGCGCTGTCCCAGACGCGAACGAGATTTCGCGCAAGATCGACATCGATAAAGAAAACGTGCTTGGCGCGTTTGCGCGGCTTCATGCGAAGCGTCTCCTTGTTCCCGAGCCGGGCAATTCGGCTCGCATTAGAATGGCGCCGCCTTTCTCCGGCGTAACGACCGCGTTCCCGGTCGAAGCAAACGGCAAACGCTATTACGCGAACTGTGTTTGGGACGCCTACGGAATCGCTGCTGCGCTGCACTGCGATGCGATCAGCCGCGCTTCCGATGGCTACAGCGGCGAACCTTTGGCGCTCGAAGTGAAACAGGGCGTGCCGGTGTTGAAATCGTACGTCGCGCATTTCGCGGTTCCGGCCGCGCATTGGTGGGACGACATTGTTTTCACCTGAGCAACCATGCTCCTCTTCCGGTCGGAAGAGACGGTCGATCAATGGTGCGAGGCGCACCACATTCCGCGACGCCCGCTCGTTAGTGTCGAACAACTTTGGCAACTCGCCCTCCATTGGTATGCGAATCGACTTACTCTCGAATCCCGCCGGCCCGCGCCGGACGAAATGGTATCGATCTTCGCTTCCATCGGGTTGACCGGCGCGTTCTGGGATCCGAAAGCCGATCAGTGGAAATGACGATTCGAAGCGCCAATGATTCCGATCGCGGCGCGATCTGGGAGATTTTTCGTGAAGTGATCGCGGCTGGCGAGACTTATCCGCTCGACCCAGAGACACCGCGCGAAGAGGCGCTGGCCTACTGGTTTCAACGCCGGGCGCACGTTTATGTGGCTGAAAAGGATACTCACATCGTGGGCAGCTACAGTTTGCATCCGAATCAATCGGGCGGCGGCGCGCACGTTGCGAATGCGGGATTCATTGTAGATCGCAGCGCGCGCGGGCAGGGGATCGGTCGCGCGATGGGCGAGCATTGCGTGAGCGAAGCGCGCCGGCTCGGTTTTTGCGCGCTCCAGTTCAACTTCGTCATCTCGACGAACGAATCGGCGGTGCGACTCTGGCAAGAGCTCGGCATCCAAATCGTGGGAACGCTGCCACGCGCATTCCGGCATCCAACCAAAGGATATGTCGATGTTTACGTGATGTATCGGGAACTGTAGCGGCGCTCCCTGAGCGCCGAATCGCAGATTTTGGACGCCGGTCAGGGACCGCCGCTACAGAGCTCATTGCAAAATTTGAGCACGCGTCGAACCTAACGAGAAGTGCAAACGGTGATTCAGGTGATCGCGACCGACAGCGGCTCGTTGCGCAGCCAGATCACGCGCGATCCGCAATTGGAAAAGAAGTTCGGTTTCATCAAAGCGTGGTCGAAGCAGCCGGGCCGTCCCCATGGCTGGGCCAAGATTCACAGCGCGCGCGACGTGCACGGCGCAATCAACCTGGAATGGCACAGTCGCAGCCGCACTCTCATCTGCCGCGTCGTGACCAAGCTCGGGCACAAACCGAACTCGATCATCGGCGACTTCATCGATTATCTCCTCGCGCGCCACCAGAGCCGCATCCTCGCCATCCACATCATGCGCCGCTGATTGCGCAAAGTGAAAGCAACTCGCGCGGCACTGGGATTTCGGGTGAAATCAGGTTGGGCCACTGCGGTCATCGTCGGTGGTTCGTCGAGCGCGCCGCGCTTGTGCATGAGTGAAGTTATCAATCTCGCCGATCCGCAGGCGCCAGAGACGCAGCAGCCATATCACGCGGGGTTTGGTACGCTCGAGACAGACGAAGCGAAACTGAAACGCCGGATACAGGGTGTCGGTCGCGCGACCGAGAAATCGATTGTCGATCTTGTGCAGCGACGTGTGAAGAACGGATACGCGATTGCTCGTGCCGCTCTGGTGGTTGGAAGCGTGATTGAACCTAAATCGATTGCGAACCCGCACGTCCGCGCACATGCCCTGGAAGGGCAGCTGTTCCGCACCACCCTGGAGGCGGCGCTGCAAACGCGCGGGATTCGCTGCGCCATTTTCAGAGAACGCGACATTTACGCGCTGGCAGCGAAGTCGTTGCGACGATCGCCCGCGCAAATAAAGCGCGCTCTGGCCGATCTTGGTCGTGGGGAAAAGCATTGGCGCGCCGAACAAAAGTCGGCCGGGCTGGCTGCATGGCTGCTTCTGTAGCAGCGGTCAAAGACGGCCGCTGCAGATAGGAATTATCCGATCGTGCCGAACTCGCCTTGTTGCTGAATCAGTTTGGCGACGAGCGCGGTCCAGCCGGTCTGGTGCGAGGCGCCCAAACCCGCGCCGGTGTCGCCGTGGAAATATTCATGGAACAGGCAGAAATCACGATGCCTGTCCGCCGTAGCCTTGGCGGAGGCGGATCGATTTTGGACGCGCTCGAATGGCCGTTCACCATTTTTATCGCGCAGGAAAAGTTTGATCAGACGATTGGAAAGCTCGTCGGCGATTTGGCGCAGCGTCAGCAAATTTCCTGAGCGCGTCGGGCATTCAACCTTGAAATCGTCGCCGTAATAATGGTGGAACTGCTGGAGTGATTCGATGAGCAGATAATTGATCGGGAACCAAACCGGCCCGCGCCAGTTTGAGTTGCCGCCGAAGAGTCCGCTTTGCGATTCGCCAGGTTCGTAGCTGACGATTTTTTGTTCGCCGCGCACAGTGAGCGAGTAGGGGTGCGCCTGATGAAACTTGCTCAGTGAACGCACGCCGTAGTCGCTGAGAAATTCCTCCGGATCGAGCATGCGCCGGAGCAGACATTTCATTCTGTGGCCGCGAGTAAGAGCGACGAGCCGGCGCTCTTTCATCCCCGGTTCCTGCCACCGTGAAATCAAACTCGCCAGATCAGGTTGATGTTCGAGATACCATTCGACCCGCCGCTTGAATTCGGGAACGGCGTCGATCAGCTCCGGTTGTATGACATCGACCGCCAGCAGTGGCATCAAGCCGACGAGCGAGCGGACCTTGAGCGGGAAAAAGCGACCGCTCGGCGTGCGCAGCACGTCGTAATAAAATTCGTCTTCCTCGTCCCATAGCCCGATGCCTTTGCCGCAGAGCGTATTTATCGCGCCGGCAATGCCGAGGAAGTGTTCGAAAAATTTGGTCGCGATGTTTTCGTAAACGTCATTGTGGAGCGCCAGCTCGATCGCGATCCGCATCAGGTTGAGGCAAAACATTCCCATCCAGCTGGTGGCATCGCTCTGTTCCAGAAGTGTTCCCCCGGCCAGCATTTCGCTGCGATTAAACACGCCGATGTTGTCGAGCCCGAGGAAACCGCCCTGGAAAATATTGTGCCCCTCGGAATCTTTCCGATTCACCCACCAGGTGAAGGTGAGCAGCATTTTGTGGAAAATGGTTTCGAGAAATGCGCGGTCGCCTTCGCCGGCATATTTGCGTTCGATCTGGAAAACGCGCCACGCGGCCCAGGCGACCACGGGCGGATTCACATCGGCGAAATTCCATTCGTAGGCCGGGATCTGTCCGTTCGGGTGCTGATACCACTCGCGCGCGATCAGCTCGAGCTGCTGCTTGGCCAAGTGCGGATCGATCAGCGCCAGCGCAATACAATGGAACGCCAGGTCCCACGAAGCGTACCACGGATATTCCCATTTGTCCGGCATCGACATGACGCGGTCGTTGTAAACGTGACGCCAGCCGGCGTTGCGGCCGCTCTGCCGTTCAGGCGGCGGTGGCGGCTGCGTCGGATCGCCGTCGAGCCATTGCTCGACGATGTAGTGATAGAACTGTTTGTTCCAAAGTAATCCCGCGAACGCCTGCCGCTGGATGGTGCAATGTTCCTCGCTCAGCGACGCCGGCGCGAGCTCGGCATAAAAATCGTTCGCTTCGGCTTTGCGCTTTTCGAAAATCGCATCGAAATCGCGAAAGATCTCGATCGCCGATGCGAGCTCGCGCGAGCGCGCCGGTTGTGCCGGTTTCGCCGGCGGCCCGGCTTGGGTCGGATTGTCGATCTTGACCAGGCGTAATCGGAGCGTGTGCGATTCGTTAGGCTGGATCGCGAACTTGTAGTGCGCAGACGCTTTCGTGCCTGAGCGCTCTGCGTTTACACGCTCGATCTTGCCATGGACGATGGCGTCATTGATCGAGTCCTTGACGAAAGGCGAGGAATTCGCAACGCCCCACAGCCGCTCGAAATTGGACTCGTTTTCGGTGAAGAGCAGCTCATCCGCGCCCTCGCAGTAGAGCCGGTATGTGCCCAGTTTTTCATGCGTCGCCTCGATTTCCTGCGGCGTACGCGCGCGCAGATTTGGCTTGCGATCGTCGCGGCCCCAGCTCCACGTGTTGCGAAACCAGATCGTCGGCAAAATGTGCAGCGTCGCCGCTTCCGGCCCGCGGTTCGTCGCCGTCGCCCGGACCAAAACGTCGTGCGGCGCGGCTTTGGCGTACTCAATCAGGATGTCGAAGAAGCGATTCTCGGCAAAAATTCCAGTGTCCCAACTCTCAAACTCACCATCGAGTTTTCCGCGCGCCGCGTTTTGCCTAACGAGCTCCTCGTAGGGAAAGGCCGCCTGCGGATAGCGGTACAACATCGACATGTAACTGTGCGTCGGCGTCGCATCGGTGTACCAATAAACTTCCTTCACGTCTTCGCCGTGGTTCCCTTGCGGGCCGCTCAGCCCGAAAAGCCGCTCTTTCAAAAACGGATCGCACTCGTTCCAAAAGGCGAACGCGAAACAAAGCCGGCCTTTGCGATCGCAAATGCCGGCAAGCCCGTCTTCATTCCAGCGATACACGCGCGATCGCGCATGCTCGTGCGGGAAATAATTCCACGCGTCTCCGTCCGCGCTGTAATCCTCGCGCACCGTGCCCCACGCGCGCTCCGCCAGGTATGGTCCCCAAAAATGCCACGGCTCTTCCCGCGA
>DATDFJ010000124.1:0-5915 GCA_036522675.1 Chthoniobacterales bacterium | reverse complement strand
AACCAGCGGCACGCCGAGCGATTGGAACACAGGCAGCCTGCCTCTGTGGCCCGCAGGCGTGTCGCCTGCGGAATCCTCGGCCGTCAATCGTGAATCGTGAATCGTGAATCGCCATTGCAGCCAAGTCGGAACGGCGAACGCGTTCTCCGCAAAACTGATCGCCGTCAACCAGCAAAACGGCGCAATCACCGGTAACGAATAGCGGGCCGCTCCTCCGGGGATCATGCCGACGAGAAAAAACGGAGCGGCGCTGCCCCAAATTAGCGCGCGTGCGAGTACTCGCTGCCGCTCGTCATCAAATCTTTGCAAACGCAGGAAGGGCAAAAACAACAGCCACGGCAAAAAGTAGATCAATCCACGCGGCAAAGTTGAAATCCAAACATGCGGCCGGAAAAAATCTCCGGTCAGCCGCCCGACGAATTGCCCGGACCATTTTTCCAGCGGCTGCTGGCGCACCGTCATTTCGTAAAACGGCACGGCCCACGCCGCGAAGATCGCGAGCATGATGAGGAGGCCGACAAAATGCGCCGGATGAACCAGCGAGCGCCATTTTTGATTTCTGATTTCTGATTGCCGATCGCTGATTGTAGCGGCGGGCGTGTCGCCCGCTTGGTCGCACCCGGCGCGGCTGGCACTACAGAAAATCACCGCCAACACGACCGCGTAAAAGAACACGAGCAACGTCGGACCTTTCGCGAGCCAGCCGAGCCCGAGAAAAATCCACGGCACCGTCCAGCTCAGCCAGGGCGAACGTTGTTGCGTCCACCAGCTCACCCAGCAAACGATCGCGAGCGCGCAAAGCGACACATAAAGGGCTTCGATCTCGATGAGCCGTCCTTTCTCAAGGATGCCAAGATTGGTTAGCCAGACGAGCGCAGCGATTGTCGATCCTTGCTGGCCAAGAGCCGTGCGCGCAACCGTGACAAACGCCAGCGCCACCGCCAGCACGCATAGCGCCGACGACAGCCGCGCCGTCCATTCATTGCGGACACCGAACAATTTGAACGAACCCGCTATAAGCCAGTTCACCAGCGGCGGCTTGCTGAAATACCACATGCCACCGACTTTCGGGACGACGTAATTGCCCGTGTCGAGCATGGTGATGGCGGGTAAAATCCGCCGCCCTTCTTCGCCCTTGATTTCAAACAAGCCGAGTGCCGGCAAATAAATCGCCGCCCAAATAATCACCACCAGGAACCACGACGGCACCCGCGACATGCGCTGATTGTCTCGCAGCAGAACAAGCTTGCAAACCGCTATTGTGGTGGACGGCGATATTTGGAACTTGCGGAGATAGCCGACATCCGAACGTTTGTTAGCGACTTCGGTCGGTAGGAATTCTGTTCTCAAACTGTTTTGAATTGTTCCCAAACTGTTTTGATCGGCAGCAGGTGCGGAGGTGGCTAAGGGCAACGATTGCAAAAGGCCAACCTATGAACCCTCTCCGACTTACTCCCTGCTCTAAGCACTTCCAGCAGCGCCCTCTACCGCCGCATTTCCGCGTCATCACTACCGTTGTGGCCGTTGCGCAGCTTGCGACAACCATGCCAGTGTAGGTTCGCGCGGCCGTCTTGCCCGGCGCCACGCCAGCTGCACCCGGTAAACAGCCAACGTCTAGCCCAACAGCGGTGAAGAATGTGCAGGTCAACCGCACTGGTCACGAAGTGCCGCCACCGACTCAGCTTCCTGAATTCTCGAGCGAGCCCACTGACGCAGAAATTTCGCGGGCGCTGATCGCAGGGCACACTCTTGTGCCCGGTAGCGCGCGGATGTCCACGGGCGAAAATGCAGCACTCGGCAGAGCACTTACCGCTTTTTCTCAAAGAAGTCGTGAAGATGACATTTCAGCTTTGGAGTCATTTCTAAAGACGCATCCGAATTCGCCGTGGAGTATCTCACTCTTAGCCGGCCTGGCGACGAACTCTCTTAGAGCCGGCTATTTCTCTAAAGCACTCAGGTTTTTGGAGAGGGGATGGAGACTCGGCAGGCACGAAACGGAGCCGAAGCTCCAACCATCGATTAACTGGATAGGCGCGAGACTGGCGAAATTGAATACGCAACTAGGCCGTCCGGACCAAGCCGAGCTGCTGCTCGGCGAGCTACGCCGGCGCGAAATCAGCGGGCCCGCGACCGAATTGATTACTTCCGCGGCAGAAGGAGCCTGGTCGCTAAAGCACCGACCGGAAGAGACACGTCGCTGTGGGCCGACAGCCGTAGCAATCCTTTATAACGCGAAATACCACACGAGCGCTCCACCTCAGGAATTGCTCTCGGCGAAGACGACTTCGCGAGGAACATCCCTGGCCCAACTAGCCAACCTAACGGATACCGTAGGCCTCAACTATAAAATGGCCAAACGTGCACCAGGTTCGACGATCATTACGCCATGTATCGTCAACTGGAAAGTTGGCCATTTTGGCACCGTGCTTAGACGTGAAGGACACAACTATCTTGTTGCAGATCCGACGTTACGTGAACAACTCTGGGTAAGTAGCGAGGCTATCGATGCCGAAGGGAGCGGATATTTCTTGGTCCCATCGGAGCAACTACCGACTGGCTGGACGCCCGTAAGTCGCAGCGAAGGTAACCAAGTTTGGGGCGGTGGGGAAACCCTTGGTACTGATCCCGATATTACCAAACCGTCCGATAAGAAGGTTGGCGGCCGGCGATGCGCTACTGATTCTGACACGACGTCCAGTCCAGCGATGGCACAATACAGTTTGCACGCCGCAGCTGCGAGCCTGAACATCGTAGACACGCCGCTCTTCTATAATCCGCCATTCGGGCAAAGCGTAGATTTTACTGTCACTTATAACCAGCGGGATGCTAACCAGCCGGTCGGCACCTTTCCATTTTCTAACCTCGGTCCCAAGTGGACATTCAACTGGCTCTCATACATCATCGACAACTCGTACGGTCCTTACACTAATCCAAAGTTATACGTGCAAGGCGGCGGAGCAGAAACGTACAAGAACTACAATTCACAGACAGGAACGTATGATCCAGGCGTTTACAGCCAAGCTGTCTTGATCCGAGTATCTGACACGGCATATGAAAGAGACCTTCCGGATGGTTCAAAGGAAACGTTTGATTACCCTGACTCGACCGTCGGCGATGGGCGGAGAGTTTTCCTTACGAAGATCACTGATCCAGCGGGCAATTCGATCACGCTTACGTACGATAGTAACTTTTGCATCCAAACAATGACTGATGCAGTCGGCCAGCCGACGACATTTCACTATGATCCAAGCAACATCGGGCGTATCACGAGCGTCGAGGATCCATTCCACCGCGTCGCCAGCTTCGAGTACTACTCTGATGGCCACCTGAAGACGATAACCGACATGGGTGGGTTAACGTCGACATTCACCTACGGAACTGGCTTGAAAGCCGATTTTATCACGTCGCTGACGACTCCCTATGGAACGACGAACTTTCAGTACGATGATCACAGCACCGATCCTGATCATCTGTGTGATCGGACTCGCTGGCTCCAAGCGACCGATCCGATCGGCGACACTGAACGCGTCGATTTCAATGAGCGCTCCGACATTGAAATTCCATCTTCGCTGAACGAGCCTATCCCCTGTGGGCTTTACAATCGTAATGCGGTCATGTACGCGCGCAACACGTTCTTCTGGAGTAAGAGAGCCTTTACCGAGGTGTCTCAGTCCTGCAAAGACGTCCCCTCTAGCTGCCAGGCCGCGGATTATTCCGAGGCAGAGCTGTTTCATTGGTTGCATTCAACGGACACCTCTGGCTACGACTACGGCTGGTCCAGCGGTATTGTTGAAAGTGAGAAGAAGCCGCTCGAGACGCGAATCTGGTACAATTACGATTATCCGAATCAGCCGCCATGTCCTGATCAGGGCTGTTGTCCATCAAACTACGCCTACAGCGAGACAGCGACGTTAACAGGCACCAGCAATCGGCCGATCAAAATAGGACGCGTTCTCGCCGACGGCACAACGACGCAGCTCTATCAGTACGAATACAATGCAGCCGGGAAGATTACGAAGGCGACCGATTCGCGCAGCGGCGTGACCGGCCGGGTTACGAGCTACGTTTACGATACAAACAACATCGACCTGCTGACCGTTTATCAGAGAAATCCTGCCGGGCAGAGTACGGATCCGGACGGGCAGCCCGCGGACATCGTTGAGCAGCACACCTACAACTCCTTCCACGAGCCTCTCACTAGTCACGATATCGGCGTTGTGACCACATTCACTTACGGCAGCAATGGTCAAATCCTCACCCGCCAGAATGCCAATGGCGAAACAACGACGTTCGGGTATGGTGACGGCTCGCCGGGACATCCGATTGGTTATCTCACTTCGATAACCAGCCCACCGTTTAACAATGCCTCAGCCGTCCTATCTTTCTCCTACGACAGCTTCAACCGTATCAGCACCGTAACAGACTCGGACGGATACATGGTCACAACTACCTACGACAACCTCGACCGGCCCACTCTGATCACTTACCCCGATACCACGACGAAGCAGTTTCAGTACACTCAGGATTTTGGCCAGGGACTCGTGCCAATTCTCGACCTGACGACGAGCATCGATCGGCGCGGGCTGGTCACTACGCGGCACTACGATTCGAACCGGCACATGGATTGGATTGCCGATCCACTCGGTCACCGGACCCGGTTTGGCTGGTGCGGCTGTGGGGAGCTCGCCAGCATCACCGACCCGTTAAATCATACCACGACGTTCAACCGCGATATTCAGGGACGCGTTTACCAAAAGCTGTTCGCTGATGGCACGGCGATCAATTACCTCTACGATGGCCAGACGGCGGCACAAGGTGCCGGCGCGACCAGCCGGTTGCAATCCTCGACCGACGCCAAAAACCAGCGAACCAACTACACCTATTTCCTCGACGACGACATTCAGCAGATCACCTACACCGACACCAACGGTCAGCCGCTCGTTCCGCCGACGCCATCGGTCAGTTTTACTTACGATCCCAATTACAATCGCGTCTTGACGATGACGGATGGCTCGGGCCCGACCGTCTATGGATACAATCCCATCACCGATCCGATGCTTTTGGGCGCAGGGCGACTGGCCAGCATTGACGGCCCGCTTTCGAACGACACCATCACATTTGGTTATGATGCAATTGGCCGCATCAATACCCGATCCATCAATGGAGCGACCGATTCGCAGACGTGGGCGTTTGACAGCCTTGGTCGAATCAGCAGCAACAGCAACAAGCTCGGCGTGTTCACCTACACCTACTACGATCCCACAAACCGGCTGAAGAAGTTGACCTATCCCGGCGGGGTGGCGGTGCCGACGGCCAACTACACCTACTTCGACAATCTGGGGGACAAACGCCTCCAACGGATCCAAAATCGCACGAGCACCAGTACGCTAATTTCGCAGTTCGACTACACCTACGATGATGAAGGACAGATCCTGACTTGGAGAAAGAACTACCCCGGTCTCTCACCCGCGCCGCAACGCTACGACCTGACGTATGATGACGCCGATAAGTTGAAGCGCGCACCATTAAAGAATGACGCGACCAATGCGCTGATCACCAATTACCTGTACGACTACGATTGGGCCGACAATCGCACCTCAGAAACAGTCGGAACGACCAACACAGTGTCGACTCCCAACAACGTCAACGAAATCCGCACCCAGAGCGGCGGTACAAATCGCACGTTGAGCTATGATGACAACGGCAGTCTCACGAACGACGGGCTCACCCGCACATTCGAATGGGACGCGGCCAATCGGTTGACGGCGATCAATTATACGAGCGGAAACCGCAGCGAGTTCACCTATGATGGCCTGAGCCGCTGCACCAAAATCGTCGAGAAGACAAACGGCTCGGTCACTTCAACCCGGAAATTCGTCTGGTGCGGCAATGAGAAATGCGAGTTCCGAGATGCG
>DATDFJ010000123.1:0-2647 GCA_036522675.1 Chthoniobacterales bacterium | reverse complement strand
CTGGACGCGGAAGGGTGCGATCGGCGCCAAAGTGGAATCGAGCGCGTGCACCTCGCGCGCGAGCGGGTTCCTAAGTGCGCTCGGCGTTTCGCGCGTGCGAATAAGGAGGGCATTGCTCACCGAAAAATTCTGTCGCACCGGAACGTAGAAGAACGATCGAGGCGGCTCTTGTTTAGTGTCGTAGTTCACGTTCCTGGCCACGCCGACAATTTGCAGCCAACGGTCCTTCATTTTAATTCGTTGCCCGATTGGATCTTTTTCCGGCCAATACTTGGCGGCCATGGTTTCATTCATGATGGCGATTGACAGTGCGTTCTCGTCGTCCGCGCGCTGGAATTCGCGACCGGCAACAATTGGAATGGCCAGGGTCTTGAAATAATCTTCGCCGACTTCCACGTAGGCCAGGCTTGTTTTTTCGTCGGGCGCCGGTTGGTAGCCGTCGAACTCCAGGCGCGCTTCCGAGAAAACCTGGTAACTAAACGGCATGATTCGCGCGAGAGCGGCCGATTCGACACCGGGAATTTCGCGCACGCGATCGAGTAGTTGGGTATGGAAAGATTTGGCGCGTTCCAAATTGTAGCCAGCCGAAAACAAGTCGGCGCCCGAAACAATCACATCCGTCGAAAAACCAGGGCTCGCGTTTTGCATCCGCTGAGCGCTTTGCAAAAGCAGTCCTGCGCCGGCGAGCAAAACGAAACTCAATGACACCTGGATCAGAACGAGCGCGGAACGCAATCGCGATCGGCCTTTGCCGCCGGCCACGCCGCTACCCTCGATTTTGAGCGCGCCGGAAAGATCGACATGACTCGCCTGAAGCGCGGGCATCAGTGCGAAGAGCATGGTCGAGCCAATGCAGATGGCCGCGCTGAAGACCAACACGCGCCAATCCATTTGTCCTGAAAGATCAATGATGGTTCCCGCCATGGGCGGGGGGAAGGCGAGCACGAGGGCGTTACGGCACGAATAGGCGACCGCGATTCCGCCGCCGGCGGCGATGAGCGAAAGCAACAGGCTTTCAGTGAAGAGTTGTTTGATCAAACGGCGGCGTCCTGCGCCGAGCGCGAGTCGCATTGTCATTTCGTGCCGACGCAGCAGCGAACGCGCGAGCAACAGATTGCTCACGTTCGCGCACGCGATGAGAAGAACAAAAAAAACCACCGCCATCGTAATCGCGAGGGTCGAAGTCATGTTGCCGGCCTGATTGAACGGCGTTTTCCACAACGGCACAATCGAGAGGTCTCGACCGCGATTTATTTGCGGGTAATCTTTTTCCAAGCGCTGCGAAATCGCGTGCAGTTCGGCGTTCGCCTGTTGTTGCGTCACGCCAGGTTTGAGGAATGCGAAGCCTTCAATCCAACGCGCGCTGCGGTCTTCGAGTTTGTAACCGGTGGTGTCGAACGTCTCTTGCATGGAGGTTGGCACCCAAAAGGCGAACGAATATCCGATGAATGTGCCGTGAAATCTCTCCGGCGCGACGCCGATGATCGTGTGTTGGACACCGTTCAGATATTGCAGGCGGCCGACGATGTTCGGATCGCCGCCGTAACGATCCTTCCATGTTCGGTAACTGATCACCGTCACCGGATGCGCGTTCCGACCTTCGCCTTCTTCCGGGCGAAAGCCGCGTCCGAGAAACAGTTTCACTCCAAGCGCATCGAAATAATTTGCGGAAACAATTCCACCGGGTGCGCGCTCGGCGCGATCGCCCACGCTCAACGACGTCCCCATGATTCGGTCGATGATGAACGACTCGAAGAGCGTGGAATTTTTTTGGTAATCGAGAAATTCAGGGTAGGAGAGTCCGGTATATCCAGGCGTGCCGCGCGTCGTCGCATTCAACGCGAACATCCGGTCCTGGTGCGCGACCGATGGATACGGCCGAACCAGAATTCCTTCGATCCAACTCAAGACCGCGGCGTTGGTTCCGATGCCAAGCGTGAGGCAAAGGATCGCCAGGATCGAAAAGCCCGGCGTCCGCAAAAGCATGCGCGCGCCGAAGCGCACGTCCTGAACAAATTCATCCGCCCATCGCCAGACGCGTTGTTCGCGGGCGGTCTCCTTGATTTGTTCGACGCCACCGAACTCGCGCAAGGCCGCATTGCGCGCGTCCGTCGCTGACATTCCCGCAGCGATGTTTCGTTCGGTGAGAAGATCGACATGTTGCCGAATCTCTTCCGCCATCTCAACGTTGCGACGCTCTTTTCGAAACAATCCAAACAACCGCGAAAACCAGGCCCGAACGTTCGGCATATCGTTAGGCCCGGGACAAAACCAAATCGATCCCTTTGGTGATCCGGGACCAATGCTCTTGCTCGGCGGCGAGCTGCTTGCGACCCGCCGACGTCAGTTTGTAATAGCGCGCCTTGCGATTGTTGTCCGACACGCCCCACTCGGCCTTGATCAATCCCTGCGCCTCCAATCGATAAAGCGCCGGGTAAAGCGAGCCTTGCTCGACGTGCAGAATATCTTTCGACATTTGATGGATCCGGTCCGCAATCGCGAGCCCGTGCCGCGGATCGTGCAGGAGCGCTTTCAAGATCAACATGTCGAGCGTTCCGTAAACAAGATCCGGTTTCTCTTTGGCCATAAATTTGTAAGCCTAGACAGTCTTGGTGAGCGATTGTTCAATCTTTTGCCTAGACTGTCA
>DATDFJ010000122.1:0-9806 GCA_036522675.1 Chthoniobacterales bacterium | reverse complement strand
AAATTTCAGCACGACGATGATTTACACGCACGTGCTCAACAAACCGTGCATTGCGGTAAAGAGCCCGCTCGATTGAGAAGGGCCGTCGGCCTAGCGTTGCAGGACGAGTTCTTGATCGGTCACACGGCGCTTTGATTCCTTGCCAGTCGTGCCCGGTCGGTCTCGCCGGTTTTGATATTCGAGCGAGGCTTGAATGAATCCTCGGAAAAGCGGGTGCGGTTTGTTCGGTTTGCTCTGGAACTCGGGGTGATATTGGCAGCCGATAAAGTAGGGGTGATCGCGTAGCTCGATCAACTCGGCGAGGGTGCCGTCCGGCGATGTGCCGGAGATGACGAATCCCTTCTCCGCCATCTTTTCCCGGTACTTCATGTTGAATTCGTAGCGGTGACGGTGGCGTTCCATTACTTCAGCCTGACCGTAAAGTTTTTCCGCGAGTGTTCCCTTCGCTATCTGCGTCGGCCAAGTGCCGAGCCGCATGCTCGCGCCTTTGGTGTGAATTTTTTCGCGCTGCTCCTCCAGTAACGAAATTACTGGGTCAGGCGTGTTCGAATCGAACTCGGTGCTGTTGGCGTTGTCCAAGCCGCAAACGTCTCGCGCGAACTCGATCGTCGCGACCTGCATCCCGAGGCACAAGCCGAGAAAGGGAATGTTGTGCTCGCGTGCATACCGCGCCGCATTAATTTTGCCTTCGACACCACGCTCTCCGAATCCGCCCGGAATCAAAATGCCGCAGACATCGCTGAGCTGCGCTTCGACTCGGTCCTGGAGAGATTCCGCATCGATAAGTTTGAGATCGATGCCGCAATCCTGGCTGGCAGCGGCGTGGGTGAGCGATTCGTAAATACTTTTGTAGGCATCCTGCAAATCGATGTATTTGCCGACAATCGCGATTCTGACTCGCCGCTGCGGACTGATGACGCACTCGACAAATTTCCTCCAACTCTCCAGTTGGGGCTCAGGCGTTTGCAACTGCAACAGATCACAGACAAGCTCATCGAGACCTTCGGAGTAGAGCATGAGCGGCACTTCATAGATCGTGTGCTCGACGTCACGCTCCTCGATGACTGCTTTCTCCGAGACGCTGCAGAACATCGACAATTTTTGGCGCACCTCGCGCTCGAGCGGTTTTTCGGTGCGGCAAATCAAGACTTGCGGCTGGAGACCGATCTCACGCAATTTCGCGACGCTTTGCTGCGTCGGTTTCGTTTTCAGTTCGGCCGCTGCTTTGATGTAAGGCAACAGCGTCACGTGCATGTTCACGACATTTTGCGCGCCGACTTCGAGGATGAACTGCCGGATCGCTTCCAGAAACGGCAGCCCCTCGATGTCGCCGGTCGTGCCGCCGATCTCAGTGATGACGACATCGTACTTCGAGCCGTCGGAGATTTCACGGATACGGTCCTTGATCACGTCGGTGACGTGGGGGATGACCTGGACAGTTTTGCCGAGGTAATCGCCGCGCCGTTCTTTTAAGATGACGGTCTCGTAGACCTGACCGCTGGTGAGATTGTTGTGGCGCGTGAGGACGGAATTTGTGAAGCGCTCGTAATGGCCCAGGTCGAGATCGGTCTCGGCGCCGTCGTTCAAGACATAAACTTCGCCGTGCTGGAACGGATTCATCGTCCCCGGATCGACATTCAGGTATGGATCAAACTTTTGCAGGACAACGCGGAGACCCCGCGCTTCGAGGAGCGTGCCGAGCGAAGCAGCCGTCAAGCCCTTGCCTAACGAACTGACCACTCCGCCGGTGACGAAAATGTATTTCATCGGGAGCCAGCTCGGTTGGCGCGACGCAATTGACGGTCGAGTGTTTTGGCGTCAGCAGGTGTATCTACGCCCGGCGATCCGTGTTTTGTGAGAAGCACATGAACATTTACTCCATTTTCCAAAGCGCGCAATTGTTCGAGGCACTCGGCAAGTTCGCGCGGCGATTGTTGCAACTTCACAAACTTCAAGAGGGTCGCGCGGCGAAATCCATAAATGCCTTGATGGCGCAGTATTTTTAAAGCGCGGTCCTTTTTTGCTGGGGGGGGTGCGCGAAAGAAATCACGAGCGCCTCCGTTGCGATCAACGGCCACCTTAACCTGATGCGGAGAGGAAGCTTCCGCGGCATCACCAAAAGGATGCGCGGCGGTGACGATGTCGATCTTGCGATCAGAGCGCAGCTTCTTCACGATCCGATCGATTAGCCTCGGGTCGATCAGCGGCTCATCGCCCTGAACGTTGATGATGAACTCAAATTGCGGCGCTTTCCGCGCGACTTCGGCCACGCGATCAGTGCCGCTTTGATGCCGAGGAGAGGTGAGGGCGACCTCTGCGCCCCACCCAAATGCGGCTTTGGCGATACGCATGTCGTCAGTTGCGATGATGACTGCGTCGAGCGCTTGTGCGCGCTGAGAGCTTTCCCAAACGTGCCGAAGAAGCGGCTTACCTGCAATAAGATGTAGAGGTTTACCCTCAAAACGCGTGGAGCCCCAGCGCGCTGGAATAATTCCCACCGCTTTCACTGGCCTGTCATCCCGAGCGAAGCGAGCGACCTCACAAAAGGTGTTGGATCGTGCAAATTATCCTCGTATGCCACGAGCGAGTGGATGAGGTCCCTCGCCGTGTTCGCGGCTCGGGATGACCGCGCGTTCATTGCCATGATTTCAAAATGATGTCCGCCGCTGCCGACAAATCTTCGGCCACCCAATCGGCGCAGCTATCTTCGGTCGCCTGATCAAAGCCGGTGCGCACGCGAATGGCGCGGATGCCGGCGTTGTGCGCGCATTCGGCATCAATTTCTTTGTCGCCGATGAGGACCGAACGCGAAAGATCGACATCGTGCTCGCGCGCGGCTTGAAGCACCATTCCAGGCGCCGGCTTGCGGCATTTTGAGGGCTTGTCCGGTACGTCGGGACAGAAATACGTCGCATCAATCAAACCCTCGCCGAGCTGGCGCAACATTTCCGCCTCGACGGCGCGATATTGCTCGACAGTGAAGAAGCCGCGGCCGATGCCGCTCTGGTTAGTAATCACGATGATCTTGTAGCCGGCCGTCTTCAGTCGCCGTAGTGCATTCGACGCGCCCGGAAAGACGCGGACTTGTTTCGGGTCGGAGCAGTAATCGGCGTCTTCCATGATCGTTCCGTCGCGATCGACAAATATCGCGGCCGCTTTGGCATTACCGCGAATCATGCTCGAAGCTGGCGATCAATTCATTGCGCGTGACAGTGGCGGTGCCGAGTTTGCCGACGACAACAGCGCTGGCGTGATTTGCAATTTCGGCCGCTTCGATTGGAGTGGCGCCGCAGACGAGGCCGAGTGTGAAAAGCGCGATCGCAGTGTCACCCGCGCCGGAGACATCGAAAACCTCGCGCGCTTTGGTGGGGCTGTGATGCGGTCGCTCGCCCTTTCGGAAAAGCATCATGCCGTGTTCGCCAAGAGTGATGAGAACGCTTTCACTGGCCCATGTTTTGAGAAGCGCATTGCCAACACGTACAAGATCGACATCCTCGGGAGGCGGTTCACTGGAATCACGATACGGAATCCCGGCGGCCAAAAACGCTTCCATGCGGTTTGGTTTGACGGCCGTGACGCCATGCCAGTTGAGCAGCCGCGTCGCATTCGGATCAGCCGTAACGATCTTTTTGTGGGCACGGGCAACCCGCGTCACTTTTTTAATCAGTTCGTCGCTGAGAAAACCCTTGCCGTAATCTTCGAAGATCACGGCATCAATTTTCGAGAGTTGCTTTTCAATTGCTGCAATGATCCCACGGAGTTGAGCGGCAGAGGGCCCAACAATCTGCTCCCGGTCGACGCGCACGACTTGCTGCTGACGCGCGATGATGCGGGTCTTGACGATTGTGCGAAAGGTTTTCTGAATCGTCGAATTTAACAGGCCGATCCTCTGGCCACTGAGCAGCGAACGCAGAAAATCGCCGCTATGATCGGCGCCGATCATACCCGCGACGCTGACGTGCTTTGTAAATTCGCACAGGTTCCGCGCGACGTTGGCCGCACCGCCCAGCGCGAATGACTCGCGGCTGACCTGGACAACGGGCACCGGCGCCTCCGGCGATATCCGCACGACTTTACCCCACACGAATTCATCGAGCATAATGTCGCCAACGACGAGAAGTCGCTTCTTCGGCGCAGCCGCGAGAATTTTTTGTAGCCTTTTTAAGTCCATAGCGCGGGCGAAACACGAAGTTGAGCGGGCATGCTGCTTAGGCGTGACAAACTCAAATTGTTAGGCACAACGATTTGTGCGGCGGAAGGTTCTGCTTAAAATGTGCTTCATTAATCCTGAATACGAGTGCGAAATCAACAGTCGAAGCTCGCGATGTTTTCGTTTACTAAATCTTTAAAATTGGGCGCCATCGCTCTCTTGGCTGTCACTTGGTGCGGACAGGCCGCCCAGGCGCCGCAGCGCATCGACATCAAGCAATTGTCCAAAAAAGTCGAGGACGTGGTCGTGCCGCTGCCGAACGAAGTCTTCGGCGCGCTCAATAAGCTTGGCTCGGTCAACTGGAAAGAATACGTCCGCAGCAGCAAGGGCAGCAACTTTACCGAGCGACCGCGGATCGCGCTATTGCTCGGGACGGTGATCGCCGACGGGTTTATCGCGGTGCAGGCGGAAGATGCGCCGACTGTGAAAGAAATAGGCCAACGCGTGCAAACCCTCGCGCGGGGCATCGGTGTCGAACGCTCGATCACACAACACGCCAAAGCGATTACGGAAGCCGCCGACAAGCGCAATTGGGAAAACGTGCGGCAGGAACTCGATCGCACGCAAAACAGTGTTCAGCAGGCGATGAACGAAGTACACGATGAAAAATTGTCGCAGCTCGTGAGTCTGGGGGGCTGGCTCCGCGGTACTCAGGTGCTCACCTCGGTGGTGACAAAACATTTCTCCGATCAGGGCGCCGAGTTGCTGCACCAGCCCGACCTGCTCGGTTATTTCCAGACGCGACTCCAGGCCATGCCGGAGTTCAATCTCGACATCGTGCGCGAAATCCAGACTGCCCTCGGCCAAGTAAAACCGCTCATCGACGTGGGCAACGCGCGTATTTCGCCCGAGGCCGTCAAGAAAATCAACGACATCACGACCCGCCTCGATAACGGCATCGTGACGCGGGAGTAGGGGAATTTGATGCGCGCGTTTCTCAGCTTTCTAAGTCGCGGAAGTCTCGGCCTTGCGCTGCTCCTTGTGCTGTCGCGCACGACCTTCGCGTCCGTGGACGATGCGCAATCGTTCGCGCTGCAAGCGGCCGAGCCCTATGTTAAAGAAGGATTCCAAGTGCGGGAGGACTATTGGGGCGGCGATCTCGGTTCGGGCGAGAAAAAAGCAGTCCGGCAACAGTTATTCAAAGGAAATGAATACTGGTTCTGGATGGGCACCGAAGTGGAACGGGCCCGGATCTCAGTCCACATTTACGATTCGGATGGCAAGCTGGCCGAGCAATCGGACGGCTGGGAGAAAGGTCATTTCGCCGCGGCGCATATTATTCCAAAAAGCACCGGCAGTTATTTCATTATCGTGGCGGTGGAAGAATCGCCGGAGGAACGCACGCACTGGGCGTTGGTTTACGGCTTCCGCTAAGCGCTGAATGTCGATCTTGCCATTACCCCCTGGATGACAGAAACGCGCACGTTGCATTTCGAAAACGCGCGGCAACTGCAGTCGCTCTACGCCAACGATCTCAAGCTCCTCAAGAACATGGAGGACTCGCTCGGTGTGAAAGTGACCACGCGTGAAGGCTGGGTGAAGATCGAGGGCGAGCCGGAAAAGATCGACAAGGCGCAGCAGGTGTTCGACCAGCTGGAGGACGCGCAAAAGCAGGGCGTCCCGATTCAAAAGCACGAATTCCAATATGCATTGAATTCAGTGAACGAAGCGCGCGAGCAGACGTTGACGGATATCGCGGCGGCGAAAATTGCAACCTCGCCGCGTAAACCGCCCATCGTGGCGAAATCGCCCGGACAACGCGATTACGTCGAGGCCATCCAGAAACACGACATCGTGTTTGGGATCGGCCCGGCCGGCACAGGCAAAACTTATCTCGCCGTCGCGCTGGCAGTAGCAGCGCTGAAAAAAGACCAGGTCGCTCGGATCATTTTGACCAGACCGGCGGTGGAAGCGGGCGAGGCGCTCGGGTTTTTGCCGGGCGAACTGGAAGAAAAGATCATGCCCTATTTGCGGCCGCTCTACGACGCGCTGCGCGATATGCTCGAACCCGAGGAGATCGAACGCCTTGTCGCGCGGCAAACAATTGAGATCGCGCCGCTCGCTTACATGCGCGGACGCACGCTTCATCACGCGTTCGTTATTCTCGATGAAGCGCAGAACACCACCACCGAGCAGATGTTCATGCTCCTGACCCGGATCGGTCCGCGTTCCAAATGCGTCGTCACCGGTGACATCACGCAGATCGATTTGCCGGCGAGCAAACGTTCCGGCGTGGTGGAGGCATTGCAGGCCTTGCGCAATGTTCCCGGAATCGCGACGGTATATTTCACCGAACACGATGTCGTTCGGCACGAACTTGTGCGCGCCATCATCAACGCTTATCAGGAACACCGCGCGCCGCCAGGCACGGACACAAGATCGTAATGTTCGACTTCCTCAGACGCAGCCGGCTGGTGAGGCGCGGTCTCGCCTCGCGTAAACTGCGCCGACGCCGCGCGCGCCGCGAATGGGCGGACAATCTTGAATGTGCCGCCTGGATGAAGATCACGATTCTGGCCGCCTTCATTAGCGGCGTCGGTTTCCTCATTTTCAGTGGCCAGCAACCCGAGCCGATGAAGAATTTCGTGATCGCGCTGCTGTTTCTGGCCATCGCCGTAACGCAGCTCTGGATCAATCAGCCGCGCACATTTGCGCAGAACTCGCGCGTTTTCCTTGTGTTCAGCACGATTTTTGTGCAACTCGCGCTAACCAAGCTCCTGTTCGTGCTCTGTGGTGGCGAGACGTTCCGGTTCCTCAAACCGGAAATGGCCGCGCTGATCGCGCCGTATGCATTCGCGCCGTTGGCGCTGAGCGTGTTGCTCGGCCGTAATCACGGTCTGTATGCGGCCGTCGCGGTGAGTCTTTGGAGCAGCGTGCTCTTCGGAAAAATCGATGCGCCGGTGCTTGTCACGAGTTTGATCAGCGGTTTTACCGGCGTTTATCTCACCTTGCAGGTCCGGCGCCGCAGCCGGCTCATCCGCGCCGGGCTGGGGGTTGGACTGGCGATCTGGTTATTGTCGCTCACGTTCGGCGAGATCGGCCCGATCAACTTGTTTTCGCCGATCGCGAACGACTGGGGAATGATCGGCGTGCAAAGTGCGCTCGCCATCGGCAACGGCATCGTGACGGCAACGTTCGTGGGCGGTCTGCTCCCGATGTTCGAGCACGTTTTCCAAATCACAACGGACATTTCGTGGCTGGAAGCCTCCGACCTTAATCACCCCTTGCTCCGCCGCATGACGATCGAAGCACCGGGCACCTATCACCACAGCCTGGTCGTCGCGAATCTCGCCGAGGCCGCCGCCGAAGCGATTGGCGCCAATGCGACGCTCTGCCGCGTCTGCTCTTATTTTCACGACGTGGGCAAGCTCGTGAAGCCGGAATACTTCACCGAGAACATGAGCTTCGAACGCAACCCGCACGACGATCTCGCTCCGACCATGAGCGCGCTCATCATCATGTCGCACGTCAAGGAAGGTGTCGATCTTGCCCTCAAACATAAACTGAATCAGCCCGTCATCGATATCATCCAAGAGCATCACGGTAGCTCGCTCATCGCCTATTTTTATCAACGTGCGCTCCAACAGCAGGAGGACGCGCGCGCCGGCGGCAAGATCATGAACATCCGCGAGGAAGACATCCCCGAGGTGCGCGAGGACAGTTTCCGTTATCCCGGCCCGAAACCGCAGACCAAAGAGAGCGCGATTGTTAGTCTCGCCGATGTCGTGGAAGGCGCATCGCGCAGTTTGGAAAAACCAACCCCGCAAAAAGTCGAGCAACTTGTGCAGGAGCTAATCGAGGAACGCATCGCCGATGGCCAGCTCGACGAATGCGATCTCACGCTCGGCGACCTCCAAAAAATTCGCGACCGCTTCCGCTTCACGTTGATGACGATGCTCCACACCCGCATCGCCTATCCCAAACCCGATTTGCGCGCACTCGGCGAGCGTGAGGAACGCCCGAAACCAGATGTCATGGCCGCGACACGCCGCCCGGCCAGTGCGCCGCCTGTGTCGGCGGCGTAAGCCGGTCGGCTGGATTCTGTCGAGGCGACCAAGAATGCGAAGTCAAGATCGACAGACGAGTGCGATTGGGAAACTGCGCACTTATCGCGCCGAGACGGCAATTATTCTCGGTTCCGGTCTCAATTCACTGGTGGACGAAACAAGCAACGACCAGCTCATCCCGTACAGCGGATTCGGTGAAATCCCGCAACCGACGGTTCTCGGGCACGCCGGCAGGTTTGTCCTAGGCAAGATCGACAATTGCAAAGTCGTGTTCGCGCAGGGCCGCGTCCATCTGTATGAAGGCTACTCGGCGCGCGAAGTCGCTTCCATTGTGCGCGTTCTCGCCGAGGCCGGAATCAAACAACTAATCGTCACCAACGCCGCCGGAGCGTTGAACGCAAAATTCAAACCCGGCCAGTGGATGATGATCACTGATCATATCAATCTCACCGGAACGAGTCCGTTAACCGGCTCACCTGAATTTGTCGATCTCACCGACGCCTACTCGCCTCATCTGCGCGAAAAGTTCCGCGCCGCCGCGCGCAAGACCGACATGGTACTGCACGAAGGCGTTTACGCTGGGACGATTGGGCCGCAGTACGAAACGCCCGCCGAAGTTCGGCAACTGCAAAATCTCGGCGGCGATGCCGTCGGGATGTCCACCGTCCTCGAAGTCATTCAAGCCCGCGCCCTCGGCCTCGAGGTCGCCGCCTTCTCCTGCGTGACCAATCTCGCCGCCGGCCTAACGAAAGAAAAACTTACTCACGAACAAGTCTTGGAGGTCAGTAAAAACGCCGCCGCAGATTTCGCCAAGCTCCTGAGCGTGGCGTGGTCCTGAAACGAAGTCGCGCGCGCTTCCCAACAAATGCCAAGTCGCCAGCAGCAAATCACGAAAAAAAATTCAAGTAGCGTTTTCGGAGTTTCCATTGGCCAGCCTTTTTCTCGAGAAAGTACCAGCCGCCATCAGTGCCCACGTCTCCGTAACTTTTGAGCACGTACACCAGAGCTTGACTCTTGGTCGCATTGAAGCCGACCCGCGATGGGCTCACACGCCCAGCCGATCCGCGAAATTTGCGATAGAAGCGCTCCCAGTACTTGTGCGGATCAGTGCCGAATCTTCCTAAGACTTGCTCATCAACGAGCACCCAATCCGGTCGAAGCGCTAGCTGTTGAACTAACGGAGTCGTGGCGTCGCGTTTGGCAACAAAGTCGCGTAAGGCGCTCTACTCTAGTCGCGGAAACTCGCGCTTGAGCTCCTTCACTTCCCGGGTTGGATCTGGCGTTACGCTTTCATTTTCCAGCGTGAGTATCTTTGGTTTCCCAGAAAGGACACCCGCCGCAACGAGCGCATCGTAAACCGCGAGTTCTTCCTCAACTGTTCCGCTGCCAAAAGCGGTCGCTACGACTACAATCGATACACCTGCGAGAAAACGCGCGTTTACAACTCCGGCGGCCGTGCGCGCGGTTCGCGGTCTTTTGTTGTTGCGGTGGTGGGCCGTGTGACAAAGGGGCCGCCTTCGAGCGGGGCGGATTTGGTGAAGGCGACGTCGGGCATTTCGCTCGGGAGACCTTCGAGTGGGAATTCTTTG
>DATDFJ010000121.1:0-2245 GCA_036522675.1 Chthoniobacterales bacterium | reverse complement strand
ACGGCCTCAATTACAACCAGGCCGATGGCGAAGCGATCCTGGAGGATTTCGATGTCACGACGCTCAGTCATGCCGAGATTTATCGCGGCGCTGACGCGTTCAAATATGGCGCGCTGACCCTTGGCGGCGCGATCAATCTCGGGCCGCTTACTGGCTACAACGCCGCGCCGTTCCAAACACGAGTGGAAGCGGGCAGCTACGGCTATTTCCGCGGCGAAGCGAGCAGCGGCGGGCTCAAAGGCGCGGTGGACGCATTTGCCTCTGTCAGCGCGAGAGTGCGCGACGGGTTTCGCGAGCACAGCCAGGAAAACACCGAACTCGGTTTCGCGGATGTCGGTTACAAGTTTAGCGACAATGTTGAGAACCGATTTTATCTCAGCTTGGATCGCGCTGATCGCGACCTGCCCGGCGGCCTGACCAAATCGCAACTGGAGCGCGATCCGCAGCAGGCAAATCCGCTCGCCATCGAGCAGGACTGGAGCAAAGACTGGACTTACATTCGGCTGGCCGACGAGCTCACCGCCAAGATCGACAACTTCCAAGTCGACGCCGGCGTGTTTTGGTTTCACCGCGATTTGGAAAAGAGCGGCTTCTTTTCGCCCGATTTCCGCCAGGGCATCGAGACGTTTTACTCCGATAACTTCGGCGCCAATGTTAACTTTGTTTCTCGCGAGCCGCTGTTTGGGCGCCGCAATCTCTTTACGATCGGCTCGAGCCCGCAGGTCGAGGACGAGAACAGCCAAAACTTCGAAAATCTCGAAGGTCGTCCTGGTGCGACAACAGCGCGTAGCGACGCCACTTCGATTAATCTGCCGCTTTACTTTGAAGACCAGTTCTATGTCACAGACCGGTTGTCGCTCGTCGCCGCAGTACAGGCGATTTTTGCGGAGCGCGATTTCAGAGACGAGTTCCTGAGCGACGCGCAGGGAGATCAATCTCGCGACCAAGAGTTTTTTGGATTTAATCCGAAGTTCGGCGCGATCTATGAGTTCGATCCGCGATGGCAGGTCTTTGCGAACGTGAGCCGCAGCTGGCAGCCGCCCTCATTCGATAACCTCGTCGAGTTCACTGAGGGGCCGAACTCGAGTGTTGTTTACACGCCGCTGGATCCGCAGCACGCCTGGACAGTTGAGCTCGGCACGCGCGGTCAACGGCCGCGTGTCGAATGGGAATTGTCGATCTACCGCTCGTGGCTGCGCGATGAATTACTTGAGCTCAACGATCAATTCGGCAACGACATCGGCGCCGTGAACGTGCATCGCTCAATTCATCAGGGCGTCGAAGCCGGTCTCGAGCTGCAATTGCTCGATCATCTCTTTTTTTACAAAACCGAGAATCGGCCGGGCGACCAACTCTCGTTCGCTCAGAGCTACACCTTCAACGATTTCCATTTTGATCACGATCCGGTTTACGGCGACAACCGCATCGCCGGCATCCCGATCCATGTCTACGAAGCGGAGCTTTCATATCGCACGCCGACGGATTTTTACGTCGCGCCAAACATCCAGTGCAATCTTTCCCGGTATCCGGTCGATCACGCCAACACGCTTTTCGCCGATCCTTACGCTCTGCTCGGGTTTCGCATCGGCTTCGCCCAGCCCACGGGATGGTCGATCTTTCTTGATTGCAAAAATCTGACCGACCAACGCTACGCATCCTCGATCGACGTGATCGCCGATGCCCGCACGCAGCCGAAGCCCCAGATTTTTCATCCGGGTGACGGTCGCGCCTTTTATGGTGGCGTATCGTGGGCATGGTAAGACTTGAATGATTCCTCACGATAAACTGTTCACTCCCGGCCCGGTGGAAGTTTCGGCGAAAACACTGGCCGCGTTTGCGCGGCCGACCATCGGACATCGCGGCGATGACTTCAAAAATCTTTACCGCGATATTCATTCGAACCTGCAAGTGCTGTTCGGCACGAAACAGCCGGTGTTTCTTTCCACTTCGTCTTCGTGGGGTGTGATGGAAGGCGCGATCCGCAACCTGGTCGTCAAAGGCGTTCTATGTTGCATGTGCGGCGCATTCTCCGACAAATGGCTCGATGTCGCACGGCGCTGCGGCAAAAACGCCGAGCCGCTCCAGGTAGACTGGGGAAAACACATCGACCACAAAGATGTCGATCTTGCGCTCGCGTCGGGAAAGTTCGACACGATCACGCTCGTTCACAATGAGACCTCGACCGGCGTGATGAACCCTTTGCCGGAGATTTGCTGCACGCTCGCCAAATATCCCGACGTTGTTT
>DATDFJ010000120.1:0-2591 GCA_036522675.1 Chthoniobacterales bacterium | reverse complement strand
TCGGCACCCAGAGCTGCAGAATCGTCTCGTCCCAGGTGTTGCGCTGTCCGCCGCAATCAACCGTGTCGTAGGTGGCGGCTTTGATCTCAGTGAGATGATAACCGGCATGGACGGCCGCGCCCTCCGCGTTAATGAAAACCAGAGCGCGATCCGGCGCGGATCGAAGCGCATCAAAAAATTCTTTCGTGGTCACGTTGGAAGTTTCATGCCAGCACGCGCACCGAGCAAGGGCGCTTTCGACGAAGGATTCGACTGGAGGCGTGTTCCCGCGCCGACTGTCACGCCGTGGCGGGCGTCGTTCTGGAGGGCCGAATGAACGCATCCATTCGACGCGCGGTCTAAGCTGTGCTACCAGATAAAGCGATGAACAGAATGCTGATCTCGATCGCGGTGCTCGCCGTCTTTGCCGCTGCTCCGCTCGGCATCTCGGCGGCGAGCTGCATTCTTTCAAACGTCCGAAGTGAAAAGGCCTGTCAACCCGGCTCCTGCGCGAACAAGGCATGTTGCGCCACTTCGTCGAAACACACCGGTACCGATCCACAGCCGCTGGCAAAGACAGATCTTTCGTCGCAGTTGGATCTGGCAGGCACTGGAACGACCGTTACAACCGCGCCGTCTGAGGCAACGTTAGATCGACAATTTTCCGTTCCGCGCACTCCATCCTGCGCGCTTGCTCCGCAGCTCGCGGTCCTCTGCACGTTTCTCATCTGATCCACGGACGCTGACAGCCGTGGTGTGCCCATTCGCCGGCACGCCGTGTCTTCGCCGCAGTCCTGGATCAAATGAAGTCAAAAACCCTTTTATCACTCACATTCGCGACAATCGCCTCGCTTCAGACTGAAGCGAAACCGCTCTCCTACGTCGGCGGCACGATGGTGATGCAGGAGAACGACGAGACCGGGCACACGCTCGCGCTCGATTACACGTTCACGCCCACGAACGCGTTCGGCTTCTACATCAAGCAAGAGGAGAACGGCAAAGACATCCTCATGCTCAGCCCGGAGTTCAATACACTGCTCAAGCGCTGGAACCTGCCGAATGGACAGGGAAACATCTTCAACATGTCTGGCGCCGGCGTCGCGCGTTACCGAGAAAACAACCAGCCGGCGCTGTGGACTGCGTTTCTCGCTGACTATGAATCGCGCCGGCTCTTCTTTTCCTATGAGCCGCGTTTCGTCTGGGACGGTGATATTGAAAAATCAGTGTGGCAACGGGCGCGCATCGGGATCGCGCCGTATCTGGCGAATTACAACGATCTAAACACCTGGCTCATGCTCCAGGTCGATCATCATCCCGCGAAGCACGACCACTTCGTCGCCACGCCGCTGCTTCGCTTTTTCTACAAAACCTACCTGCTGGAGGTCGGCTACAGCAGCAACCAACACATCATGTTCAACTGGACCATTCAATTTTGAGGAGAAGAACAAAAAATGAAAAAACAACTACTTACACTCGCAATCATCTTTGCGTTAACGGCAGCGGTTTCGGCCGAGACGATTAACGCGACCGTCAATGGCATGGTCTGCGCGTTCTGCGCGACCGGAATTGAGAAGACGTTCAAGGCCCAACCGGAAGTGAAATCGGTGGATGTCGATCTTGAGCACAAGCGCGTCACCATCGCCAGCAAGGAGGGGCGCACGCTCGACGACAACAAAATTAAGCAACTGCTGAAGAACAGCGGTTACTCAGTCGTGAGTATCGCGCGGACGAAATGAGTTACCTTCGCACAATCGTCATCGAAGGCGTCGCGCTCGTGGGGTCGTTGGGCACGCTGCTTTGCTGCGCGATGCCGGCGTTGCTTGTGTCCATCGGTGCGGGCGCAGCCGTCGCGACTCTCATCACGACGATCCCTCAACTAATCTGGCTCTCGGAACACAAAATTCCGTTGTTCATTCTCGCCGCGGCCATGCTCGTGATCTCCGGAGTGACGATGTACTTGAATCGCCGCATGCCGTGCCCGATCGATCCGGCGCAGGCGAAATCATGCCGGCGGATGCGACGTTTCGCCGCCAGTGTGTTCTTCACATCGCTCGGACTTTATGTTGTTGGATTTTATTTCGCGTTTATTGCGTCGCACATTGCGACCTGAAGGAGGTGAGAATTGGATGAAGAACTTCTTAATTGTGGCTCTGGTTTCTTTGCTGTCCCTCAGCGCATTCGCAGCCTCGGAAAAAATCACCTGCCGAATCACCGGCAAAAAGATGGACGAGTGCTGTTGCGAAATGAAAGGCGGCAAGTCGTGCTGCAAGTTCACCAAGAAAACGTACGACCAGTGCTGCTGCGACATGAAGTAGCCATTGCGATAAACGCAGTCGCAGTTGCGGCATGTGGAAGCCGCGGCAGTCAGCGGGCGCGCCCGATTAGAATTTCAGGGTGAGCTGAGCGGCGACGAGCTGTTCACCGACCTGAATGTCGGCGTCCTGATGAGTGAAGCTGTACTGGATTTTGGCTTGAAGATAATTGGTGAAGCGATAGCCGAGGGCGGCATCGACGCGCCAGACCGCATTGCCCCATTTTACTCGCTCATCCGCATCACGAACGGTGCCGAAGAGTTGCTGGTTCCAGCGTAACGCACCGAAAAACTGCGGCGT
>DATDFJ010000119.1:0-6791 GCA_036522675.1 Chthoniobacterales bacterium | reverse complement strand
GAATCGACCGACGGCGGCTCGACTTGGACACAGGTGCTCGCTGGGGACAACGACACCACAGGCGCGGTGGACATCGCCATCGATCCAACAAATCCGAGCCGAATCTTCGCCGCGATGTGGGACCACTTTCGCGAGCCTGATCTGCGCACTTACGGCGGCGTTGGTTCAGGCGTTTATCGCTCCACCGATGGCGGCACGACGTGGCAGCGCCTAACGAATGGGCTTCCTGCGGCGTCGTCCACCATCGGCCGCATCGGCATTGGATTGGCCGCGTCGAATCCGCAGCGTCTTTACGTCATCATTATTCAAACTAACGGCTCTTTCCAAGGTCTTTACCGCACCGATGACGGCGGCGATTCCTGGACGAAACTTCCGAACGATTCGAACCTCTCGGGTGCGCAAGCCAGTTACGGCTGGTGGTTCGGCCGGCTCTGGGTCGATCCGCTCGATCAAACGCACGTTTTCGGCGCGGGTGTTTACCTATGCGAATCGAAAAACAGCGGCTCATCGTTCACGGCGGAATTCAGCCCGCACGCCGACGATCATGCCATGGCTTGGGACCTCAAAGTTGCCAATCGTGTTTACCTCGGTTGCGACGGCGGCGTTTACCGATCGGATGTCAATGGCTCGAATGATCAGTGGACCTTTGCCCGCAGCCAGCCCTACACGCAGTTCTATAGCGTGGATGTAAGTGAGCAGGACAGCACGCGCGTCGTGGGCGGCGCGCAGGATAACGGCTGCAATCGTTCTTACGGCGGCGGCACAGGCTGGAACGAATACATCGGCGGCGACGGCGAGGAAACGCTGATCGATCCGACCGATCAGAATAACGTCTATGGCTGCAGTCAATACGGCGCTTGCTTCCGGTCGACTGACGGTGGCAATACCGATCCGGGATTCGGTTCGGCCGTATCGTCCCGATGGAATTGGTTCAGCCCAGTCCAGTTCGATCCATCTAACCCATCGATCCTGTACTTTGCCGGTAACCAGGTTAATCGCTCGACTGACCGCGCGGTGCATTTCTCGGTTGTTAGTCCCGATCTTACCGGCGGCCCCGGGCGCGACCCGAATTACCCATTCGGCACAGTAACAACTATCGCCGCAGCCAAGACTGACTCTAATCGGTTATTGGCTGGGACTGATGATGGCCGCCTTTGGTTTACGACTAACCTCGGTGGTGCCTGGACCCGCGTAACTGACTCCGACGTTCCGGGCACGTGGGTCACGCGCGTGGCTGCCGATCCGGCGAACGCGCTGATCAACTACGCCACGTTTTCGGGCTTCCGGAACGGCGATCCATTGCCTTACGTGCTTCGCACAACCGATGGCGGAGCGACATGGTCGAGTGTCGCCGGCAATCTCCCGGAGGCGCCGGTAAACGATATCGTTATCGTCGGCACCACGCTTTACGTCGCCACCGACGTAGGTGTATTTCGTTCTGCCAATGGTGGCGGGACGTGGCGCACTGCAGGGACTGGCTTGCCGAACGTGCCCGTGACCGACCTCGAATATCACGCCGCTTCTAATGCGTTGTATGCCGCCACGTTTGGCCGCGGCATCTACATGTTTGTGCTGCCGCCCTAATCTCTGCGACGGCAGCATGATTAAGTCAGCCCCCAACTGCTTGATAATGCCCCAAGCCACGGCGCCACATGGCGCGGGCGGCGGACCAGGTCACAAGAAGCCACCCCGTTTGGATGGCGAGCGCTTGGAGGAGATCGGGGCCTTTGAGGCGTTCGAGGAAAATGGCGATCGGGCAGAAGAGCTCGTAATAGAACGGGAGCCATTTCATCGCCGCCTGGATGCCCACGGGCATGATGTCGATCGGGAACATCTGGCCGCCGAGGAAATATTCGAACGAATAAACGATGAAGATAATCGTCGAGATTTCCAGGAGCCAGAACGCCATCATCGCCAGCGAGTAAGTGATAAAAAATTGGATCAGCGCCGACATTAAGATCGACAACATCGCCCAGACATACGTGAGCGCGTGCGCCGGCGGGGTGATGTAATGCCGGAAATAAATAAAGATGAGCACGATCGGCGGAAGCGTAACAGCAGTGTAAACCAGCCGTCCGCTCCAAAAAATGCAGAACCGATAAGCGAGATAACTCATCGGTTTGGTGAGCAACGAATTGATTTGCCCCTCGCGAATATCGGCGGCGATCTGGAATTCGTCCTCGGTCGGCGTGACCAAGTTACTGACGAGCAGCGCGAGCAAGTAATAATAGATCATCGAGCCGTAATCGTAGCCGTGCAGCCCGCCGCCGCGCTCTTTGAACACGGCGTTCCAGAGAAACACCGTGCCGGCGAGCGGGATCAGCCCAAACACCGCGCGCAGAAAATAATTCCAGCGGTAAACGAACGTGTTCTGCAGACCGAGATTAAAGACCGCGGAGTACTTCGCGAGTTGCACGGAAGAAATCTAATTAGGAAAGCAGGAATGCAGGAATGAATTTGGAAACCAGGAAGCCAGGAAAGGGCAAACGCTTTTTCGCGAGTTCAGTTCGACTTGCGATGTCGATCTTCAGTTTGTTTCCTCCCTTCCTGCTTTCCTGATTCGTATTCTTCTCCTGGTTTTCTGGCTCCCGCATTTCATTTCTTCTTTTGCATGCGCGAGTTCAACCGCGAGATTGATTGCCGCGATCAAACTATCCGGACGCGCGATGCCTTTACCCGCGATCTCGAACGCGGTGCCGTGATCCGGACTCGTGCGCGGGAAGGGGAGTCCGAGTGTGACGTTCACGCCGGTGTGAAAGGCGTGCAGCTTCAGTGGGATCAAGCCTTGATCGTGATACATGCAGAGCGCGCCGTCGAATTCGCCCTCGACGAGTCGGTGGAAGAGTGTGTCGGGAGAAACAGGGCCGACGATTTTCGATTTTCGATTTTCTATTTTCGATTGTAGCTCGGCGACAGCAGGCGCGATTATCTCGATTTCTTCGCGGCCGATCTTTCCCGATTCCCCGGCGTGCGGGTTGAGACCGGCGACCGCGATGCGCACACTGGCGGCGTCTGCGGCTCCGGAAACTTGATCGGTTAGGCCGAACAAGTTTTCGCGGCGGCTCAAGAAATCTGCAAGGAGCCGGCCGACGCGGACGATCTCAGATTGTTTGAGCGCATGTGGAACTTCGCTGAGCGGAATGTGCGTGGTGACGAGGGCGACGGTGATTTTGCCGCCGGTCAGGCACATCGCGAAATTTTTCACGCCGCAGCGCTCGGCAAAAAATTCGGTTTGGCCGGGGAACTTGAAACCGGCTTCGTACATTCGCGCCTTGTGCACGGGCCCGGTGACGATGGCGTCGAGCTCACCGCGGCGGGCAAGTGTGACCGCTTCTTCGAGCGCCGCCGCGGCCGCGCGCGACGTTTCAATCGATGGTTGGCCGGGTTTGCAGTTCGGCTGACGTCCGATCAGGAGGTATTCTGCCGCTTCGGGAAGCTGCCCGGATTTGAGCGCAAGATCGACAATCTCGGGCCCGAGGCCGGCGCAATCGCCCAGCGTGATCCCGATCCGCGGTTTTGTGCTCGTGCTCATGTCGTGATCGAGGTACAAAGCTACCGAGCGGGAGCACGATTACGAGCAGGAGCACGAGAAGCTGTCGATCTGACGATCAACAAACTTAGAACGTGCGGATGTAGGCCTTGGAGCGAAGACTGGCGATCCAGCGTTCCTGGAGGTGCTGGGCTTCGAGCTGGATGAGTTTCTTTTCGATCTCGGGTCGGGCTTCGGCGAAGGACTTGGTATTGCCGCCGCGTTTCTCGTCGACTTTGAGGATGTAGTAGTTGTTGTTGTAGTCGACGATCCTGCTGATCCGATTGACGGGAAGATTGAACGCGACTTTCTCGAGCGGCGCGGCCAGCGTTTTGCGCTCGATCCAGCCCCAGTCCCCGCCGCGATCGCGCGAGCTGTCCTCGGAATAAATCTGGGCGATGCCGGCGAAATCGGCGCCCTTGGAAAGTTTGCCGAGTATTTCTTCGGCCATGCCTTTCTGCACCGATGCATTGCCGCTCTCCTCGTGCTTGGGAATCATGATGAGGCGCAGCTTGATCTGCTCCTTGGTGGTGAATTCGTCGTGGTGCGTTTTGTAATACTCCTCGACCTTGGTCGGCGAGGCGACCGTTTGCAGTTTGACGTTCTTGCTGCGCATCGCCTGCACGATGATGCGCTCGCTCTCCATCTTTTTGAACTCGCCGAGAGTGTAATTTTGCGCCTCGAGCGTTTTGATGAAGGTGTTGCGGTCGCCGCCGAAGGATTCTTGGATGATCTCGTGGACACGTTCGTCGACGAAATGGTCGGGGATCTGATAGGACTCTTTTTTGAACGCCTGGATGATCAGTTGCCGATCAATCAGGTCCTGGAGCGCGGCCGTGCGAATCTCCTTGATTTTATTGACGAGCTCCTCGCCGTGGAACTGCGCGCTCAGGACTTTTTCGCGTGGCATGGAAAGACTGCGCACCTGCGAATAGGTGATGACGTCGCCGTTCACGATCGCGGCGATGCCGTCGACGATTTGCTCGTCCTGCGCGTAGGCCGCGTCGCAGAGCGGCGAAAACGCGAGTCCGAGCACCGCGAGCGCCACGCTGACCGATCCGCAAATTATGCCCTTCATAGTTTTCTGATCAGCTCAACAATTTCCCTGAGCCGCTGGTCGAGTCTACTCGCAACTAAACGGGGGAATCTGCCACCGACAAGTATAAAATCCCCGCGCCGGGTCAGCATCAGTTTTGCCTCGCGCACTTCGACGCGCTCGATGCCGGCTGCGGCCGCGGCGAGCTTGATTTCGTTGAGGAGAAACAAATTGTCAACTCCGGCCGGGAACGGGCCGAAGCGGTCGCGCCAATCGCGTCGGGTCCGCTCGAGTTGGGCCGCCGTCGTGATCTCGGCGACCTCGCGATAAGCTTTGATCCGCAGAGCGGTGTCGGAAATATAGCTCGTCGGCACAAACGCGGCGACACATTCGTCGCTCGCCGATGCGACAAACTCCGCTTCGTTCGTCGCAACGAAATCGAGCCGAAGATCGACCTCGAGCCGGAGCTGCAATTTTTTGCCTTTGCGCTGGGCGACAGCTTGTTTGAGCAGCTGGCAATAAAGATCGAACCCGACGGCCATGATGTGACCGCTCTGGGCGGTGCCGAGAATGCTGCCGGCCCCGCGGATTTCGAGGTCGCGCATCGCGATGCGGAACCCCGCGCCTAACGAGCTGTATTGTTTGATCGCATTGATCCGTTTGCGCGCCGCGCCGACGCTGATCAGTTCTCGCGGGAGAAGCAGATACGCATATGCCTTGTGCTCGGCGCGACCAACCCGGCCACGGAGCTGGTAAAGATCGGCCAGGCCGAAACGATCGGCGCGGTCGATGATGATCGTGTTGGCGTTTGGGATGTCGAGGCCGCTCTCGATGATCGTGGTGCAAACGAGCACGTCGATCTTTCCGGCGACGAAACGCGCCATCACCGCCTCGAGCTCGTCGGAATCCATTTGGCCGTGCCCGATCTCGACGCGGGCTTCGGGGACAAGATCGACAATCCGGTCGCGGGCGCGCTTGATTGTTTGGACGCGATTGTGGAGAAAGAAAACCTGGCCCTGCCGCTCGAGCTCGCGCTTAATCGCATCGCGAATGATTCGTTCGTCGTAAGCGCAGACGACAGTTTCGACCGGCAAGCGATTGAGCGGCGGCGTCTCGATCGTGGACATGTCTTTGACGCCGACGAGCGAGAGATAAAGCGTGCGCGGAATCGGCGTCGCGGAAAGCGTCAGAACATCGACGAGCTTGAACAGCTCCTTGAATTTCTCCTTGTGCAAAACGCCGAAACGCTGCTCTTCGTCGATGACGACGAGGCCGAGATCTTTGAACGCAACGTCGCCGGAGATGAGCCGGTGTGTGCCGATGACGATGTCGACGCCGCCTTCGCGCAAAAGCTCGAGCACTTTCTTCTGTTCCGATTGCGAGCGAAAGCGGCTGAGCATTTCGATCCGCACCGGATATTCGAGCATGCGCTGACGAAAGACCTCGAAGTGCTGCTGGGCGAGCACGGTCGTCGGGGCGAGCACGGCGACCTGTTTGCCAGCCATGACCGCTTTGAACGCGGCGCGGATCGCGACTTCGGTTTTGCCGAAACCGACATCGCCGCAGATCAACCGATCCATCGGCCGGGGCTTTTCCATGTCGATTTTGCTATCAACGATCGCTTTCATCTGGTCGGGCGTTTCGCGAAACGGGAAGGAATGTTCGAACTCGCTCTGCCACTTTGTGTCCGGGCCGAAGGCGTAGCCCGGTGATGTTTCGCGTTCGGCCTGGACGGCGAGCATTTTGCCCGCGTAATCGAATACCGAGGCGATGGCGTTTCGTTTTGCACGCGCCCATCTTGCATCGCCGAGCGAGCTGAGCTGCGGCGACCGTTTACCGATACCAACGTAACGCGAAACCAAATAGGCCTGTTCGAGCGGCACGTAGAGTCTCGCTTCGTCCGCGAATTCGACGGTGAGAACTTCCTGGGCCGCGTCTGTAGTGGGAGGCGTGCCAGCTGCGATTTTCGATGGTGCAGGCGACACGCCTGGCGCCAGAGTTTTGCCAAGATGCGTCAGCCCCAGGAACCGGCCGATCCCATGTTCGAGATGAACGACGAAATCGCCTTCGTTGAGCTCGCTGAAGTCGATTTGGGCGCGCTGGCGTTCGGCACGGCGCAAGCGGCGGCGCGCGTGAACCGCGTAACGCCCGAAAAGTTCCGCGCCCGAAAGCACGACCAGATTCGCGGCAGGAAAACAAAAGCCGCGGGCCAGCGTACCCTCAATT
>DATDFJ010000118.1:0-7186 GCA_036522675.1 Chthoniobacterales bacterium | reverse complement strand
CGCACAAAATCCGCGTGACCGGTTATTTGCTCTGGGACGACGATCACAACACCGAAGACCGCGACGTTGGATCGTTCATCGGTTGGTTTGGCAAGGACGGTTATCATCATCCGTGGCGCTCGACCGCCTGGGAGATTCACCCGGTAATCAAAATCGAAGACCTCGGCGAGTAGCGCGCGTAACTGGACAGCGCGCGCTGGTTAGCTTACGAGTGCGCCAACGAAATAATGGAAGCAACAAAAGTTTATTTCCTGATTTTCGGCGCGTTGACGATCATCGGTGGCGTGGTCGGGTACGTGAAAGCAGCGAGTTTGCCGTCGCTGATTGCGGGCTCGATTACCGGTGTGTTGCTTCTCGTCGCCGGTGCGCTCTTGCCGGAGCATCGGACCATTGGACTTGCCACGGCATTCGTAATTTCGCTTCTCCTCGCCGCCCAATTTATTCCGAAATTTTTCCGCACCCGCAAGGCGATGCCGGCCGGCCTGATGTCGATCTTGAGTGTGATCGGCATCATCGTGGCACTGGTCGCCTGGACGCAGACATAATCGCGCGGCGCGCATGCGCACCATTCGAGGGCTGTTGCTGGTTTTGGGGATCGCGGTTTTTGCCGCGATTGTCTACAGCTGGATCTCGTTACTGCGCGAACACTTCGCGCCGACCCAAGTAGTCGCCACGCCCACGCCGGAGCCGAGCGCTACGCGCGCGCCGCTCATCACCGGCAGACCGGACATGGCAAAGCTTTTCAACGGGATCACCGTTCACTCAACGCTCGAGACGTCACCAGGCAGCGACGCCACGACCGAGCGAGTCGATCCGGAGAGTTATGTGCTGGAGCTAAAACTGCGCGCGCGCCTTCCGTCGCCGAACAAGACAATCGAGGAGTTGGCCAAAATCACGCCTCAATTACCGGCGCTGCTGCCCGGGCTGGCATCGATGCTGTCGCCCGACGCGGTCTCGTCATTTTTCAGCGAGCTCTACGAAACAAAGGTGCGAATGTTGCGCGAAAATCTCGCACGACTCGATCAGCTGCTTTCGCGGCACAACTTTTACGATTGTCAGACCGTGCTCGCGCTGCAGCATCCGCAAACGCGTCGCAAAGCTCTCTTGCTGCAAGCGGACATGGACGTCGACGCCGATGGTTCTGACGGCGACCGGATGCCGAGCGGCACGGGCGCGCCGATAAACTTCAAACCGTTCACGAGCTTCAAATGGCCAAAACAAACTCATCGGCCGAATCCATATCTCGGGCCGACCGAAGACCGGTTGCGCCGCGCGGAAAACGAACTTGCTCTTCGGACGACGACGCCCGATCGGAAACGCGATCTGCGCAGCGCCATTCCGGAGCTCCGCAATGAAGTCGCCACGCTGAAGAAGTTCAGTTTCCTTATCGGCGCGACCGATCCTTACATCGTCGTGCCGGGCGCGTTCACGCGCGGGCCCAACGCGGTGAAAACCGGAGATTACGCGTTGGTCGTTTTTGGCAATGCAGTTTACCCCGCAATCGTCGGCGACATTGGGCCTAACGACAAAGTTGGCGAAGCATCATTTCGAATTGCCAAAGAGATCAATCCGCAGTCGACCCCGTACAATCGACCGGTCAGCGAGCTGAAAGTCACTTATCTCGTATTTCCCGGCACGGCCGATCCGCCGTTCGGCCCGCCCGATTTGGATAAACTACAGGCCCGTTGCCAGAAGTTAGTCGATGAGATCGGCGGCACGACTGTGCCGCTGCATCATTGGGTCAACATCCTGCCGACTCCGACTCCGAGCCCCACGCCGTCGCCGTCGCCGGCTGCAACATCGACAATGTCGCCTGCGGGATCAGCGTCGCCGCCAGAGGGATTTGCTTTTCCGTTAAGTACGCCTACGCCGCAGCCGTAGACATCGCGGCGCCAGCGGTCAGTCGCGCCGCCGAAAAGCACATATCACATCATCAAGTCGCCGCCGTTGATGTCGAGAGACGCGCCGGTGATGTAGCCGGCGGCGTCGGAGGCGGCGAAGCAAATCAAATCGGCGACTTCGAGCGCGGTACCCAACCTCGGCACCGGATAATTCGCGGCGAGACGTTCGAGCAACTCATCCGAGGCATGTTCGCGCGTCAACTCGGTATCGATCATACCGGGGCAGACGGCGTTCACGGTGATACCGAATTTGCCCAGCTCCTTTGCGGCGGCGCGCGTGAGTCCGAGCAATCCGGCCTTCGATGCCGTGTAGTGCGCCCCGCCCAAAGTGCTCACCATTCGGCCGGCGGAGGACGATATATTAATGATACGGCCGTAGTTTTGTCGGCGCATCGCCGGGAGAACGGCTTTCGTCATTAAGAACGGCGCGGTGAGATTGACCTCGATCGCTCGACGCCATTCCTCGCCGGTGAGATCGGGAAAGCGCGTCGACAACGGCAGCGCGGCATTGTTAACGAGAATGTCGATGCGTCCGAATCGTTCGAGCGTGTGCCGCGCGATCTCGTCAGGAACGCCGGCCGCCGCGACGTCGCCCGGCGCAGCGAAAGCGCGCTCCCCGATTTGCTGTGCCAGCGCCTCGGCTCGTTCGCGATCGCGGACGTTCACCGCAACCGAAGCGCCGCGCTCGTGCAGGCGTTCTGCAGCAGCCCGTCCGAGCCCACGCCAGGCGCCCGTGATAATGGCGACGCGCCCCGCAAAATCAGCGTTTTGCATCACCAGACCCTTTCAACTCCGCCTTCTGTGTTGCGTGCTTTTCCTTGTCCGCTTCTTTTTCGGCTTCTTCTTTTTTCGGTGGACCCGCTCCGGCAAGTTCTTGCTCCCGGTTTCGCGGTTCCATTCCTCATACGTCTCCGGCTTGATTTTGCCCTCGACCAGGAGCTCGGCAAACTTTCGGCGCTGCGCCTTACTTTTGAATGGCATAACAACAAAAAGATAAACCAGCGCGAACCGAAGCGACCTTTTCCCTTCCGCGCAGCGGCTCGCGGACGCTGGCGTGCTTTACCGACGACCATGGCCCCATCGGTGTATGTTAATGCTGCGGACTGCGTGAGGAGTAGTGATTCGCAACCAACCGCCAGCGTCCTTGCTGCTTTACCCATACCCTGGTAAACCGATTCTCGCTCGGGACGGCTTTGCCCTTGTCTTGCCCAACCATTTTGGAGAGGCCAGTCTCCACCGCCGTGTTTTCGTAGACACGCACCTGAACCTGGTCGGTCGTGATCGACTGAAATTTCAAATGACCCCCGGTGAAATCCGAAATCACCTGTGGCTTGGTTCTCACTGTGCCGCTTGGTCCGACGCCGATAAAATCATCAGCGTAGATACGGTCAAGGGCCACCGCATCAGCATTGATCTGCGCTTGAATGCGTTCATTATCCAATTGTCTTATCGCTTGCTCGACGCTGCTTCTTTGATCTGTGCTTGCGCTCGGCGTTTGCCCTCGGGCGACGAAGGCCGCTGTAAGGGCCAGGACGGCTGCAACGAGTGTTCGTCTCATGAAGAATTCTCCTTCAGTAATCTCTTCAGAACGCTTATCGCCTAACAAGAAAGAGATAAGTCACGGCAGGTGTCGTGGCAAACACGCGGAGGTTGCACCGCAATGGGGCGGTTGGCTTCATCGCTCCGGCGCCAGCTTCTCCGAACACGATGCGGTCATGATACCCGCGACAAAGATGAGGGCGGCGAATTCCACGGCCCAGCATGCTGTGCTCAAAAAACGTGCGCCTGTCGTCCAAGCAGTCGCGTCTGGGCCGAGCGCGTTCACAGCAAACGGCGGCTGCGAAGCCGCCGCTCTTTGCATACTTGTCTATCTTGGGCGAGCGGCGGGGCAGCGCCGCGCCCGCGCCAGGACTATTTCGCTTTAACGTTAGCGCTCGCAGCGCCGCCGAGGTTGCTTTTCACCGTGATATTCTGCGGATTTGTCGCCAAGGAGAATTTGCCGGAGTAGCCGGTGGCGTTCTTCTTAAGCGTTCCGATGTGGGTGTTCGTCGACGTGACATAGACATCGAGCACAGCGGCCGGATCGCTATCGGTCGACTTGACCTGGAGCAGCTGACGCGCGGTGCTGTATTGCGCGGCGGTGATGGTGATCGTGTCGGTCGTGGTCGAAGTTGTTTCAAACGCATAGAGGTACGTGTACGGATCGGCCGCGTAATCATTCACATCCATGCCCACATAAGCGGCCGCGCCGTCTGCGCTGAAGCGCGGCACAGACATCGCGCGAACAAAACCGCCATTTTCCGCCGGCAGGTTTTCGGTCCAGAGAAGCTGGCCGCTTGTGCTAAGGGCGTTGACGTGGCTCGGTGCGCCGACGTCGTAGGCGCTGTAAAGCACGAGCGTGTTCAGCGGACTGACCGCAGGCGCACTGGCAATACCGCTGTCGAAGTACTGCCATCGAATCGTGCCGTTCGCGTCGAGCGAAGTGAGATATCTGCCGACGCCGGAAGTCAACGTGCCGACGTAAACGGCGCCGTCACTGCCAACATCGACAGCAGTCTGAGAATCGTTTGGCGTTCCTTCGCCCAGTGCTTTCCAGGTAACACCGCCGCTTTGACTGAAATCGGTTAGTCCGGGGTGGGTCGGGTTGCCGTCGCCCACAACCACATTGCCGCTCGGTTGGACGCGTGGTTGACCGATTGCGCCTTGGTTCCAGACCAGGTTTGTGCCGCCCAAACTAAACGCCCAGAGCGAACCCGCGTTCGGGATGCCGCCGGAAGCGTTGTTGGTGAAGTACCATTGGCCTTGGCCGAAGGCGACCTCGATATTGGAGTAGCCCCAGCGCGTATCAAGGCCCGGGCGATTCGAAAGCAATTGACCCGCTGGCGAAAGAACGAACGCACCCAAGCCGCCGGGGCGACTAAAGTCGGTGCTGGCTCCGTAAATGTTGCCGTCGGGGCCGACGGTGGGTCCCGCGAAGACCGGCGCGAAGCCCGGATCGGTAAAAGTCCACTTGAGGGTGCCATCGGAATTGACGGCGTAAACCGACGCGACCGAGGCGAAGTAAATCGTGCCGTCGGTGCCAACACTGACTGGCTGGAGCGCGTTAGCGTTGGCGATCCGGAAGATCCACTTCACACCACCCTCCGGCGTAAGCGCATAGAGGTGCCCTTTGACACCGATTGCGTAGACGGTGCCGTCGGCGCCCACTGCGGGTCGACCCTGAATGTAAAGATCATCTGCCATGAAACGCCATTTCACATGGCCAACTGTGCCGCGCCGGGCCGTCACTTGGAGAGACAACGCGTTACTTGTCCCGGCGGAAGTGATGATCTGCACGTTGTCTGCGCCGATCGCCGGTGCGTCCGGCACATAGGCTGTGATCGACGCGTCGCTCCAGTTGCTCACCGGCGCAGAGACACCGCCGATCTGCACAACGCCCGTGCCTTGGATTGCGCCAAAGCCGCTGCCGCTGATCTTTAGTCGACCGGCTTGCGGAAGAGTCGTGGCCGAGAGACTACTGATGGCCGGAGCGGTTAGAGTCGACGTGCCGTAAAGAGTGAAAGCTGTGTCGCAATTTGCCGTGCCGAGAAAGTCGACCTTGTGCGACCAGGCCGAAGTCGGACTGGACCGGTAATAGAGCGCGGTGTTGCGCGGCGTGTTTTGATTGGCGCTGCGCCAGTACCACGCATTGCTGCTGCTCGCCTGGACGGAAACGAAGTGTTTGCCGGATGCTTGGAAAGCCGTGCCGAGGTCGAGCTGAAAATCGGCCGAGCTGGCCTGATTCAAAATCCGCGGATCACCTTTGGGAATGAAGTATTCCGCGAGCAACGCGCCCGGCAGATTATCCGCACCGTACGCGTAGAAGCGCACATAGACGCCACTGAACCCGGCGTCGCCGGTGTAGGCGCCATAGCCATTCACGTCAATGCGCGTGATCGTGCCGACGACGTCGAAATCGTCCGCGATCTCGCTGGCCGGCGGAGTCGAGCTAGGCCCCCAGTCAGAGAAGTCGCTGTAGTTGATGAGCTGTTGCCAGACTACGGTAGGGGTCTGGGCTTTGACGTTTGGTTGAAAGCTGAGCGCGCCCAGGAGCATTCCAGCAACAAGGGCACGACGACAAGTTGTGAGGAGGGAGATCATGCTCATTTGATTTGGGGGTTGTGGTTTGCGGCGCATAGAATCGCCGTTCCCCACCCACTCTCAAACGGGCAAAGTTTACGCGTTTGTAACTTTTACTGACTCGCCGTGAAGCTCGGATTCATTTGCCAAGTGCGCGATCGAATTCGACGGCCCGCCAGGTTCCGCCGCGCCGTTTGTAGGTGATCTGGACGTGATACGCCTGTTCGCCCGAGGGCGTGTGCCCACTCAAATATGCGCTTCGCTGCTCCGGAGGAATCCAGGCAATCAGTCCTCCAGCGATTGTTTCGCCTGCACCGGGATTGAAGACCACGCGAATCGTCACCAATACGGTGCACGTATCGCCAGAGCAGGAGACCGAATTCGTTTTCATCTGGCGGAACGCGAACACCTCGGTGCCTCCGGCAGGACAAGCCGGGCAATCGGTGCTCGCTGCCCGAGCAGGAACAACCTTGGTGGCGCCGACAAAAGCGACGCAATCTTGCGTGATCTTATCTTCGCCGGGCCGCAGCTCCTTAGTTTCCACTTCCGATTCGCGCACCAGCTCGCGCGACGATTCAGATTTTTCCTTTTCCCGATCCGGCGCCAGCTTCTCCGAACACGATGCGATGATGATACCCACCACAAAGATGAGGGCGACACGACGAATGTTGATGCGCGGCTGATCTGTTCTCATCGGAAGCATTTGGAAGTGCAGAAGGGGTCAGTCTCAACCATTATTTTCCTCAACAACCTTACGCTGTCATCCCGAGTCGCGAAGACGGCGAGGGACCTCACAACCGATCATGGATCACACAAGTTTACTCGCGTGACGCTCGAGCCTTTGAGAGGTCCTTCGCTGCGCTAAGGATGACCCGCGAAGTTCATTGTCGATCTTACACGCCTTCGGACATCAAGCGCCGTTACTTCCCGGTCACGGACTATCGGTGATTGAAATCGTCGCCTGATTCTTTGGCCCGACGGTGTAACCGCTGCCGGGCTGCAGCGTCATGATTGCGGTCTCAGTGTCTTCAGTCACGTGATCTATTGTCGCCTTGAGCTTGACCTTCCCCGCGGTTTTGCCGGCGGCGATCGTTACCTGACCAGGAGTGCCGTTTAGGATGTAGTCAGTACCTTGTGTCGCAGTGCCGCTCATCGAGTAGTTGACC
>DATDFJ010000117.1:0-20042 GCA_036522675.1 Chthoniobacterales bacterium | reverse complement strand
ACGTCTTCGAGGAGTTTGCGGTTGACGGAGAGCAGATCGGCGACTAGGCCGACGATGACGAGTTGAACGGCGGACAGCACAAGGATCGCAGCGGCGACGAGACTCGGGACATGCGCGCGCGAGGTGCCGCTGAGGTAAATGATGAACCAGCGTATGATCAGCGCGAGCCCGAGCATGAAGGGTGCGCTGCTCAGCGCGAGAAAGAACCGCAGCGGGCTGTAACTCATGAAAATCCGAATGATGGTGGCGATGGATTGGGTGACATAGTGCCAAGTGTTTTTGATTAGCCGCGAGGGACGCGCGGCCGGGTTCGTCCGGATCGGCACCGAGATGACGGGAATATTTTTTTGTCCGGCCTGAATGATGGTCTCGAGCGTGTAGCTATAGCGCGAGAACACGTTCACGTGCATGGCCGCTTCCCGGCTGAACGCACGGAACCCGCTCGGCGCATCGGCGACATCGGTGTTACTGGCCAGGCGCACCACCGCGCTGCCAATGCGCTGGAGCAGTTTTTTGCTCCAGGAAAAATGTTGGATCTCGGCGACCGGACGTGCGCCGATCACGATTGCCGCTCTGCCATCGAGGATTGGCTCGATCAGCTTTGGGATGTCCTCGGCGCAATATTGATTATCGGCGTCGGTGTTGACGATGATATCGGCGCCGGCGGCGAGACCCGCTTCGATGCCGGCGACGAAGGCGTGCGCGAGGCCAAGGTTGCGCGGAAGACTAATCACGCGGTCGACGCCGTGTTCGCGCGCGACGGCAAGTGTGCGATCGGTGCTGCCATCGTCGATGATTAGTCGCTCGATTTGATCGATCCCCGGAATTTGACGCGGCAAATCATCAAGCGTGAGGCCGAGTGTCGCCTCCTCGTTGAAACACGGGATTTGGATGATGAGCTTCATCGCGGGGTGTGTCCTTCTTAGCAGGACGACGGCAACTCCGTCGAGACAACGCTGCTGCGAGAAACATCGTCGCTAAATTTGCCGGCTCGACTGAGTACGCTCCCGGTAGTTCAGGAAAGTCTGCCCGGCATTTGGTTTGCTGCAGGGCGGCGGACTTCTCGCCCTACCGCCGGCGAAGTTTGCTTGTCGATCTTACGGCGGCGACTTTATTATCCAACCGGCGCGATCATCATCGGCATCGCCGCGGGAGTCGTGCCGTTTTTCGCCTGCACCAAATTAAAGTCGCTGTTCCACTACGATGACACACTCGACACTTTTGGCATCCACGCTGTCGGTGGGATGCTGGGCGCGTTTCTCACCGGGCTGCTTGCAACGCCGCGCGTAAACCCAAACCTGTCAGGAATTGTCGCGACGCAGAGTGGCCTGGCCAGAATCATCGGTCACACGCTCTGGTTCGAGCAATTGAAAGCGATTCTGGTGACGATCGCGTTCGCGGTGATCGGGACGACGATGCTCGGCGCGCTCGTAAAGGCGGCGGTCGGCCTACGGATCGCGGCTGAAATCGAGCGTCAGGGACGCGACATCAACGAGCACGGCGAAGAGGGTTATATGACAACGTGATCCACCTCGGCGGCGCGGGAGAGCCTCGAAAACTTACGGCATCGGCGGTCTCTGATCAGCGCTTTGCACCTGGCGCTACAACGCTGCTGCATTGACGGTGATCGTATTGGTCGCGCTAGCGGCAAATCTACAGCGCAGCAGGAGGGACCGATCAAAAAGAGACGCAACAATTTGTCAATCATAGCGACAAAGGGGGGGCCGCACTACTTTGCGTAGAACAGCGGGCCCTTTCTCTCCCGGGCCGCCTCGATCAATGCCCGCCGGTGACCGGGCGCATCGTCTGGACCTGCCGCTGCAATTCTTCGGCGTTAGCCTTCTGGACATTCAACGCGTCCGCCGCAGCATTGCCATTTTCATCAACCTCTACCCAGCTGCCGCCCATGTGACTTCCAGTTCGCGACGGTACCCAGACCAAATGTTTTTTTGCGGCAGGTCCCGCTTTGTGCGCTGCCGCTGCAGCTTTCAATTCGAAATTCAATTCGGTGGCCTTGTTCGCGCGGGTTTTGGTGTTGTTAATCGAAGATTTGACTGCGCCATTCACAATCAAACTGACTCGATAAGTGTCGGTCGGCAAAGCAGCCGTGGCGTAGCGCCCCTGGGCATCCGTTTTCGCCGTCGCCAAGACATTGCCGCCATTGCGAGGCTCGACTCTGATCTCTGCGTTCTTAATCGGTTGCCCCGCCGCGTCGGTCACCCTCCCCTGAATCGACGCACCTCCAGCCCAAGCCGTGGCCGCAAATGAAGTCAACGCGAGTAGTACGATTTTTGTGTGTCTCATAATTTTGCGTCCTTGATAAAGTGCCGCCCATCGGTTCCTACAGGAAAAAGGAAACTAAGTTCCCGAATAATTTCCTGAGCGGCAGCTAAATCGACATTCGGCAAAGAGCGACGCTCAATTTGAGCCCATTTGGTCGGGCGTAGTCGTTCTCAAAGTTTGAATGTTGGAACCGGAATGCGCTTGTCCTTCGTCGTCGACTTCGACCCAAGTACCGCCGATATGGCTCCCGGTACGCGATTGGACCCATACCAGGTGCTTTCCGTCCTTCGTAATCTTATGTGCTTGCGACGCTGGCTTGAAATCGAAATTCAGCTCAGTCGGCTGATTGGCCTTGGTCTGCGTGTTCATGATCGAGGCCTTGATCGCCCCATTCACAAGCAAGGTTACCCGGTAAACGCCCGGTTGCAGTCCGTGTGAAATATAGTGGCCCTTTGAATCGGTCTTAACCGTGCTGAACACCTGCTTGCCGTCTCGCGATTCGATCCGAACGTCTGTGCCCTCGATCGGTTTGCCTTTTGCATCTTTGACAGACCCCTGAATGGACGCCGGCCCTTCCGCGGTAATTTTATTCGTTCCCAGCCCGGCTTCCCATGCTCGAGAACGCACAGTGGGAGCGATTCCCGTCGCTGAAGGCGCAGCGGTGACGCCCGTTGTAATTTTGCTCGTTTGCAACTCGGCTTCCGCTGGGCGACCGGCGACGGGGCTAGTGATGAGCGTCCCTGGAGGTGCAGCGACCATGTCGGCTGTAATTTTGCCCGTTTGCAGACCGGCTTCTGATGAGTGGTCGCGCACATCGGTAATCGATCCCGTTCCTAAAGGTGCAGCGGTCACTCGAGTATCCGGGCGGCTTGGGTCGAAATCTCCCGCAGATGCGGAATCAGGAACCGTAACTGCATTAGATGGATTCGGGACAGGCACGCTAATGCCGATGCGGCTTGTTCCTGTCGGGTGAGATACATCCGTGAAAAGTCCCGGCAGATAACCCTCGTATAAGCGACTATCGGGTTGCTCGTGGGCCAAAGCCGCAACGGCAGGCGCCCTCGTTTCGCTAGAGTGCATAGGTGGTAAAACCGCAGTAGTCCCTGGGGAATTAAACTCCGATGCGGGGAAGCGTTCACCGCGAAATAACCAAACCGCAGCCGCGCCTAAGAGGAGACCGGCCGTGGCTGCTCCAACGAGTTTGGGATTACGCCGCGACCAGCGCCAGATCCGCGCTGGGGGTGAGACCGGGCGGGCGACGATGGGACGGCCATCGAGCCAGCGTTCCAGATCAACTGCGAGATCGCCCGCCGACTGATAGCGCGCCTTCGGATCACGTTCCAGACAGTGTGCGCAAATCGTCTCCAAATCGCGATCGAGTGATGTTGCCAGCGAGCGCAGTTTGGGCGCCTGTGTTTCAGATGCTTGACGAATGACCGAAACGGGATTGGAACCCAGGAATGGTGGACGGCCCGCAAGCACGTTGAACAGAACTGCGCCTAGACTGTAAACATCCGCGGCCGGGGTAAAGTCGGCGGCTGCACCACCGGCCTGCTCGGGCGCGATAAAACCCGCGGTTCCGAACGTAGTCAGCGACCTTGTAAGATCGTGGTTCCCGTCCAACAGCTTCGCCAAACCAAAATCGCTGACCAGGGGTTCGTCTCGAGCGTTGAGCAAAATGTTTCCCGGTTTCAGGTCGCGATGGAGCACTCCGCGACTGTGCGCGTATTCGACCGCGCGCGCGACCTTCGCCATCAGTTGCACACATTTGCGTGGCTCGTGGCAAAGAGAATCTGCGTTCTCGTGCAAGCTTCCCTTCTCCGCGAATTTCATACTGAAAAAAGGCAGGCCATCCTCGCTTTCACTCACTTCATAAATCGGAAGGATGTTTGGATGATCGAGACTGGCCACGGCCTGTGCTTCTCGCCGGAAGCGCTGCAGCGCTCCGTGTGAATCAGCGCGATAACTGAGGACCCGCTTTACCGCGACAATGCGCTGGGAATGTCGTTGCCTGGCGCGATAGATCACACCCATGCCCCCGCAACCGATCTGCTCGAGAATTTCGTAATTGCCCAAGAACCAAGGCTTGTGCGCCGCGTCCACGTCATCGAGTACGGTTTCATAAGCAGCCTGAGACACTTCCTCACCGCCTTCCAATCCATCGCGCAGGAGGCAACTCACGCAAACTCCGGTGTCGAGGCGCGTGGTCGCTCCACATTTCTCGCATTTTCTATCGCGCTGGGTCGCGCTCGCTGCCAAACCTGACCGCTGATCGGAATTCGTCATGGGAGTCGGTCGGTCGCTGTGGCCAGCGATGCGCAGAGGTAACGGATTTCATCGTCGACGTCGGCGGGGTTATCGACGGTTTGCGAGACTTCGGCGCGGAGGAGACTTCGATACCGCTGTCGCATGTTGTGCAGTTGCTTTTTCACTGCCGTCTCGGCGATTCCCATTTCCGCGGACAACTTTGCATATGAAACTTCGCCGCGTTCGTCTGCAAGATGGGGGCTTAGCATTTGAAAAAGCCACAGTTTGCCTTTGCTTTCACATTCTTCGCGCAAGCGTTGCAGCGCGTGTTCTACCACAGTCGTCGCCCAATTAAGATCAAAAAGTCGCTCCGGCGGCAATGAGTCGAGCGCTTGAGCGGGGATCGGCAATTGCGATTGCTGTTCCGCTGCCCAATCGTCCCAGGAAACAAACTCCACATCGCCGCCTCGTTTATGGGCGCGAATTTTCTCAGCGGCGTTGATCACAAAATTTTGCAGCGACCTGAGCAAGAGCGAACGGAACCGCCCGCGATCGCGGTCGGCATGCTGGAGCCAGTTGTCTTTCAATATGGTCGCGAAAAAATCCTGCGTCAGATCCTGCGCATCTTCTATTGAATGGCCGCGTCCGCGGACAAACAGGAAAATCGGTCGCCAGTAAGTCCGGCAAAGCTCGGCCAGAGCGTCGCGCGCCTTTTGCTCTTCCACTCCGAGATTGACGGCGGAAAGAATCAGGCTCCAGCGGGTAGTTACAAAGGCGCGCGGTCCACCGCCGCCCTGCTCACCCGGGCTTCCGTTCACGACTGAACATTCCGGTCTTGCCTTCGCCATACAAGCTCAAAATACCAGATCGCACCAATGCTAACGTTGCCAACTATTCCGCCTGGAACGCGGCTGAGGAAGTCGCGTCGGTCTCTACGGGTTGCTCGTAATCCAGTGCCGAGCCCAACCGTCATCCGTTGCGCGAGCGTTCGAGCTATGGATTTGCCGCTGTAATTGTGGCGAACTGGCCGTACTGAGGGCTGATGCGCCCGCGCCCGCGGCGCCACCTTGATCGAGTTCGACCCAGCGGCCGCGCAGGTGAGAACTGCTATCGGACGCCACCCAAACGAGATGCTTCGCTTGCTTCGCTGAACCCGCGAGCAATTTGAAATTGAGCTCGGTCGATTCGTTGGCTTGTGCCGGCGTGTTGTTAATTGAGGCCCTGACGGCGTCGTTGACAATCAAAGTGACACAGTAAATGCCGGCCGAAAGACCTCCAATCGAATAACGGCCCTGACCGTCTGTCTTTGTCGTGCTTAGCAACTTTCCACCATTGCGCGGCTCGACTTGGATAGGCGCGTTTTTGACCGGTTGACCGGCCGCATCGATGACGACGCCGTGCACGACGCAATCGCCGGCCCAAACGGTGACCGCCAAAAGGAAGAATCCGATTACACCGAGGCGAAGAGTTTTGAGCGACATCAGCAAGAGGGTAGCGGCCAGCGGTGAACTTTGCAAGCAGCTAGCGTAAAATTGAGCGGCCAAACTTGGACGGAACGCGGAACCCGCAATTGGATTTGCCGGCGGAGGGGCTCGAACCCACACGGCCTTGCGGCCACTGGATTTTGAGTCCAGCGCGTCTGCCAATTCCGCCACGCCGGCGCAGGACTGTGAAGCTACGAAACCCGCAGCCAACCTCAAGTGCGCGCGATAATGTTGGACACGTTAAATCGTTAAATCGCGCAAGCGCATCATCGTTTCGCGCCGATTAGTCTGGAAGAGGCATCCCGGAGCGAATGAAGAAGAAAGCCAGGCCGGATTATTGCGCAGTGAGAAGCAACGCGTGCGTCTGACCGCCGATCGTGCCGTAGCCTACGATTTGGCCGGCATCGTTAATCCCATTGGCTTGCCCGAGGACCCAGCCGTTGTTCGGCGCAATCAGCTTGTTCAATTTCTGCATCTTGCTCCCATTGGTGGAAACGAAGGCGTGATAGTCATTGCGGCGGGTGGTCGAGAAGCCCACGACCGTGCGCTGTTGTTGATCGCCAGCCCCCAGGAACCCGATCCACCTAGCGAACCCAAGCCCACCATTTGCCCGTCACTAAAGCGGAACGCATGCGCGGTACGGTTGCCCCTGGTGTAAGCTTGGCCGGCGATCTGGTTCTGATCGTTGGTCGCGTACGCAATACTCCAAGTGCCGCGTGCGCTGTCTTCTTAGCTTCCGTGCAAAGAGATTCGGGCGAGGGCCATCCACCGGCAACAAAGCATTCAGTAACAGGTTTGTTACTTTTCCGCCAGAAGCTCGTTCGGCAGAAGGCGTGAAAAGAGAGTCGACAGATCGCCGAATTGTCGATCCAATCTGGAGGTAACACGAACCAAATTGCTGCGCCTGCTGGTGATGCGCATCTTTCGACTATGAAATGCCTGACCGGATACGGTCACCGCCATCCAATCCAAGTCTTGTTTGTTGTCACAGGGCTCCTGCAACCGCTGATCGCACTGTGCGACAGCTGCGATACGACCACATTCTCTTTTCCACAGTACTTTAAAACAAACGGCGCGTACGATGTGGTTACGGGGGATTTCAACCGAGACGGAAACCAGGACTTCGTCGTAAACAACAGCAGCGTCGTAATCGTGTTTCTCGGCGACGGGCATGGCGGTTTTCCGATATCAAAGGCTTTTCCGGTTGGCGGAGGATTTCACCAATCAATCACAGCGCGCGATCTGAACGGCGACGGTTACCCGGATGTGGTACTCCCAAATTATCCCGACCCGTCGATATCAGTTCTTTTCAATGACGGCGCCGGTGGATTTGGCACTGCGAGTGTGTTCGCCACAGGAGATCTTCCGCGGAAGATTGCCGTGGGAGATTTCAACGGCGACCAAAAACCTGATCTCGCAGTCATTAACGGCGAGAGTGACAATGTGTCGATTTTGCTGGGCGACGGTACCGGCGGCTTTGGAACAGCAATTAATTTTCCCGTTGGCACGGGGCCCAACGCCATAGTCATCAGCGATTTTAACGAAGATGGTACCCCTGATCTGGCCGTTTCGACCTTCGATTCCGAAGAGCTGGGGATTTTTTTCGGCGATGGCACAGGCCATTTCACCGCAGGAGGGTCTTATCCGCTGGGTGGTAACAGTTTTGCCATCACCGCCGCAGATTTTAACCATGATGGCTATCCTGATTTAGCCGTGGGAGTCAGCAACATCTATCCCGACAACCACCTCGCAATTTTTTTAGGGGACGGCAAGGGCAACTTCACCAATGCTCCTGACGTGCCTGTGTACGACTCTGAGGACCTCGCGATTGCTGATTTCAATTCGAACGGCCAATTGGATATCGCCGTCGCCACTTACGGCGCTACGGTTGCGGTCGCATTTGGCGATGGGACGGGCAACTTTAATCCCGTCACGGAGTACCATATGAAACAGCTGGACAATCCACTTGGCATTGCTGCCGCAGATTTTAATGGCGATGGCAAGCCAGATTTGGTCACGGCCAACTATGGCAATTTGGATACGTCGGTGTTATTGAATGTGCCCAAAATTCACATCACCGCGCCCGACGCATCTGCGTCCGAGCCCGGCTCGGACACGGGTACATTGAGAGTGACAAGGAACGGCTGCACAAATGGTCCTTTGACAGTTTACTATGCAGTCAGCGGCACCGCCACACCCGGGGAGGATTACAAAGCCCTTTCTGGAGAGGTGACGATACTTGCAGGTCAATCTGACGCGAAGATTAAGGTCATACCGTTAGATGACACTGTGCCAGAACCACCGGAAACTGTGACCGTTTCATTGCTGGGTGATCCCTATTATTTTTTCGGTGGGATGAGCAGCGCCACCGTCACAATCAACGATAACGACTAATTCGTTTGCCCGCGCACCTGCAATTCCCGCCACCCTTCGAACAGAGCGAAAGAATCCGAGCTATGGGCCGAAGCTCAGGCCCCTCCCCGAACACAGACATTCGTCGGTGGGGCCAAACAGGCATATTGCTTGTTTCATTTCGAGATCAAACGGCTGATCTAAAGTGCATTGGCCGCACGGGGTCACATCTGTGTTCCAAGGAGATCGAGCGGCTGCAAGCTGCGCGGCGGACCGAAAATTTCGCGTAAGACAATCGCGTCACGCAGCGAAGATGTCGATCTTAGCAATGCGGCGTAGTGCGTTCCCGGCTGCTGCGGCGCAACTGGCGGCAGAGTCGCAGCGGCGTACGCTTCCGCCGCGCTTTTGACCATTTCCGGCGGCGATTCAAGCGGTGTCTGAGTTTCGTGAACTTCAAATGCGGGGAGGTCGGGCGCTTTTGGAAGAAAAACTCTCGCCTGACGAGTCCGCGGGGTTTGTCCTGGCAAGCGTATTTCGCGCGGCAGGTCGGGAGGTCGCGTCGTCAGCGGCGGTAACGGCGATCGAAATGGCGGAACGCGCGGCAGCACAACAGGTTTTTGATAAGTTGGTCGCGTCGCGACTGCCGGCGGCGCAATTTCGCTGCGATGGGCGACCGGCGGCGGCGGGGTTGCGGTTGGTGGCTGGCCGAGCGCTTCGAGAAACTCGCGAATCCGTTGCTCGTCGGTTACCGGCCTCGGCCGAACGCGGGGTGGGGGTACCGGCGGTGGACTCTCTTCTTCGGGTTCGCTCTCGTCGGCATCTTTTCGACCGACGCTTGCCGCCCTGGTCAATAATTGAAACAACACCACTAGAGCGACAAACAAGAGGAAGATAAGATTTTCAAAATGAACCGCGATCATCCGTTCAGTTGGTTCTTACGAATATCACCAATCACGTCCCCTCGGTACGCGGTTTATCTGTTCCCGCGATCGACTCGCGCATGGTCGTGTCGGCCTGGACATTTTTCATCCGATAATAATCCATAATCCCGAGGTGCCCGGCGCGGAACGCTTCCGCCATGGCGAGCGGGACCTGCGCTTCGGCCTCGACCACTTTGGCGCGCATCTCCTGAGTCCTGGCGCGCATCTCCTGTTCGACGGCCACGGCGGCGGCGCGACGCACTTCCGCTTTGGCTTGCGCGACGCGCTTGTCGGCATCGGCTTGTTCGCTTTGCAATTTCGCGCCGATGTTATCGCCGATATCAACGTCGGCGATGTCGATGGAGAGAATTTCAAATGCCGTGTTGCTGTCCAGTCCCTTGGCCAGCACGGCTTTGGAAATGCGGTCGGGATTTTCGAGCACGTCCTTGTAGGAATCGGCCGACCCAATCGCGCTGACGATTCCTTCGCCGACGCGCGCGATGATTGTTTCCTCGGTCGCGCCCCCGACGAAGCGGTCGAGATGCGAGCGCACGGTGACGCGCGCCTTCACCTTCGCTCCGATGCCGTCCTTGGCGACGCCGTCAATTGTCGTTCTTCCCATCGATGGATTCGGCGCGTCGATCACTTTTGGATTAATGCTGGTGCGCACGGCCTCGAGCACGGTTTTGCCGGTGCCTTTGGTCGCCAGATCGATCGCGCACGCGCGATTGAAATCGAGCGAGATACCGGCTTTATCAGCAGCGATCAGCGCGAGAATGACCTGAGTCACGTCGCCGCCGGCGAGATAATGCGCCTCAAGCGGATCGCTCGGAACCTCGATGCCGGCTTTCACCGCGGTGATTCGATTGTCGACAATCAGACCGACCGGCACTTTGCGCAGACGCATCCCGACCATTTTGCCCATGCTCACCGGAGCGTTTGCGATGCGCGCACGCAGCCACAACCCGAAAAAGTTGAAGAGAATGACCGCGAAGACCAGCCCGAAAACGGCGAGGACCGCGACGCCGACGAGATAAAGAGCATCCATGAGCGCAACGTAACGTTGTCCCCGCGTTTGTGACAAGCGCCGAAAGTCCGCATCGAGCTCGGTTGCGCCCGATGCAACGCGCTGTTCGTTAGCGCGTTGCTAAAACAAATATGCGTGGCGCTGTCGCGACAGCGTCGCAGCTGCATGCCCCGTGCCGCCCCGGCTACGTTTGCAGTTAGCGCACACGCTGTAAATGACTGGATTACTTCGGCGGCCGGCCATAATGACCCGCCCGCACACGGCGCAAATCATCCGCTCCCCGTTATCTTCCGCGCTTTTCGATGCTTCTCGGTTGGTTTGCGCCCTTTTCTTTCGAGGTGGCGCCATTCAAGTATCGAAATCGCATGAGCGACACCAAATAGCCCTGAAAAAATTACGTCGTCGCGTGGCGTTAAACGCTAAGCAGTTTCTCATGAGATGATTCCAACCGCGAAATTATTTTCGCCGTCGAATCGAAATTGGCGCCAATGATGGTGCTCGGGGGGGGACTTGAACCCCCATGCCTTTCGGCATACGCCCCTCAAACGTACGTGTCTGCCATTCCACCACCCGAGCGTGAGCGTGCGAAGCGGACGAAATTTGCCGTCGAAGCGGGGCAATCGCAAGTGGGTTCTGACCAGCTCGTGCTCGTAATCGTGCTCTTGCTCGTGCTCGATTCCAGATGATTTTCGATCACGAGCATGAGCACGAGCACGACGGAGATCGAGATTCACGATTGGATCAGAGTCGATCTGCATATTCACACGCTCGAAGATCCGAAAGATGTTCTGGATTATTCGGCGCACCAACTGCTCGAACGCGCCAGGGCGCTCGGCTTCGGCGCGCTCGCCATCACTTTGCACGATGCCGTTTTCGATCGGCCCGAAGTTTTTGCGGACGCGGCGTCGATGGGAATTTTGCTCATTCCGGCGTCGGAAGTTCGTTTGCGCGGGGCAGACGTCATCGTGTTGAACGTGACAACCGGAGAAATCGCGGAGCTGAAAAATTTTGACGATCTGCGCGATCTGCGCGCGCGCCGCGGCAGCTCGATCTTTACCATTGCGCCGCATCCGTTTTATGTGCTCGGCGCATCAATCGGTGAGAGAATTGTCGATCTTATCGACTGCTTCGACGCAATTGAGCTTTGCCATTTTCACAAAGGCATTTTGAACCCGAATCGTCGTGCGATTGAAATCGCGAAACGCTTCGGCAAACCGCTTATTGCCACCTCCGATGCGCACCGATTGCATGATTTCGGCCGGCATTACACAAGCATTCCCCGGCCGGCTGCGCTCACGGTGGAAACTCTCTTCGCCGCCTTGCGGCACGGGCCGCTGCGGCTGACAAGTCCGCCGGCATCGGTTGTCGATCTTATCGGCGCTTTCTATTTTATCTTTGTCGCCCACCCCTACCGGGTGCGGCGGCAAGCCCGCCGCGCGGTTGTCGGACAATCCGAAGAGGTGAGCCTTGAATCCAAACCGTAAACATGACAAAAAGTTGAGCGCGATGAGAACTTTCGTTGTCCTGCTGCTCGCTTGCGCCGTTGGCTTGGCTGGTTGCAAAGCGCCACGCAAATTTCATGAGCAAAAAACGCCTGCCAAGACGGCCAAGAAAACGCCGGAGAAACCAGTCGAAGAATCGAGCGACGTGGATTTCCAGGCGTTCGTGGGCCGGTTGCGCAAGGCGGTCGCGAGCCATGATGTTGCAACCCTCAAGACGATGATGACTGAGGACTTTGGCTATCGCCTTAGTCCCGAAGCATCGGGGAGCGGCGTCTTTCAATATTGGGACGACCAGGGTCTATGGCCGGAACTGCAAGGGATTCTCTCGGAAAAATTCGTCAAGAAAGGCGACTTCATGGTCGCTCCACCGCAGTTCGCTAATCCCGCGCTAAACTACGATGGGTATCGCGCAGGGATCCACCGCGTCAATGGCAGTTGGAAGTTTGCCTACTTCGTCAACGGCTAAAGAAGCGACGGTGACGAGAAAAGCAGCGGCGTCTGGTCAGTTCTTGACTGTCACTCGTTCAGTGTGTTGGCGCTGGCTGTTCTAAATCGTAAATCGCTCCCCAGGGACCGCTCGCGATCAGAGCAGCGGAGTGTTCCCACGGACGCGTGCTCGCGCTGTAGTTCGTTTTTTCTTCGCGGCCCCAAAAAATATAACGAATATGAAACACGCGCGCGAGATCGGCCCAGTTCGGCGCGCCTTGCATCAATTGTCTGAGCGACTGCTCGGCCTTGCCATAATCCAGGAATCCTTGTGACCAAAGATGTCCGGTATAACCGAGCGCGACTTTGCGGCCCTGGAGCAGGAGCGGGTGATTATAAGTCGGGTAAGCGGCGAATCGCGCGTCAACCGGCAACCGCCGCACAGCGGCGCCGACTCCGTCGAGCTCAGCGCGATTCACAAAGCCATAGCCAGGTCTGCCGTCGCCGAGACCGCCGACCAGAGTCACAAAGCCCGAGCCAAAAAGCAGAATGCAAATTGGCGCGCGGACGGGCAGCGTCCAACGAGCGATTAAATCCGTCCATAAAAACGGTAGCACGATAAAATAGGCCCAGATCATCACTTTGAGATTGTCCCACCCCCAGGGCGCCATCTTGAAGAAATAACCGAGAACGAAAATCGTGATCGCGGCCGAAAGAAAAACGTCTGCCGGATCGAGATTTGCCCATCGGCGCGGCTCGGATTTTCGAAATCGCCAGGCACAGATGCCGACCAGAATGGCGACGAGCGGAATCAGCATCCCGAAATTAGGCAGCCAGAATTGGAACAATGGCGCGACGATGCCGTTCCACGTTTTTCGGAGCAACGGCCCGAGGAGCGGAATTGCCGAGCCGAACTTGATCGGGCCGAGCCGAAAAAACGGCGTTGCCATTTCGCCCTCGTCCTGAACCCAGCCGGGATGCCACTGGAACACCGAACCTGCTGTGAAATGATCGGTGACCAGCCACATGAAAAAGGTCGCGGGAACAAACGCAGCAACGAGCAAACCAGCCGCGCCTATTTCCGCGATGGGCACGAAACTTTTCCATCTGGCCGGTTGTATCAGCACGGAGCGAACTCCCGCGCCGCCTTCGCTGCGGACAAGATCGACAATCCGTCTGATCGGATCGACCAATTGAAACGCCAGTAGACAAATGAGCACGATCGTCAACGCCATGAATGTGTGGACGTGGAACAGCGGCATCGAACCGTAGACGGACAGCTCGAGCCAGAATGGTAAAGGCCGGTCCGCGGGCATATTCGGCTCCTCCGACGCGGCGCTTGCTCGGAAATATTTTGCGCGCCAATTCCAAAGCAAGAGCAGACCGGCGGGAATGGCATAGAGCAGCCCGCGCTGGGTAACGAACATCGTGTGCGGAATACTTTTCCACGCGATCGAGGGCACGTCCTGATACGCTTTCCAGTCCCAATTCGAGAGCACCGCAAACCCGGCGATGCCGCCATTGAAAAGAAAACCGGCCACGGCAAACGCGCCGCCCCATCGATAAAACGCATAGAACGTCGCCAGTGAAGCGAGTAGTGCGACCCAAATCAAACCCTGCGCCAGATCGACATTGAGGCAGGAGAGTAACCCGTTGAACAAGTCGGCCCCGGCCGGGTAACGGAGATGGCGGCTCAAGGCATAGATGGGATTTGCGGGCCAGAGCGGGACACCGTTTGCAAAATATCTGATGTGAGTGATGTGCAACGCCAGATCGCCCAGATTGTTCGGCGACTGAATCCTGAATTCCTCGCCGTCGATGTAGAGGAGCCAGCAAAAGCAGCGCAGCGCAAAGGCCGCGAAGCACGCGGCCATCGCCCATTTGCAGAAAGAACGATACCTGATTAATGGCGACGCGCGTTTGTCATCTGTTTGCGGGCTGCGACGTTCGGCATTGGTAAGAGGTTCCACGACCTGAGCCTCAGAGCCTTGTGAAACTAACAAGTACAGCGCCATGGCAGCGCCGAAAAGAAGCGCCGCCGCCGCGATAAGTGGGTTCAGACCGCCAGCGACAATTCCGAGCAGCAGCCCGGCAACGGTCGACAAGTTGAAGAATGTTACTCCCGCTCCGAGCCACTTCATTGCCAGCCGTGCATGCGTCAGCTCTGCGGCTTGCCTTTGAAGTCCGGCTGGCGCCCAGGAAAGAAATCTGCGAACACCTTGGTATTAAGATAGAGCTTCGACGGCTCTTGATAGGCACGAATCCGCACCGTGTCGGTGTAATAGGACTCGTGGAGTTTGGCCTCCACCGTTTTGATCTTATCCTCCTGAACGAGAAGAAAGGCGGCATCGAGTTTCTCCGGCAGATTGTCGTGCTCATAATAGCCGACGTTCACAAAATCACCCAAGATCCAGGGCAATGGGTAAGCACTCGTGCGAATAATGTGGCCGATTAGCTGATACTTAAGCGGGTCCCGCTTCGCGAGCGTGAGCAATGGCTTTGTCAGTTTGTTGATATCCTCATAGGTTTGGACGTAAACGTAAGGCTCATTGTCAGCGGTGTAGCGAAAGTAGTTAAGCGAAACGGCAGAGACCACTGAAACGCTTAACGATAATGTGACTAAGGCATAGAGAGCCTGCCGATATCGTAAGGCCGCCAGCAATAATGCTAAGCCGACGATAAACGACAACGACCAGCCATATTCCGGGCTGACCCAGTACCAATAGCATAGGTCTGCGCCGAGCGCAGTGCACAAAAGCCCCCCGAGCACAGCGATTGTTCGTGTATCGTACTTCAGGGGCGCAAGTAACAATGCGCCGCCGAACAGAAAAAGGAATGGCCACAGAAAGCTAATCACGCACCATGGCGTCTTGTAGTTGACATAGCTGTAAACCATGAGTGTCCCTACTCCGTAAACAGCCAGGTAGCGCAAACTAAAGTTCTTCAGCCGAAACACGGCAAGGCAAAGCAGCAAGCCCGCCATTGCCGGTAACTCATAGCCCAGATAATCGGCGCGTCCGCGTTCGAACGACGGCGCCATCGTCTTGAGCCAATAGTACCAGGGTTTTTCATGGCCATGGCCTTCGCTTCCCGTCGCAAACCACGCCGTGTAGGCCTGGTAAATCCCTTTGACGCCGCTCCAATGGAAGAAGGTCCCCGAATAGAAGAAAACGACGAATGCGGTTCCAGTCGCGAGGACAATTGCAAGATCGACAGTGTCCCAGTTATTTGAGGCAGCACGTGAATCCGGCAACCGATCAGGAGCCTTCAGACCAAAACGCACATGCCTGGGAATTACCGCTGCGAATATCAAACAAAGGCTCGCCACAATCGCGAGATAAGCGCCGATGCCCAAAACATGCGGCGCATTCTTCAACAACTCGATTGTCGCTTCCGGGCCTGCTTCCCCACGGGTCCGGAAATAGAGATACAAAAGCGCGACAAGCGGAATACCCCCCGTCAAACCACCGATCACGCGATTGTCCGTCTTTGAAACGGATACGACAATTGTTAGAGTTGCGAATATGGGAATGAGCCATGCGTAGTTTCCGTACGAGCCGAGTTTGGCTAACTCAAGACCCGAGTTCCCGACGTGATTGATTTCAACCCACGGCATCAAGAATGCCACCAGCAGGCACGCAGCGAAAAATGGAATTAGTCGCTGCGCGCCAACGGGTCTAATTATTGATTTCGTTTTTACGGGTCGAGAAATGAGGAACGGCTCTGGCAGCGCGTTGATCGCCAGCAAAACAGGAAACGCGATGACGGCACAGCCGAGATGAATGATGTAAGTCTCTTTCGTGAGAATCATGCCGGCTATTCCCATGCCGGCGCACCAGAGATAACTGGCTGTTCCAAACTTCCACAACCCAAGCACGCCGAGGATAAACAACATCGAGAAAAGTTGGAGCCACACTTCGTGGATGGAGTAACGCCCGTAGAAGATGAACCCAGGCGACACGGCCATGGCGAGCGCGGCGAGTCGACTGACGCTGCGTCCTACCAGCGGCTCGAATTTCAGCGTCAGCCAGACGCAACCGATACTCACCAGCACAACCGGCAGTCGCAGCGCCCATAGGTTTCGGCCCAACAATTTCTCGGAAAGCAAAAGCACGTAAAAATGGAGCGGCCCGTGGTAGTTCGTGGGGTCGTAGCGGTAAAAGCCGTTCTTCACGACTTGGTCGACGAACCAGCCGTTTATCCCCTCGTCAAAGTGCGCCGGTTTGATCGCGAGGAGCAGCAAACGGAGAAATGCCGCCAGCGCGATGATCAACCATGGCGTCCAGCCGCTTTCGGCCAGCGCTGTTTTCCAATTGTCGATCTTGTCGCGGAGCGCGGGAAAATGTGCTAGCGCACCGCCATGGCCACTGCTAGTACGCGCTGCGATGCGCATTTTGGTGACGGGCGGCTGCGGCTTCATCGGGAGCAACTTTATTCGCTACATCCTGCAACATTACAAGCCCGCCACGGTGACGAACGTCGACATCCTCACCTACGCGGGAAACCTCGCCAATCTCAACGGCGTGGTCGAGGAACATGGCGAGCGCTACGAATTTTTCAAAGCCGACATCGCCAATACCGACCAGATGGACGCGCTCATGACCGACCACCAGTTTTACGCCGTCATTAATTTCGCCGCCGAATCGCATGTCGATCGCAGCATTAACTCGCCGGAAAATTTCATTCACAGCAACGTAATCGGCACGAGCGTGCTGCTCAATGCGGCGCGCCGGAACGGCGTGCAGCGTTTCATTCAAATTTCGACCGACGAGGTCTACGGCTCGCTCGGCAAGAGCGGCAAATTCACCGAGCAATCACCGCTCGACCCGAGCTCGCCTTACTCCGCGAGCAAGGCAGGCGCCGATCTTCTCGCGCTCGCGCATGACAAGACTTACGGCCAGGAAGTCATCATTACCCGCTGCTCGAACAACTACGGCCCGTATCAATTTCCGGAAAAGCTCATCCCGCTCATGATCATCAAAGCGCTGCGCGACGAGCCGCTTCCAGTTTATGGCGACGGTCTCAACGTGCGCGATTGGATCCACGTGAAAGATCATTGCGCTGCGATCGTGGCCGCGCTCTTCGAAGGTAAACCGGGCGCGATCTACAATTTCGGCGGCAACTCCGAGATGGTGAACCTGGACGTGGTGAAGATGATTCTGAAAAAGGTGGGCAAGCCCGAGAGCCTCATCTCTTTTGTCCCCGATCGGCTCGGACACGACCGGCGTTACGCGATCGACTCCTCGTTTGCGCAGCGCGAACTGAAATGGAAACCGCGCAGAGATTTCGAGGAAGGTCTCGGGGAAACAATCCAATGGTACATCGACAATCCATCATGGTGGCAGCCGCTGCTCGAACGCGCCGGAAGATATTGAGTTTTTCTCGATGAATTCGAGGCCTGTGAGTTGTAGCTGCCGATGTCCTCATCGGCAGATCTTCTTCTGCCGCCAGTGACGGCGGCAGCTACAACATGAAAATTGTCATTGTCGGCGCGGGCGGGCGTCTCGGCTCAGCGCTGCTGCGCGAATATCGAGAAAATTTCGAGGTCATCGGTTTCGATCACGCCCAACTTGACTTGGCGGATTTGGAACATGTCCGGAGGCAACTCGCTGCGATCGGCTGTGATGTTTTAATAAACGCCGCTGCGTTCACGAATGTCGATCTTTGCGAGAAAGAAACGGAACAGGCGTTTCGAATCAATGCCGAGGCACCGCGCGTGCTGGCGGAGATCTGCCGCGATACGAACGCCAAGCTGATTCACTTCAGCACCGACTATGTGTTCGACGGCGAAAAAAACGAGCCGTACATCGAGGAAGATGAAGCGCGGCCGATCAGCATTTATGGTGAATCGAAGCACCGCGGCGAAGAAAACGTGCTCGCGGTGCAAGATCGACATCTGGTCGTGCGCGTTTCCTGGGTATTTGGACCGGACCGGCCGAGTTTTGTCGATGCAATGATAAAGCGCGCGCGCGAAGAAGAACACATCGAGGCGATTGCCGATAAGTTTTCGACGCCCACCTACACGAACGATATCGCGAGAATGTTGCCACGCTTTTTCGACGTCGATGTTGCGGGCGGCATTTTGCATATCGCCAACGCGGGCGAATGCAGCTGGCAGGAGTACGCACAGTTTGCGCTTGATTGTTGTCGCTCTCTCGGGCTGCCTTTGAAAGCAAGAGCAGTGGACGCAATCAAACTGAGCGATATGAAAAAATGGGTTGCGCGGAGGCCGGTTTATTCGGTTCTTTCCACGGCAAAATACATCGCCCTCACCGGCACGACGCCGCGGAATTGGCGCGACGCGGTTGGTGAGTATCTTAAAGACTTCTATTTCCCAAAATGAAAAATCGCATTCTCGTTTTCACGTTGTCGATCTTGTTTCCGCTCGCCGCGCGCGCGGAGCTCAAATTTGAGCAAACCCAGGTCGAACTGCACCCCGGCGTTGCCGACAAAGAGACTGTCGGGCATTTCAAATATCAAAACACCGGTGACAAACCGATCCACTTCAAGTCGGTCCATGCCTCTTGTGGTTGCACGACCGCGCAGACGCAAAAGGACGTTGTCCAGCCCGGGGACAAAGGCGAGATCACCGCCACTTTCAAAATTGGCGACCGCACTGGCACACAGGTAAAAACCGTGACCGTCGAGACCGACGATCCGGCGCATGCGAGCACGGTGCTGACACTTAAAGCCGTGCTGCCCGAGCTGCTGCAAATTCAGCCCACCATGATCACGTGGAATCCGGGTGAGAGCCCGCAGCCGAAAACAATCGTCGTGCGGCCGAGCAAGGATTTTCCGGTGAAAGAGCTCAAGGTGAGCTCGGCCAATGCTGAATTTACGACCAAGGTCGCGCGCGATTCGGGCAGCGGCGAGTTCAAGATCGACGTGACGCCGAAGGACACGTCGCATCCCACCGCGACCGCACTGACCATTCAGCCGGACGGTTCGGGAAGGATTTTTTACGCGACGGTGCGCGTGATGCCGCCGGCACCCAGTGCGGCGGCGACCACGCCATCGACGCACTGAGTTCGTGAAATCTGCGCCCCTACGTCAGATCATCGTGCTGGCGGCGGCGGCGCTCGTTCCGGCGCTCGGCGAAGCGATTTATTTTCGCGACCGCGTGTCGTGGAAGTCGGCCATTCCGGCTTCAGAGCTGGTCACGGTCGGGCAGGCGCGTGCCTGGGGTGACGCCGCGATGTGGGTTGACGCACGACCGGATGAAGACTTTGCGCGTGACCATGTTCCCGGCGCGATCTTGTTGAACGAAGATCGCTGGAACGAATTGCTCCCGCAATTTCTGACCGCCTGGTCGCCCGAGAAAAAGGTGGTGGTGTACTGCAGCGCGCAGAGCTGCAACGCCGCGCGCGAGGTCGCGAAGCGCCTGCGCGACGAAGCGCAGCTCAAGAACGTGTTCGTGCTCGAAGGCGGATGGGAAGAATGGCGGAAGAAAAACAGATGAAGAAAACACCCAACGCCCCACGCCGAACGCCGAATGAGGAGAAACGCAGAGAGCCTGAATTCGACGTCCGAAGTTCGGCGTTGGGCGTTCGGCGTTTGCTGCCGCGGTGAGAGTAATCTGGCGCATTGTCGATCTTTTGGTCGGCGCTTTGTTCATTTACGCCGGCGTGCTCAAAGCGCTGGACCCGGTCCGGTTCGCGATGGACATCGACAATTACAAGATTTTGCCGTGGTCGATCGCCGTGGGGTTAGCGTTTTACCTGCCGTGGCTGGAGATTTTGTGCGGGTGCGCGCTGATTTTCCGGCGGCTCTATCGCGGCGGATTGTCGATCTTGCTATTGTC
>DATDFJ010000116.1:0-2554 GCA_036522675.1 Chthoniobacterales bacterium | reverse complement strand
GTCGTTCTTTAAAATGTTTGAGGAAAACGTCGACGTATTTGCCGGTGGCGATGCTGCCGAGCAAAATGACCTCACCGTCGTTGCTAAGATTTTTCGCCAGCCGCCGCACCGAGCGCTCGAGCGGTTTTCGATAACGCGGATTCGTCTCATCAATCGCCACGGCGGCGAATTCGCGGACGTCGGCGAGCATGATTGTCGATCTTGCATCGACGAGACCGCGCGTCGGCGTGATGACGAACACGCCGCATGAGCCGTTCCCGATGCGCGCAAACGTGTTCGCGTAGGCGATCTTGCCGCGAAAATACAGGCCGCTCAGGAAAGTGAAGACCTCGGTAATCGTCGCGCCGGTATCACTGCGCAACTTTTTCGCGAGCTCAAACTGTGCGCGTTCGCTCAAAAGCATCTGCGCGCGCCGGCCACCGGCGTAAGCAGGTGAAAGCAGGAAAATCCGCTGGCCGCTTTGCTTTTTCATTTGCTTCAACTTTGCGTTTGCTCCGCGTGGCGCAAGTCGCTCGAACCGACTGCCGGCTGGTATTCTTGCTTTTTGCGACCCCTCGCCAACATAATGAGTCATGCATTTAGGTTGGCCATTCAGACTGCCGAACGGCGACCCTGGCGAGGCTGTGAAGAATGATTCCGCGGCAGCCGAGGCCTGGCCGGATTTTTTGTGCATTGGCGCGCAAAAGGGCGGGACCTCGTGGCTTTATCAGCAATTGGCGGCGCATCCCGATTTCTGGATGCCGCCGATCAAGGAACTGCATTACTTCGATAAACTGAGCCGGGTCAAAAAAGGAGAACGGCTGCCCCCTCGGCAACGAGATGAGCGCGACGCGCGCTTTCTCGAGACGTTGAATAAATTAAGCGAGCACTCCTACATCGATCTCGAACAATACGCGCTGCTCTTCGCGCCGAAGGGGTCGCGGCTCTCGGGTGATATTTCGCCGACGTATTCGATGCTGAACGATGAGGTCATCGAGAGGATCGTCCGTCATTTACCGAACATTAAAGTGATTTTCCTGGCCCGCGACCCGGTTGAGCGCGCCTGGTCGCAATTGTCGATGGGCGTGCGGCGCGAAATGATCCCGCCGTTCGATGCGAGCGATCCGGTTGAGGTCATTCGCAATCTGCTCAACCCTGGCGTGCTTGCTCTCTCTTACCCGAGCAAGATCGTGGCGCGCTGGAAACGATATGTGCGTGCCGATCTGTTTCGGGTTTATTTTTTCGACGACTTGGAAAACGACCCGATCGCACTGCGGCGAGCGATTCTGCGGTTTCTAGGGTCTGATCCGAACAAGCCGAGTGGCCGATTGCGCCCGGCTTACAATAAAGATGCCGGAGTGAAAAGGCTGCGGCTGACCGACAAAGTGCGCGCGCGTATGGCGCAATTCTTCAGGGAGGAATTGCAAACGTGCGCGGCAGAGCTAAACGGCCCGGCCAAGAGTTGGCCGGCGCGCTATGGATTTTCGTTGCTCTGGTTGTGTGCGGACTGGATCGACGATCTTTTCGTCTGGCTGGATTGTGTGCTCTGAACGGTCATTCTGCCGCGCTCGTAACCGCGGTCAGATGGCATCTACAGCTTTTGCTTTCGCGCGGGCGCGGTTGGCCTGCAACTCGGGCAGATGTTTCTCCGACCAGCGGCAAAGCGCGCGCAGCGGCTCGATCAATGTGCGCCCGAGGCGCGTCAGCGAATATTCGACGCGCGGCGGGACGACCGGATAGACTTTGCGCTGGACGAGGCCGTCACGCTCAAGACTGCGCAGGGTTTGGGTGAGCATCTTTTGCGAAATGCCGCCGATCTGTTGTTGCAACGCGCTGTAACGCATCGTGCCCTTGGACAGAATCTGGATGATCAATGCCGTCCATTTATCGGCGATGCGCTCGAGGACCAGACGTGAAGGACACTGCGGCTCCATGACCGACGGCGGCGACGCGATTTTTCGCACGCCCTTCCTTTAAACATCGCCAGCGGCAAGGCAAGTAACATTCCAAAACGGCTGTATAGCCGGATGCACCCGTAGTTGACTGTCTGGCTGGTGCCTTGGAAGTTTACGCCATGGCGGTTGAATTGATTTTGGGCGAAACGAAGTCGACACCGGGTGATCGAAGCAGCATCCGGCCGACGCGGCCGAACGATTCTTTACTGCTCGATGAATATTCACGCACCGTTGTCGCAGCGGTGGAGCGTGTTTCGCCGAGCGTCGTGAACATTGAAGTCGCACAACGCCGCGTCGGGCGCGCCGCCCCGCGCGAGATCGGCGGAAGCGGCTCGGGGTTCGTCATCACGCCGGACGGATTCATTCTTACGAACAGCCACGTCGTGCATGAAGCGAGTGAAATTAGGGCAAACTTGCCGGACGGCAGCGAATATGGAGCGCAATTGATCGGCGATGATCCCGAGACCGATCTGGCCGTGATCCGGATCGATGCGCCGCGGCTTGCGCACGTGCGCCTGGCCGATTCCGAGAAGTTGCGTGTCGGCCAGATCGTGGTCGCGATTGGTAACCCGCTCGGTTTTCAGGCGAGTGTCACGGCGGGCGTGATCAGCGCGCTCGGC
>DATDFJ010000115.1:0-23007 GCA_036522675.1 Chthoniobacterales bacterium | reverse complement strand
CGAAGGCGCAACCGAAGAAGAGGAAGGCGATTTCGTCGAGCATCTCTTCACCGCAACGACACACGATTATTTGATGTTCTTCACCAGATCGGGGCGCGCCTACGTCGAAAAAGTTTATGAGATTCCGGAAATGGGTCGCGCCGCAAAGGGACGCTCCATCGCGAACATTCTGCAGTTGCGGCCCGACGAGAAGATTGCCGCGACCATTCGCGTCCAATCCAAGAAATCCGGCGCCGGCGCAAACGTTGTCGATGAAACGTGGGACGAGAGCCTGCACATCGCTTTCGCGACGCGATCGGGCATCGTTAAGAAATCGAATCTCTCCGACTACGCGAATTTCCGCAAAGGCGGGATCATCGCGATCCAGATTGAAAAAGATGATTGTCTGATCGACGCCGTGCTCACGAACGGGAACAACGAGCTCGTGCTCATCACCAGGAACGGAATGAGCCTCCGTTTTCACGAAGAACAATTGCGCGACCAGGGACGGAATACGGTCGGCGTTTGGGGAATTCGCCCTGACAAAAAGGACCACGTCGTGGCGCTGGCGATTGTCGATCTCAACGCGATGCTGCTCGTCGCGGGCGAAAATGGCATCGGTAAGCGCACCCCGTTTGACGATTACCGCCGCCAATCGCGCGGCGGCAAAGGCATCATCACCATGAAGACTGGCGCCAAAACGGGTGCTGTTGTCGGCGCGCTCACGGTGCGTGAGCACGACGAAATCATGCTCATCACCAACAAGGGCCAGCTCGTGCGCACACGCGTGAAGGAAATTCGCGTCGTGGGCCGGAATACGATGGGCGTGAAGTTGATGGATTTACGCGGCGGCGAAAAATTGCAGGCGATCGCGCCGGTCGTCAGTCAGGCCGAAGAAGAAGCTCGGAGCGCGGAAACGCCGCCCGAAAAATAGGCGACTCGCGGTGGTAGGGACATCGCGCTGCGATGTCCGGACGTCCCAGCGCACCGTCCCTGCCAAATGAAAGGGACTCGCCGCGGCGAGTCCCTTCACTGGCAGCAAATAGCGGCTATCTAGTATCCGCCCATCGTGGATTGACGCACGGTTGTCGTCGTTGTCGGCTGCGTGACGGTTTCACGCGTCGTTGTGCTTGTGGTTGTTGTCGTCGGTGCCGGTTCTTCGGTTACACAAGAGGTCAGAAACGTTGTTGCTGCTGCTGCCAGGATTGAAGCCAGAATCATGATTCTTTTCATAGCGTGAGATTTAGTGTTCGCCTTTGAATCGCCGCAAGTCGCTTTGCCAGATGTATTAAAAACGTGAGCGACGTCATCCCGAACGAAGTGAGGGACCTCACATCCACGCCGTGGCTCGCGCAACTTACTTTGTGTGTTCAACAGTGTTTATGCGAGGTCCCGCGCCGGCTGCGCGGCTCGGGATGACTTCGCGAGGAGCGCCGCTACGCAGCAGCGGGCCGCCGATAACCGAAAAATTCGCGTTCTTTAATGATTTGGACGACTTCCGGCGGGACCATGCGCTCCCATGCGCTGTCGCCGCCGCGGATTTTGGCCATCGCTTCAGCCGGATAAATCCGCAGATATTCAGGATTGTAGTCAGCGATCTCCTCGATGTGGCGATTGTCGATCAAATATTGAAAAAGCGAGCGCAAGTTCGGCGCGACGTGGATCTGCGTCGCGGTCACGATCTTTCCGTTCGACTCATCGATCATCGGGTAAACGTAAAGCTTGAGCCCGATCTTGAACATTCGGCCGAGCGCTTCCAGGATTCCGCCTTCAAGATTGGAATAATATTTTTCGTCGAATATCTCGAGCAAGCTCGGCACGCCCATGACGAGCCCGATCATTTTGCTCGTGTACCGCGCCAGATAACCGGCCAGCCGATAATATTCGCGAAACCTCGAAATCAACACGGTGCGCCTGAGCGCGCCGAGAATATCGACGCGGGCGAGAAAATCGGCGTGGTTGAGCTGGCCTTCGGCTAAAAGGTTCTCCAGCGTCATCTCCATCAAAACGATCAGATCTTCTTCGGCGCAGCCGCTCTGCTTGAGAAATTGTCGGCGCGCGCCGTCGAGCATGTCGTTAGTCGCGCATGTGACCGGGCGAAAACTGCCGCGCTCGACCAGGATCGCTTTTTTGTGAAAGACTTCGGCGGGCTGGACCGTTTCGCCATCGGCCGTGAACATGACCGCGTTGGTCAGGCCCTGGCTCACCAGTTGCAAGCTCATCAGGCGATTGTCGATCTTGGCAAAGGCCGGACCGGAAAACTTGATCATGTCCACCTCAAAACGACCTGGCGCGATGTTCTCGTGCAGAGACGAGATCAACTTCTCAGGTTGGGAATGGTAGAACGCGCCATAGAGCAGGTTCACTCCCATTACACCGAGCGCTTCCTGCTGTTCGATGTTCAGTTCATCGAGCATTCGCACGTGAATGATGATCTGGCTCGGTTCCGAGCGCGGCTGAGTTTGGAACCGCACCCCGAGCCAGCCGTGCGCTTCATTGTGCTGCTTGAAGCTGCGCGCGGCCACGGTGTCGGCAAAGACGAAGAAGGTGCGCTCGCCGCCTATCGTGGAATCGAGCCGTTCGATGAGCAGGTCGTACTCGTGATCGAGCATTGTGAACAGGCGCTTGCGGCTCACGTAACGATCAGTCGGCCCGTAAATCGCGTCACTGAACGTCATGTCGTAGGCCGAGATCGTTTTCGCGATCGTGCCGGCCGCGCCGCCGACGTGAAAAAATCGGCGCGCGACTTCCTGGCCGGCGCCGATCTCGGCAAAGGTGCCGTACTTCTTCGCGTCCAAATTGATTTGAAGCGCCTTTTTATCGGTGCCGAACTCCATCTCCGCGTTCATAGCGTTACTTCTTGCAAATATAATCGCACACGCGGAGGGAGTGGGGCTCTCCAGAACGCCATTTATCTCAACCGCGGCCGGGAAGCCGCCGCTCTTGGTTGATTACAGCCGCACTGGCTCGGCGCTTTTTGCCGGCAACCAGCCGTGCAGATTGTTCGGGAGCGCGGCGTAAATCCAATCGCCGCGGGTGCTGAGGATTTTGATCTCGCTGCCGGGCGGCAAAGCTAAAACCGTATTTGCGTTATCGGCCGTGGCGAGCCGCGCTTCCACGGCGTTGCCCGTGACGATCGCGAGAGATTTGCCGGTTGCTCCATTCTCAACACGATAGGCGGCGAAGATCGTGGCAGCACAGATTGCGAACGCGAAGATCGACAACGCGATCGCGCCGGTTACACGTCGCCTCGAGAAAATCAGCGCAGCGAGGCAAAACAGTCCGACCCAAAACGCCACCGCGGCCGCAATCGTGCACTGGTCAGTAGTGGCACCGGCTCGCTCTTCGCCGCTGCGGCGGGCGAAACGCAAAAACCGCTCGAGTGGCGCGGGAGTCAGCTCCAGCGCGCGCGTCTCCTCACGGACGATCTGTAAATTGGCATTCGCTTCCGCGTGGCGTCGATCCAGCGCGAGCGCGCGCTCGTAGTTCAGAATCGCTGCACCGAAATCGCCGGCTCGAAAATAAGCATTGCCCAGATTGTAAAAGAGATTGGCGCTGAACTGTCGCGCCTGCACGAGAGCTTCGTAGCCTTTGATCGCGTTTTGAAAATTGCCGGCCGCGTAATCCTGGTTCGCCTTGAGGAACTCGGCATCAGGCTGGGCGAAGCCCTGTTGCGCAACGCCCAGAAGCACCACAGCAGCAAACGCCGAACGCCGAACGCCGAACGCCGAACATCGAATGGCCGCCAGAGCGGTGCGAAGATCGACAATCAACTTCCGGGCATTCATGTGCGCAAACTTTCGATAAGTCCCAAAACTTCTTCGCGCTCCTGAGGCAAAATGCTGCCAGAGCCGTTCGGGCGTCCGCTGTAGCGCAGTTCGTCGTTTCGCTCGAATAACCAGCGCAGTTGCGCGCGCAAGTTTTCATCGAGCGCGAACGCTGCTGCCGCCATCTCAGCGTCGACCGCGCTCGGATCGACATTTTTGGCGAGCGCCGTTTTCACCCGCACCGCGCGCGACGCATCGGAGAAATATTCCTGCGGCGAGAGCTCGCCGCGCCGCAGTTTGCGCAACAAATCAGCCGATTCCTGTTGCAATGCAGCGATACGACGCGCTTCGCGATTGCCGAGTCGCTGCTGACGAACTTTCCAGGCGACGAGACCGAGCAGCGCAATGAGCGGAACGATTTGCGCTGTCCAAAACGCCGGCCGCATAAACAGCGGTGTGAACGTGGCGTCGCGGCCACGCTCGGTCATCTGATACAAAATATCGCGCGGCTTCGGCGTCGCTCTGCCCCCGGCAGTTGTAGCCGGGGTCGGTGACCCCGGTTGGGCGACAGCCGCTGCCGCAACCGCGCCACCGGTCACATTGATCGCAATCGGATCGCTCCGCAGCGTGACGTATTTATCTTTGGCCGGATCGAAGAACGAAAAGACAAATGGCGAAATGGCCGGCTTCTTTTCGTTAGGCGAGATCACTGTCTCGAATGTTTTCGCGCCGCTGATCCCGACGTCGTCGTCCTGTTTGAACTTGGAAGAAGGCGGATATTTGTGCCAGCCGCGCTCGTCCTCCAGCGTGGGCGCGCTGACGCGATCGAAATTGCCCCGCCCGGAGATTGTCGATGTTACGGTGATTGGGTCGCCTGTTTGCACCGAGGTTGGCTTCGCTTCAGTCGACATCGTGAAATTGCCGACGGCGCCGGAAAAACCGGGCGGCGCGTTTGGTGGCAACGGTTTCACAGTTAGCGCCACCGTGTTGCTCCGAATCGTGACGTCGGTCGGATCGGTGTAGTTCGCGAATGGATCAGGGAAAAAGCTGCCAAACGAATCGTCCATGCCGAACACATCAAAAGGCGAGCGGCGTTGCCGGCCGCGCTCCGGCCATTGCATGGTTAGTTTGAGCTCGGCCGGGAACTCGAGTTGACCCAGCTTCACCGGAGTCAAGGCGACTCTATAAATAAACACTCGGACACGTCGGCCGTTGATGACTTCAGTTGTTTGACCCGGACGCTCGGCCTTGCTGACAGTCAACCCCGGAAAGTTTAGTTCGGGCGGGTTGAGCAACTGGCGCGCATCGAAGCGCACGCTCGAGTCGATGCCGATCCGAATCTCCGCGGGAACAGATTCGCCGACGTAGGCGTCCTTTTTCGGAACAGTCAGTTCAGCCCACCAGAGCTTGGTTGTATCGACACTCGGCGCGGCACGATTTGGGCGTGAGGCGGTGGAGCCGGTCGGCGCGTCCGCAACGGTCAAAGTTAACTCCGGCGTCTGAAGGGAACTATTGCCAACGCGGATGGTTTGCGGGGGAATGGTAAATGTGCCGGCCCGGAGCGGCAGCACAGTGTAGCCGTAGGTGGTGCTCGACCTCGTATTCAAACCATTCATCTCCCATTGATTGGAAGTTTCGGTCTTTCGAATTTCCAACCCATCGACCGCGATTTGGTCGGGCGCATGGATACTGTTCGAGCCGCTAACTTTGATCTCCAGGAGCACCATCCGGCCAACCACCCCTTGTGAGTTGCTCAGCACCGCGGTGACACTCGGCGAATCGGCGTGGGCGTTGCCGCCGATTAGAAAAAAGCCGAGAACAACGATTGGAATGCGGTGCAAGATCGACATCTTACCTCAAACACTTGTCCGCCGTAGCCTCAGCGAAGGCGGATCGAACATCAAACTTCCCCTTACCAATCGTTATAGACAGACCTTGTTGCCTTGTGTTCATCGAGCCGGACCCGCGCCTCCTCGTCTTTCATCGAATCGAGCAGCGCCTCCGCCTGGCGCTCGCTCATCTGCCCTTCTTTTTCCGGTTCGGCTGGTTTTTGCTGCGGCGATTGTTCCGGCTTTTGATCGGAAGTGCCTTTAATTTCACCGGCGAATTTTTTTTCCGGCGACTCAGCTGGTGTAGGTGACGGATTATTTTCGTCGCCGCCTTCTCCTTCACCGGGTGAAGGCGATGGAGATTCAGTCTCGCCTTCTCCTGGAGTTGGCGATTGTTCGGCCTGCCGCTGGCCAGGGGATTGACCGGGCTTCGGTTGTTCGTTTTTGCCTTCGCCCGGAGAAGGTGACGGTTGGTTCTGCTGCGTCTGTGCAGCACCGGGCGACGGCGATGGGCTCGACGGCGGTTTTTGTTCCTCCTGTTTCTGCTGCTCGTTTTTCGCCTGGGACTGGTTCTGCTGCTGTTCGGGTTTTTGGTTCTGCCCGCTTTCGTTTGGCTTGTTCTGTGCGTTCGCCTGCTGCTGCTGCTGCTCTTGTTGTTGCTGGTTCTGCTGCTGTTCCTGCTGTTGTCGATCTTGCGATGAGGACTGCTGCTGTTGTTGCTGCTGCTGCTTGTCGTTTTGTTGCTGGTTCTTGTTTTTTTGAGGCTGCTGCTGCGGTGAAGGTGATGGTGGCGGCTGTTGCTCCTTCTTTTTCTTTAGCTCTTCGATCTTTTTCTTTACGTATTCGTAGTTGTCCCTGGCGTCTTTGTCGTGTGGGTCGGCCTTGAGCGTTTGTTCGTAGTGCTGGAGCGCATTGGTCCAATCGGCCAGCTTTTTATCATCGCTCCGCTGGGTTTCGCCGTGTTGGTAAAGTGTATTGCCGAGATTGTAATGGCTTTTGCTTTGCAGCTCCTGGTCGCGGGAGAGCAGCGCCTGGCTAAAGGATTCGAGCGCTTTGCCGTAATCCTTTAACTTGTAAGCCGCCGCGCCGGAATCGAACTGCAGCCGTTCCTCGGCGCGCGACTGCGGATGCTCCTTCAGCGTCTGCTGGAATTTCGCATACGCGTCTTCGAATTTGCCGTCGCGGTAGAGATCGACGCCGGGCGCGCTGGCAAAACTCATCTGCGCCGACAAAAGCATGAGCGCGGCCGCGGCGGTTGCGATTTGCGCCGGGGCCGGCGCGCGGAACTTCAGGCGCGCACGTCTGCGTTCCGGGATCAAGATCGACAACGTCAGAGCGACGAGGGCGAGGACGAGTGGCCATTCATAACGCTCGATCGGGCGCCGCGCCAGGCGCACGTCGAACTCGGCCGCTTGCATCTTCATAAGACCCTCGTCGTAGAGTTGCTGCATCGTGCGCGGGCCGTTCTCGAGATGGAGATAAAATCCGCTCCCGATTTGGGCAACATCGCGCAGCCGTTTTTCGTCCAGTCTCGATTTCACGACCTGACCCTTGGTATCTTTCACAAAACCTGTCCCGCCGGACTCGCTCGTGATCGGAATGAGCGAACCTTCCGGTGTGCCCACGCCGATGGTGAAAATGTGCATGCCGTTGTCGGCGGCGGCCTTTGCGGTTTTGACTGCGTCACCACTCAATTCTTCGCCGTCGGTGAAAATGATGAGCGCGCGATTGCCGGTCGCGCTTTTACCGAAGGTTTGATTCGCGAGCGCGATGGCTGCGGAAATATTGGTGCCGCCTTCCGGAATCGTCTTCGTGTCCACATCGTTGATTGATTCGATCGCTGCTTCGTAATCGATCGTGAGCGGCGCCTGCAAAAAGGCGCGTCCGGCAAAAGCGATCAGTCCGACGCGATCGCCTTCCAACTGGTTGATCAGGTCCTGCGCGGCGAGTTTGACGCGTGCAAGTCGACTCGGCGCGACGTCGTTTGAAAGCATGCTGCGGGAGGTGTCGACCGCGAGGAGCAAATCGAGGCCTCTACGTTTTACATCCTCGAACGTGTAACCCCACCGCGGCTGCGCAAGGCTCACAATGGCGAGAGCAAGACCGAACAGTTGGAACCCAAAACGCACGGCGCGCCGCCGCCGATCCACTGTCCCAGCGAGCTGCGGCAACAGGCGCGTTGAAACGAATTCGCGCAATTGGCGTTTTGAAATCTGCTCGGCACGCAGATAAAGCCCGACGCACGCTGGAACCACCAGCAAGGCCCACAACCATCCTGGTGCTCCGAAGCTCATGGCAACTTCTTCCAGAACGTTTGCGATAACAAAACCTGACTCATCAACAAACCGAGCCCAGTCAGCAAACACATCGGGAACAGCTCGCGATACTGCTGATATTTCTTCACGCTCACGGTCGATTTCTCCAGCTTGTCGATGTCGGCGTAAATTTGCTCGAGCGATTTGGTGTCCGTCGCCCGGAAAAATTTCCCGTCTGCAATTTTTGCGACTTCTCTCAAACCGGTCTCGTTAAACGAGACAGGCGCCATTTGATAGAGGACGTTACCGTCGTAGTCCGTGGCGGGCCTGCCATTCCGTGGATCCTGGAGTGGGAACGGCGCAACCCCGTTTGTCCCAATGCCGATGGCGTAAAAGTTAACGTGCAACGCTTTGAGCGCCTCTGCCGCCGTGTTCGGCGAAATTTTACCGGCATTATTGTCGCCATCGGTTAACAACACGATCGCGCGACTCTTGGCATGTTTGTCATTCAAGCGATTCCCGGCCGCAGCCATGGCCGAGCCAATCGCGGTGCTACCTTCAATGAGGCCAATGCGGACGCGATCGAGGTTCTGCACCAACCAGTCGTGGTCGAGCGTCATCGGGCTGACCACGTACGGTTGAGCGCCGAAGGCAATCATGCCAATCCGGTCGTTAGGCCGACCTTCGATAAATTTACGTGTGACCTCGCGCACGGCGTCGAGCCGCGTGGCTTCCTGCCCGCCGATCGTGAAATCTTTTGCCAACATCGAGTTCGAGACATCGAGCACGAGCATGATGTCGATACCGCTGGCTTCGACCTGGGTGAGACTTTTGCCCAGCTGCGGCCGCGCCAGCGCGACCACGAAAAGCGCGAGCGCGGCAAAAACCAATGCGCGCAAAAGTTTTCCCGCTCGCGCGGCGCTTTGTTTACCGATGGCGCGCAGTGTCGTTGTCGATGAAAACGTGAGTGCCGCCGCAGGGCCGGCTTTGCCGCGCAGATAGGCGAGCAATGGGAGCGCGAGCAAGAGCAGGAGCAGCCATGGTCGCGCGAATGTCAGCGCGGTATTGCTCGGCCACATTTCAAACAGCTGCTGCAACTTCGCCTCCCTTCACGAAACGCAGCGCTTCCTCGAGCAGCAGCTGGCTGTCGGTTGTCGTTGCCTCGTAGCGCGCGAACTTGATCAGATCGCAGCGGTTCAGAAAATCGGCCAGCAGCGATTTCTCGTCGTCGGAGAACGCGACCGCATTTCGCAGCGCATTGAGAAACTCGACCGAAGTCTGCCGGGTGAGCGGCAGCGCGTACTGTTCGGTTACATAACGCCGCAGAATGTCGGAGACACGGATGCTGAATTGATACGGAGTCATGCTTTCGACCTCCTCACCGGCGCGCTCAAGCGCCTCGAGCGCGCGCTGACGTGGCAACTTGGGCGGCTGTGCGCGTTTGCGTTTTTGCGCGACCCACCAGGCGAGCAAACCGAGCAGCGTCAACGTAACGAACGCGCCAACAAAAACGACCCACGGCGGAATGAGCGAGTAATCCACCGGCGGCACTATGTCGTGAAATTCCTCGGCCAAAAAAATCATCATTGGCCTAACGAAGGGCGAGACGTCGCTCGCGCTGCTTGAAGAACGCACGCAGCGCCGGCAGATAATCCTCACCGGTGCGCAACGCAATACCGTCGACATTGTTACGTCGCAGCGTATGCCAAAGCGACGCCCGTTGTTCCTCCGCCGCGTCGCTGAACCGCCGCCGAGTCCCGCGATCCCCGGTGTTAATCTCGATCTGTTCGCCGGTCTCGGCGTCTTCGAGCGTGATGATGCCGATGTTTGGCAACACTTCCTCGCGTTCGTCCTGAATTTGAATCGCGACGAAATCGTGCCGGCGCCCGCTCACCGCGAGCGGGTGCGAAAAGTCGGGCGCCTGGAAGTCGGAAATGAAAAATACCACCGCGCGCCGGGTCACGATCTTGTTGAGGTAATCGAGCGCCAGCGCGGGATCGGTGCCGCGCCCCTGCGGTTGAAAAAACAAAATCTCGCGGATCAACCGAAGGGTATGCGACCGGCCTTTCTTCGGCGGAATAAACAGCTCGACGCGATCCGAGAACAGCAACAGCCCGACCTTGTCATTGTTGCGGATAGCGCTGAAGGCGAGCAGGCAAGCGACTTCAGCGGCGAGCTCGCGTTTTGATTGCATGCTGCTTCCGAAATTTCCCGAAGCGCTAACATCGACAATCAACATCACGGTCAGCTCGCGTTCTTCGGTAAACTTTTTCACATAGGCGGTGCCGAGACGGGCGGTCACGTTCCAATCGATCGCGCGAATTTCATCGCCCGGCTGATACTCGCGCACATCCTCGAAATTCATCCCGCGTCCCTTGAACACGCTATGGTAATCGCCGGCGAAAGCAGTCTCGACGAGCCCGCGCGTTTTGATTTCGAGCGTGCGGATTTTTTTGAGAATCTCAGCTGTGCTTTGTTGCCCTTCTCCCATCACCGACAATCACGGAACGGGAAGACCCGCGAATACCCGCTCGACAATGGTCTCGCTGCTCACGGCTTCAGCTTCGGCTTCGTAGCTCACGATGATGCGATGGCGCAACACGTCCGGCCCGATGCTTTTCACATCCTGCGGTGTGACGTAGCCGCGGCCATTGAGAAAAGCGTGCGCGCGCGCGCCGAGCGCGAGGTAAATGGTGGCGCGCGGCGATGCGCCATAGCGGATCAATCCTTCTAGTCGCAAGTTGTACGCAGCGGGCTCCCGCGTCGCCCAGACAACATCGACAATGTAATCTTTCACCCGCTCGTCGATGTAGATCTGGTTCACGACCTCGCGCGCGGCGATGATTTGCTGCGGGTCGACCACTGCGTTCACGCGCAGATCCGGCGCGGAGGTCGCCATTAAATCGAGGATAGTGCGCTCCTCCTTTTTTTGCGGGTAACCGATGTTCAGCTTGAACATGAACCGGTCGAGCTGCGCTTCGGGCAAATTGTAGGTGCCCTCCTGTTCGATCGGGTTTTGCGTCGCGAGGACGAGGAACGGATCGGAAAGGGGATAAGTTTGTTCGCCGATCGTGACCTGGCGTTCCTGCATGGCTTCGAGCAGCGCGCTCTGCACCTTGGCCGGTGCACGATTGATTTCGTCGGCCAGGATCAGATTTGAAAAGATTGGCCCGAACTTCGTCGTGAATTCCCCAGTGCGCGGGTTGTAAATGAGTGTGCCGATCAGATCGGCCGGCAACAGATCGGGAGTGAATTGGAGGCGCTGAAAACGCGTCTGGATGCAAGCGGCCAAGGTTTTGACGGTGAGCGTCTTGGCGAGGCCCGGTACACCTTCGAGGAGGATATGGCCGTTGGCGAGGAGCCCGAGTAAGAGCCGATCGACGAGATACTTCTGGCCGACAACAACGTGGCCGATTTGTTCGCGCACCGGCGCGATCCACTGGCCACGCTGCTGTACTTCGGCGCTAATTTCCTGAGTCGATCTCATGTGCTTGTTTTCAGACAGATTCCCCGGGAGAAACGTTCGATCCAATCTATTGAGGCCCCGAATGCTTTCGGGGTCGCCCAAACTTTTCACTGCGTGCCCGCAACGTCAAAACAATGGGCAACCCGGTAAAAGACCGAGCTGCGCGCAGCCGCGCCTCCAAATAGCGCCGGTAATGATCCGTGATTAGCCGCGGGTTGTTAACAAACAGAGCGAACTCCGGCGGCGCTAATTGTCGATTTTGGCTTGCGCGAGCTTGCGCGGCATAGAAGAGCTTCAGGCGTTTGCCTCGTTTCATCGGTGGCGGGTTGGCCGCAAACGCCGCGCGCACGATGCGGTTGAGGACACCGGTGCCAATGTGGGCGCAAGATTCGCGCCGGACGTCTTCGATTAAGGAAAACAGCCTTTCAATATTCTCGCGCGTGCGCGCGGACGCGACCAGCACCGGGGCGTAATCGAGAAAGAATAGGCGCGCCCGCGTTTCGTCGATGAGACGCCGAATCGTTTGTTTGCCGCCGCGAGAGGGTTTGAAGAGATCCCACTTGTTCAAAACGACAATGGCTGCTTTGCGCGCCTGCTGAATGAGACCGGCGATGCGTTTGTCCTGCGCGGTCACGCCGGTTGTAAGATCGACAATCAACAGGCAAAGATCGGCGCGACGAACACTGCGTTCCGCGCGCATGACGCTGAATACTTCGACCGAGCTCGAGTGTTTGCCGCGTCGGCGCATCCCGGCCGTGTCGATAAAGAGAAATTGTTCGCCGTCGCGTTCATAAGAAATGTCTACCGCATCGCGTGTCGTGCCGGGCAGCTCGCTCACGATTGCGTGCTCGCTTCCGAGCAGCGCGTTGATGAGCGAGGATTTCCCGACGTTTGGCCGGCCGATGATCGCGACCGAAAGAGCTTTGCTGTAGCCGGGATCGGTGATCCCGGCGCCGGCATCACCGATGCCGGCCACAACGCTGTCGATCTCGCCTACCAAATCGCCAATGCCGCGATCATGTTCGGCGCTAACCGACAGATTTCGTTCGAAGCCTAACGAATCGAAATCACCCGCGAGCGGTTCGGCCTGTTCATTGTCGATCTTGTTCACGACGAGCAGGACGGGCTTTTGCGATTTGTGCAGCGTGCGCGCGAGCTCCTGATCAATCGATGTCAGTCCATGTTTCGCGTCAACGATGAAGAGGACGAAGTCGCTCTCGCGCAACGCTTTCTCAGCCGTCGCGCGGACTTGGGCGGTCAATTCCGTTTCGCCGGCGCCGAGAATGCCGCCCGTATCCCAAACGCGAAAGGCGCGCGCACCACGGGTGCAAATTGCCGAGAACCGATCGCGCGTGATACCCGGCTGATCGTGCACGATCGCTATCTTGCGACCGACGAGCCGGTTGAACAGCGCTGACTTGCCGACATTCGGGCGACCGACGATCGCGACATTGGGCAGGTCGCGTGCGCCGTTCATGAGTGCGACCGAACTCAATCGGCCCGCGCGTGAGCGTGACCGGCAGCCTGCAGCTGGCGAATTCCTTCTATGACGTAAACGACGCCGGAGACAAACGTGAAGAGACCGGCGCAAGCGACAACCAAAAGCAGTGGGAGAAATCGAAACTGGAGCATGACCCAGCCGATGGCGATCATCTGCAAAACGGTGGCGACTTTGCCGGTCCAATTCGGTTTCACATCGACTTTGCCATTAAGCAGATAAAGCACGACCGCGCCGATGAGAATGACGGCGTCGCGCGTGATCACCAGGACCGGAAACCAGACCGGGAAGTGGCCATAATCGGGATCGGCTTCGCTCCAGTTGCTGATGCTCAGAGTGATGATGCCGCTGAGGAGCAGACCTTTGTCGGCGATCGGATCGAGAATGACACCGAGCGTGCTGCGCTGTTTGTAGCGACGGGCGACATAGCCATCAAGACCGTCGCTGATCGAAGCAATGAGGAAGATCAAGATCGCGGCGAATCGCTGCCACTCAAGCGGCTCGCGACGTTCGATGCTCTGGCCATAATAAATCGCCATGGTGACAAACGCCGGAATCATCAAGATCCGGGCAACAGTAATTTTGTTGGCCGTGGTCATGGCGCGTCCACTCAACTGTAGGGGGTTTCGCCGAAACGCCAACATGCGCTCAGGGTTTCAAGCGCCGCGGGCGAGGTTATGCTAGGGCCAGTCGCGCCCGAACCAGATTTCGTAATGCGAATTAATGTCCCTGGATTCTTCAATGTCCCGCGTCGATGGCTTAATTCGGACAGTTTCCAGTGATTGCGCGCCCATTTTCATCACGATTTCTTTGATCGCGTTCAGCGATGAAGGCGACTTAGTATAGTAACGAATTTCCAAGCGATCGGGAATGAATGCCCGGCCAAGCACATTCTCAATCCCGGGAACGGAAAAGCTTGTTGGGGTCGCGTGCTTCAACTTTTCGGCGAGATCTTCGGCCGTCCTGCGCTGAGACTCGCCGGCGATGTGGATATAAATCCGTGGCGGAACGTTTTCGCTGGCGGCTTTTGTGGAGAAAGCGGAAGCGGGCAAACGAACAATAGATCCAGGCACCAGAAAATTTATCGGGGCTGGCGTGGGCGCGACCCGGTCCAACGAGTGCTGAGCGGTTCGGGCTAACTGTGCTAATTGAGGGTTCGGGCCGTCCGCAATCGATTTGAGTTTTTCAGTCAAATCCTCTACCGCTGTGAAATTACGCTCGCGCACAGCTTGCTCGGTGGCTTGCTCCGTGCTGGTGATGATTTCGCCTCTCTCTTTCGCCCCTTCGACTTGATCGTCTTTTGGGAGAAGCTGATGGACTTGAAGGAGCCGATCGAGGTTTAAGAAAACCTGTCGGCGTGCCTGGTTCCAATTGTCCTCAGCTTCGAAGTCTTTCACGTCGACCGCAGGCAATGGAAGCAAAAGGTCCCCGTGGGTGTTAATGAACGCGCATTGGAGCGTGGCGGAGCGATCTGGCTTTTTCTGGACCGAAACACGCAAAGTCAGCGGCGAGGCGCCCAGATCCTCAACGGAATCAAACAATATGAAGTGGAATATTTGGTCCCAGTCGGCCAGTCGCTGAGCAAATTTTTCGTCGGACGCCTGGGTGGGGTCAGGAGCGATGCGTAAAAAGGGCGAAAGGAAAGCGGTGAAGTTCCAATCTCCAAAAAGCTCTGACGGTTTTGTCCAATGGAGGAGGACATGTCTTGATGGCTCGGGATTGAAGTCTTGATCGACATGCCATTGTTTTTTTAGCTGAATGTCATGCGGATCCCAGCGCAGATGCAGGCGGGCTTCGCCGTTCTCCAGCCACTTTCTGGGATTGACGCGATCGTCTTCTGTCCCCGTGAATGGAATAACGGTGGCAAATTTTCCGTCGACCAGAACGGTCGTCCCCGGCGGCGCCCTAACAATGCACGGATGGAAGTAACCGATTAGATTCACTAGCAGGAGGAAGCTGCCGATGGCGACGATCGTGAACCATTTCCGAAACGTCCAGCGCAACGCGGTCACGGCACTTTCGTTGCTTAGCTTCAGGCCAGCATAGCTGAGTAATGCGCCAATCAGCGCGCCCGTGCCGGTCACCGGCCCGATCCATGACTGCGGCAGATAAACGCAGTAAAAGACGAAGAACAAAACCGCATCCACGAGGAGCAATACGTTTCCGGCAAGGATCATTCCGCGCGGCAACTCGGGAAGATTTGGCAGCCGTGCGAAGCGTTCCTCCGGCGTTTCGCCCAAAATCGGCCCGCGACTCAGCTGACATTCTTCCCCGGCGGTCCACGATGCTTTTGGGCACGTAAGGATGCGTTGCTCAATCAACTCCGCGATGGCCTCGCTGGCCTGACCTTGGTTAAGAGTCGAATCGGCACGCCCAACGTTGCCAACAAGTTCGGCAATAAGTTTGCGATCCAAGACGATTGGCGCGGATGCGGTGCGCAGACGGCGGATCAATTCGCGCTGAAATGCGCGGCGCGGAAAGATCAGTTCCGCAGCCATGCGCTCACCTGCCGCTCACTGCCGGCATAATTGCGCGAAAAGGGCCTGTCCCAATTTTTGGATCTCAGCCGCGGTGCGTTGTGTGCGCGTGCTTCGCGCCGGCAGATCGCTCGACCCGGGAAAGACAATGTGCACCACGCCTTCGCCCATATCGTGAAGGTCTTTGTCGTTAAACCCGCCTACGCGCGGGTCGGAGTTTATTCCCAAAAGCGCCGCCAGCTTGATCGAGCCTTCGCCGAGCGCATTCGGCGGGCCTTTGTCGGCATAAATGAACGGCGCCGATTTGTTTTTCCAAAACGCTATCCCGATGTCGCCCAGCCGCAAACCGATGCTCCCGAAATCGGGAACACCGGGAAGTTTTTTCTTCGATTCGGCGGCGTTCAGGGGAATGACTGCGTATGGTTCGTTGCGCGCGTCGATCGGGCTTCCGTCGGCATGATGCAAACTCGTGTCCGCTTGATGATCCGGATCGCTCGCATCCGAGCTGCCGTCGCTGTCGATGCCGAATTTGCTTTCGTAAATGACGGCGGAAATCACGTCGGCGATCGGCATGTCTGCCAGATTTTGGAAGACACAAAAGCTGTCCGGCATCAATCCAAGATAGGCATTGAATTGCGGCATGAGCGCAGCCTTTTGCCAGGGTACACCCGCGCCCGCGCCCAACTCTTCCCGGGCGTAACCGGGAAGCCGTTTCGGCAACGATGCTGGGACAATGTGAAGATCGACAATCGCGGCCGGATCTTCATCATGCGGATCCGTCACTTCTTCCGGAAATTCCGGGAGCGGGACATCGCCCTTGCCGATGCGATCGCTGAGAAAGTAGGCGAGCAGCGCGCCCATCCATTTCAAGCGCGGCTTCATCCAGCGCGCTTGGGCGAGCGAATTCAAGTCGCCAAACTCGATGAGAAATTCGGCGTCCGTCGTGATGGTATATTTGAAGCCGTAATAACCTTGTTCGTCGGCGGTGAAGTTGTCGGGCATGAAACGAAATGGAAAAAACTTACTGTAAAGTTTCTTCCAGGCAGTCGCCGCCGGCTCGTCGCTCGAACCTTTGAAGCCAACCGACGCGCCTGTTTCACCGCCGTCGGGATCGTCGAAATGCAGGAACACCGCCGTCTTGACACGAAACCGTTCCATGCGCCGCTCCGGGCGCTTCAAACTGGCGTCTTCGCGGATCGTGCTTACGCCAGCAGCGCGTAGGATCCTCGTCGCCTCATCAGCCACAACCGGCGTCCAGTCGATCTCGTTGCCGAGCGGCCCTTCGCCGCCGGTCTTGTTGTCCGGCGTGTTTTCGTGGCCGGCTTGAATGAAAACGTCGCCATCGAAACCGACGGGCGCCCTTGGATCGGCTGGCAATCCGGTCGCCGCTTTCTTTCTTGTTCGCTGCGGAGGCATGGGTACCCCTCTGGCCAGCTGATGTTGTCGATCTTTCGATTAAAACGCGAGACTTTTATAGCGCTGCTGTCACGATGTGGCCGGAGGCGGGTCGCTGGAAACGTGATCGGTGTCGGCGGCTGGGTCGGTTATGTCTCCAACGTCATGCTGGCTGCCGGCTCCATTCGTTTGTGCCGGCCTTCGCAAAACTCCTCGATCATCTTTTTGTTAAATGCCGGGATATCATCGGGTTTGCGACTGGTGACGAGGCCGTTGTCGACGACGACTTCTTCGTTGACCCAGTTTCCGCCGGCGTTGCGGACGTCGCTTTTGATAGCCGGCCAGGAGGTGAGGGTGCGCCCGCGGACAACGCCGGCGTCGATCAGCACCCATGGGCCGTGGCAGATGGCCGCAACCGGCTTGCCTTCGCGAAAGAAATGCCGGGTAAACTCGAGCGCTTCCGGCGTCGAGCGCAATTGATCGGGATTCATCAGGCCGCCGGGGATCATGAGGCCATCGAATTCTTCAGGGCGCGCTTCCTCAAGGCTAAGATCGACATCGAATTTTTCTCCCTTGTCGGCGTGATGCATACCCTGAATCTGGCCGCTCTTCGGCGAGACGATCTTGGTTTCGGCGCCGGCGTCATCGAGCGCTTGGCGCGGTTTGGTCATTTCGATCTGTTCGAATCCATCGGCGACCAGGATCGCCACTCTCTTGCCCGATAATTTGTTGTCCATGGTTGTCTTCCAAGTTGATTGCTTGTTCTTCAATTTAGTTACGATCATGTGCCGATTGGCGGATGTGGGACTCAGTCTTGTGAATCGCCGGGTAGCGCATAACTTTGGCGATGCAGTCGAAACGGGCGTTCACGTTGATCGAGATCGTGTTGTCGATCTTCATCATGATTCTGCTGCTCGGACTGGCGGTGCCTAGTTTGTTGGGCGTCGTGGCGGATCGACGGCTGCGCCGGTCTCTCGACAGCTTCAACGATTTAGTGCGCCAAGCCGAGGAACTGAGCGTTAAAGAGCAGCGCGCATATCTGATCGTGTGGGCGGAGAACAAGGTGTTGCTGCGGCCGGAAACTTTCCTTCGCGACGAAGAAGTGAAAGCGACCGCCGAATTGGATTTAGGCGCACGTGACGTGCTGAAGTTAAGTTTGCCGGCGGCGCTGGTAAAAGATCCGCCGGGCGAGTGGATCTTCTGGCCCTCGGGAACATGCGAGCCGGCGGTTGTAGAATTCAAGGGCCCGTCGGGTTCGTGGCAGGCGAATTACTCGCCGCTGACGGCGCGGCCGGACCTTGTGAAATATGCGGCCAGGTAAATTAACCAAACACCGAAAAAGCGAGACGGCTTTTGCGCTTATTGAAGTGCTGCTCGGCCTCGCCGTCTTTGCCATTGGGGTCGTGGCCCTCGGGCGTGCGGCGCAGAACTGTGTCAACGCGAGCACGCTCAGCGCCGAGGAGGGACGTGTCCGCCAAATTTTGTCGAATCGAATGGCTGAGATTCAGACGAGCCCGGTCGCTCCCGACCCGTCGGACGAATCGCAAATTGATACTGGGTTTGGCGTGGTAAAGCTGACTGAGAAAAGCGTGGCCGCGCAACTGCTCGAGCCCGACAACACAGAATTGGGCGGAATCAGTCTGGTGACGTTAACTGCACAATGGATGCGCAGCGGCCAGATGCAATCGAGACAGGTAGAGTTCTATGTCTATCGGCCCGGGTAAAGAGGAAACGTTGGGCGGGAAGCGACGCGGATTCACGCTGCTCGAAATCACGCTGGCGGTGGCGATCCTCGCGACGATGGCGCTGGCGATCTATCGTTTTGTGCAGGCGAACGTAACAGCATTGCGTGTGTCTTCCGAATCAACGGTCGCCGATATGCGCTACAGCGGTTTGCGCGATCTCTTAACCGCGCAATGGCAAAGCCTTCCCGTGGCTCAGGGTGCGCTCCTCGGCGACACGTTCAAGTTCGGCGGTGTCGCGCGCGATGAAATCCAATGGACTTGCGACGGCGGGCCGGGATTGCTCACCCGTTACGCGGCCGGCGATTACAACGTCTGGCTACGCTTGCAGCCGGAGAACAAAAAGAGCGACCGGCTCGATCTCGGGTTTTTGCGCAAACCGAACGACGAGAACCTGGCCGAAGAGGAGAGCTGGATCCCGCTGATCGAGAACGTCGCCAGCCTCGAGATCCGCTATTTCGATCCGCGCCTGAATAGCTGGCTCGATCGCTGGAGCGACGCGGCTCGTCTGCCGCGCCTGGTCAAAATTGTCGTCGGCCGTAATGACGCAGCCGCGCCGTGGGAAGTTATTATTCCACTCGCGCGAACGCCGTTCTAAGCATGTCGCTGGCAAATCCGAAATCCGAAATCCGCAATCCGCAATCCAATTCCGGCGCGGCGCTGATGCTTGCGCTCTGGGCGTTGTTTCTGCTCAGTGCACTGGTCATTGCTTGGGCGCTGGAGATCGATTCGCGGTTGAGTCTTTCGGGCCTGGCCGATCGGCGCTTTGAAGCTGAAGCCCTGGCATGTTCTGGCGCGGAAGTTGCAATGCACCCGAGCGTGCAGCCCGATTCACCGAATCTTTCTCGCAAGATCGACAATCGCAAAAGCTACCAGGTGCAAATGACGGGCGAAGGCGGCCGTTTGAATTTGAACTGGCTCATCGCGGGCGAAGATCCGACGCGTTTAGGAATTTTGCGCAGCTATCTGACGAACAAAGGCTACGAGGTTAACGAGCTCAATCACATGATCGATTGCCTGCTCGACTGGGTCGATCCTGACGATCTGGAGCGACTCAATGGCGCCGAGGCGAGTGACAATTATCGCCCGCCCAATCACCTGCTGACTCGCGTTGACGAACTAAGGCAAATCAAGGGCTGGGAGGACTTCACTTCAAAGGCCGGCTGGCAGGACGATCTCACCCTCAACAGCTCCGGTCCGGTGGATTTGGCCTGGGCGTCGCGTGACGCGTTGCTCGCGTTGCCCGGCATGAGTGAAGCTTTGGTCGATCGCTTTCTTCAATTTCGTCGTGGCCCCGACGGTCTCGACGGCACTAATGACGACGCGGCGTTCCAAAGTTTGGACGACGTGCGCGCCGCGCTCGGTTTTTCGCCACAGCAATTCAGCCAGATCGCCGGCCTGGTTATGTTTCGCGACGCCGTGTTCCGCATTGTCAGCGTCGGCCGATCAGGCGACGCAACGCGAACTGTGTGGATGGTGATTCGGCGGCCGACCAATGTTAACGTCCCGCAAGTCATCAGTTGGAAGGAGCTTTGAGATCGAAGCAGCGTCGCCATCTGTTTTCATAATTCCGACTGCGCACGGCTGGAACCTGTTGCGGCCAGCCGAGCGTAACGGCGTTTGGAGCGTGCTCACGCTGCAAACGCTCGAAGAAGCCGTGCCGTTGCTCACGTCCGCCGACGAAGTCGTCCTCGGCCTGCCGGTCGCCGCAGTGCTCGCCCAGCGATTTCGTTTGCCGACCGTCGATCCGGCTGAGTTCCGAGAAATGGTCCGGATTCAAATGGAGAAAGCGCTGCCGTTCTCACCCGATGAAGTGACCACGGACTTCGAGCTGATCGAACAACACGATAATGAAAGCGTGGTTTCGGCCGTCGCCGTGCGCAACGAACAGTTAGCTGAGATCGCCGCGCCTTTGCTCGAAAGCGGTTACATCCCGCACCAGGTCACGGTTTACGCAGCCCAACGCGGCAGCACCCACGCGCCCCAAGGCATTGCCCTTCTCATTTACCCGGAAGGAGAAACCCTCGTCTCGGCGGTGACCGAAAACGGCAAGGTGAGTCTGGCGCGTACGCTCGAAAGCGTGAGTCCAGAACAGTTGCAAATGGAACTGCCGCAGCTTGCCTTGAGTGCCGAGTTGCAGGGCATCAACGCGTCCTTCCCAAATGTGTTGCTCGATGAGACGTGCTTCGAATTACGCGACACCGTGCAGGGAATTCTCGCCAGTCCTGCGGCGATGGTTAGCGTGGAAACGCCGCCCGCCGCGACCAAGCTCAACCTCTTGCCCGAGAGTTGGCGACAACGCCGCACCCAACTGGCACGTCGCGCCGGATGGCGCAAACGCGTGTTCTGGGCGGGCGCTATTTATGGCGGGCTGTTCTTGCTCTGCCTGATTTATCTGCTCGGGATGCGGCTCACCATCGCCTACCTCAATCGCCGCATCGCGCACGACGCGCCACAGACCGCGTTTGTCCGTGCCACCGAGGCGACTTGGAAAGCGCTCGCTCCGGCAATCGATCCACGCTACTACCCGATCGAGATTTTACTCCAGCTCTTCCAGAGCTTGCCGTCGGAGGCGGTGCATGTGACCACTTACAATCAATCCGCCCGCCAGATTTCGGTCGAAGGCGAGGCCGACACGCCCGCGCTGGCATATGAGTTCGCCGAGAAGATCAAAAAAAATCCGGCGCTGCAAGTGTTCCGGCTCGACATGCCCGCGCCGCGCATTTTATCCAACGGGCACGCGCAATTTCGCTTGGAGGGACGTCCGCGATGACGCTGCTTGGCTGGTACGAACGGATGAACCGCCGCGAGCGCGTCCTCTCCCTGATCGTCGCCGGCACGGTGATCGTGCTCCTGAACCTGGCAATCTGGAGTTGGTTGTTAGGCGCATTGCGCAAGTCGCGCACCGAACTGGCCCAGCGGCGAGCGGCTCGCCTTGAATCGGCTGTCTACATAAAAGAGCGCGGGCTGTGGGAAAAGCGCGCTGAGTGGCTGCGTCAGCATCAGCCCGTCATGAAAAGCGCCGCCGAAGCTTCAACCTTGCTCGATCAGCTCAAACAAATAGCCGGCAAATACAATATTCTGATTGAAAATCCCGCCATCGGCTCGGGTGAAACGACGCCGCAGCATCAGACCGTCTTCGCCTCGATCGAAACGAAAAGCCCATGGACGCCGCTGGTTCGTTTTCTTTACGATGTGCAACAGCCGGAGTCGTTCATTGTCTTCGAGAGTGTGACCTTGGCAATCGACAGCAGCGATCCGACCATGATGCGCGGTAAATTCAAAGTCGCGCGCTGGTTTGCGCCCGCGCAACGCCCGGGCAAATAGTAACCGATGCGCTATCCCCGGCTACACATGTCGATCTTCGCGCTGCTCGCCGCGATCAGCAGCCGAGCCGATGACACCATGCCGGCGCGACCAAATTTCAGTCGCTACGAAACCATGTTGCAGCATTCCCCCTTCGCTGTCGCCAGTGCCGTTGCCCCCCCGGCGGCGACGCCGAACTTTGCCAAGGACCTTTACGTTGCCAATGCGGCGCATTTGCCCGAGGTCGACATGGTCACGATCGCCTCCACGTCGGACAAAAATTTCAGAGAATATCTCACGACCAAAGGTCCGGTTGATGGTTACAGCATCGCCAGCATTGAATGGTCGGAGAAAGTTGGCGCAACCAAGGTAACCATCAGCAAAGACGGCCAGTTCGCGACGCTCGGCTTCAATGAAGCGTTGTTGAGTCAGCCGCCGAGTCCGAATGTCCCCGGTCAGCCGCAACCTCCGCCGCAGCCCGGCGTTCCGAATCGCGCCGCTGGAGCTGGCGCGGCGATTCCCGTGCCCACACCGGCGGTGCCGGCAGGCGGGCGCACCCCGCATGTGCGCGGTACTATTCCGCGTTATCCTAGTGCGCGTCCCACCCCACGACCTGGCCGGCCCTGATTTCGCACCAGCGCGTTAGTCGCCCCAATCGTCGTCGGCAGTATCGGGCAGCCGATCCGGCCCCGCCGAGTAGAGGTCGTACTTGTCAGGATGTTTGAGGCCAGGACAACGATAAATGTAGGGAGTTCCCCAGGGGTCCTTCGGCACGTCTTTGAACAGTTGATACCATCGAGTCGGCCTGGGATCGCTGTCCGCCCGCGTCACCAGGGCCTCTATTCCTTGCTCCGTCGTCGGATAGAAACCGTTCATCGCCTCATACTGCATCAACTGTGTTCCGATCGACTGTATGTCCGCGCGAACAGCGGTCGACTTTGCGAATCCGGTTGGATTACCGATTCTGGAGATGGCGAGGCCCAACAAGATCACGATGATGCTCACGACAATCATGATCTCGAGCAATGTAAAAGCCGAGCGATGCTCTTTTAATCTCATCGTGATTGAACTGAGACTGCAAATGGAGCCTTAAGGTTCAATCTAATGCGCCGGTTGCAAGATGTAATCGGATTTGTCCCAGAGATACTTGAGTTCGACTTGAGTGGAACGGATCGCCGCCGTCGATCCTGCGGTGGTCGCCACAACCAGCGTGTTGCGGCCGATCTTCAAGCTGGCGACCGGAACGATTTTCTGTCCACGCAGCCATCCCGTATAGCGGAAACGCATCTGTTT
>DATDFJ010000114.1:0-3245 GCA_036522675.1 Chthoniobacterales bacterium | reverse complement strand
AGCAATAAACCGAGCACAACGCCCGGCCACATGCTGGCGCGCAGCTCCGATGAGGCGATTGCCCCGATCGCGGCGCAAAATGTCACGAACAACAGTCGCAGCAGATTGACCGTGAACAGCGGCGTCATCAACGGCCTCCGCTCGTCGCGCGCGGCGGTTTAGTTTGCTCGCCACTCTTTTCGATTTTTGCCGCGCTGTCCCGGTAAAAGAGAACACCGTGCGCGCGCAGGTTGCTGATGAGCGCGCGCAGATCGTTCGCCAATTGTTGATTGGTGAGAAGCGCCGCGAGCAGGCCTTTTCCTTGCGTCGCGCTCTGCAACACTTTGCGCGCGTCGCCAATCGCGCTTTGCAAATCGTCCGCCGCTTTTTTCGTCGAGCTCATTGTCGCGTCGGCTTTTTCGATCACCCCATCGAGTTTCTTCGACGATGCGGCGAGAGCATCGGTCGTCTCGCTCAGATGCGCGATGCTATCTTTGAGATTGTCGATGTTCGCCGGCGAAAGCGCTTCCTGGTTCAGGCGAGTAAAAGTCGCGTTGATATTTTGCACAGCACCGCGCATGTCGCCGACGAGCGCGCCGCCTTCCCGCGTGAGATCGTCAATGCCAGTCTCGCGTGCGCCGCTGATCGAGGCGTTGCGCGGGATAAAGCCGTTCGGCTTTCCCGGCGGCATCGTTACATTGACGAAGCGGTCGCCGAGCAGACCGGAACTGCCGACGGTAAATTTGCTGCCGCTCGGAATTTTGACGTAATCGTAAATTTTGAGCGGCACGATGATGCCCTGCCCTTCGCGAACAAGATGCGGCCCGCCGGCAACTTTTCCGATCTTCGCCCCGGCGAGCAAGACATCTGAGCCTTTCAGCAATCCGCTCGCATCGTTGAATCGAACCGAGAGCGGATAGTACGTTTTAAAGCCTTCCCCGAGCCGGCCGAATTCAACGACCAGCGCGCCCAGCATCGCCAGGCCAACAAAAACGAACGCGCCGACTTTGAATTCCAAACCTCGCTCGTGCCGATTCATGCGCTGAAGTGATTGTCGATCTTAACAGTCATTTCGCAAGGTGCGGCAACGTTGTCGAGCGCTTGCACCAAGCGCCTTCGTTGGTTCGGCGTTTGCCACAAACGCCGCTACACCCGCTGCTCGTCCGAGCGGCCGAGGAGAAAATCCTGAAGCAGCGGATCGGTCGATTGCCGCAACTCGTCGGCCGTGCCATGAAAATAAATCCGACCCTCATGCAAATAGGCGATGCGATCGGCCACGTCGAATGCGCTCTTCATGTCGTGCGTCACCACGATGCTGGTGACGCCGTAGCGTTGTTGCAATCGGCGGATCAGGCGATTGATCGAATCCGAAACCACTGGATCCAACCCCGAGGTCGGTTCATCGTAGAGAATACATGACGGCCGGCGAACGATCGCGCGCGCAAGGCCAACGCGCTTTTTCATCCCGCCGCTCAGGCTCTCCGGCATTTTGCCTTCGCTGCCTTCCAACTCCATCACCTCGAGCATCTCGTGCACTTTTTGGCGAATGATTTTCTGATCGCGTTCGCCGGCTTCGTGCAAGGGAAAGGCGATGTTTTCCTCCACGCTCATCGAATCGAACAAAGCGCTGCCTTGAAAGAGAATGCCGACTTTCTCACGAATCGCCGCCAGATCGCGTTCGCTCATGGTTGTGATGTTTTGGCCATCGACCCAGATCTCACCCGCGTTGGGCCGCATCAGACCGATCAGATGTTTGAGCAAGACACTTTTGCCCCCGCCGCTGCGCCCGATGATGGCCAGGGTTTGACCGACTGGAACCTCCAGATCAACGCCGCGTAAAATCTCCTGTGGCCCGATCCGCTTGACCAGTCCGGACACGGAAATCATCGAAGCGTTGATCGTTGATCGGTGATTGTCGATCGACATTTCGGCGGTCATTGGCTTTTCCATCAACAATCAACCATCAACTATCTACCTTGGATTTACTGATACCCCGCCGGGTAGATGATGTTTAGAGTCATCGTCAGGAAAAAATTCAGGATCAAAACCGCGAGCGACCCGTTGACGACGGCTTCGGTCGTGGCGCGGCCGACGCCGACCGCGCCTTCCCGCGCGGTCAAACCTTTATGGCAACTGATGAAGACGATCACGATGCCGAAGCAAAAGGCCTTGCTCACCGCCATGATGATGTCGCGATTGCGTGTCCAGCGCACCATGTTGGCCACGTAATAAGTCGCGTTGATCTCCAGCATATAGACGGCGACGAAATAACTGGCGGCGATCGCGACCGCGCCGCATTCGGCCACGAGCAACGGCATCGAGAGCATCATTGCGAGCGCACGCGGCACGACCAGGTAATCGACAGGGTAAACTGCCAGCGCGCGCAGCGCATCGATCTGCTCGGTCACTTTCATCGTGCCAATCTCGGCCGACATCGCCGCGCCTACGCGACCAGTCACCATCAGCGCCGTCAAGACCGGACCGAGCTCGCGCAAAATCGCCACCGACACGACCGCACCAGTGGCCGAGCCCATTCCGATCTTGTTGAACTGAAAGAAAGTCTGGGCCGCGAACACTGCTCCGGTGAATGCGCCGGTGATCACCACGACCAGTTGCGAGAGCAATCCGACCTCGACAATTTGATTGAGAACCAATCGCCAGCGAATCGGGCGCGTAAAAATTGATCGGAACGTGTCTCCGGCCAGGAACACGATCTCGCCGAGATATTGAACGAAGCGGAGGAGAATTGCTCCCAGCCAGGTGAGGAATCGCGTGAACATTTTTATACCACCAATGCGAACGGTAAACATTCAACCACGACGCGGCGTTTGTCATTGGCGCTGGTGGATTGCGCCCGGGGCAAACCCGAGTAGATGTCGATCTTAACGAATGAAAGGCGCGGCCCGTTGGCGTTTTGGTCTGGCTATGCTCGCGCTTCTTCTCCTCAGCGGTTGCCAGACGGTACCGCAGGGAATTCAACAGGCGCGCGCTGCCATGGCCGCCGGCATCGCCGCCGAACCGCCCGGCGATTATTTTATCGGCCGCCGCTATTTCAAACCGGATTTCAAATTCTGGGGCTACGTGCGCCGGCCCGGCGAATCATGGAGCGCGGCGCAGCTGGTCATGCTCAACGAAAAACAAAAGCTCGCGCCTGACCGGGAGCGCCTCGCGTTCGGCAGCGACAACAATTACGAATACAAACTCCACGGTTACTTCAGCGGCGACAAGGTCTACGAGCCCGCCAGCAACGGCATTTATCCGGAGTT
>DATDFJ010000113.1:0-8071 GCA_036522675.1 Chthoniobacterales bacterium | reverse complement strand
CTCGCGCGCGGTGCTGATGCGCTGAGCAAATCGGAGCTGATCGCGATTCTGCTGCGAACCGGTCGCGAGAAAGCGAACGCGGTCGAAGTGGCGCGCGAACTTCTGGAAAAATATCGATCGCTCGAAGGGCTGAGCCGCTGCTCGGTTGAAGAGTTGAGTGAAGTGAAGGGAATCGGTCCGGCCAAAGCACTGCAACTGGTCGCCGCATTTAATCTCGGCAAACGTTTCGCGCAGGAGCCCCTTACCCAGCGGAAGCTCGACTCGCCCGAGCTCGTCTACGAATTGCTCCGAGGCGAGATGCGAATGCTGCCGACGGAATCACTGCGCGTGGTTTTGCTCGATTCCCGTTACCGCTTGAAACGCGTCGAGACGGTTTCCACCGGCAGCATGAACGAGAGCATCGCGCACCCGCGCGAGATTTTTAAGCCCGCGATCACATATGGCGCCTTTGCCGTCATCGTCGTGCACAATCATCCCTCCGGCGACGCTTCGCCAAGCCAGGCCGATCATAGTCTCACCCGCCGCTTGGCCGAAGCGGCCGAGCTATTGCAGATCAAGTTGCTCGACCACATCATCATTGGCGTCCCCTCGAACGGGAGCCCCGGTTATTTCAGTTTCAAAGAAGCGGGCGTCCTTTGAAGATTCATCCGAGCGCGATCGTCGATCCCGTGGCCAAGATCGGCGAAGATGTTTCAATCGGCCCGTGCGCCGTCGTCGGTGCCGATGTCGTGATCGGCGAAAGATCGACAATCCAATCGCATGTCGTGCTCGAGGGATCCGTTACGATCGGCCGCGGCAATTTCATCGGTCATGGGGCGGTGATTGGCGCGCTCCCGCAGGACCTCTCGTTTTCACCGGAGCGAAAAACGAGTGTGCAAATCGGCGATGGCAATGTGATACGGGAGCATTGTACAATTCACCGCGGAAGCCCCGATGGCAGTGTCACGAGAATCGGCCACAAAAATTTTCTCATGGTTGGCGCGCATGTCGGTCACAACTGTGAGATCGGCAACAACGTCATCATTGCGAACAATTGTCTGCTCGCGGGACACGTGCGCGTCGACGATGGCGCGTTTCTCGGCGGCGGATCAACCTTTCATCAACACATGCACATTGGACGGCTAGTGATGGTGCAGGGCAGTTCCGCCTTTGGAAAGGATCTGCCGCCGTTTACACTCGCCGCCGAGCGCAACGCCGTTTTCGGCCTTAACGTTGTCGGGCTGAAACGTGCCGGATTCAACGCAAAGGAGCGCGACGAAATCAAAGCGGCGTTCAAGCTGATTTACATGAGCAGGCTCAACGTTTCGCAGGCACTCGACCAGGCTGGGTCGATGAAACTCGGGCCGGCCGCGCACGAGTTTATTGATTTCGTTGCCAACGCGAAGAAGCGCGGAATTTGCCCTTACCATCATCACGAAGGACACGAAGATCACGAAGATTGATTTTTGTTAAATTACTTCGTGTTTCTTCGTGCTCTTCGTGGTCAAAGAAAAGATTACCTGAGTCCGAGCAACGCGAGCATGCGACCGGTTTTGCCTCTTTCGGCGCGATAGGAGTAGTAGCGTTCCAGATCGCACGCGGTGCAGACACCGGAGTCGTGGATTTGTTTCACGCCAGCCGCGCGGCATTGCTCGACAATATCGGTTGCGAAATCGATTTCGTAATGCGGCGGTCGAATACAGGGACTTAGCTGCACGATCAGGTCGGCTGGGATTGATCCAAAGGCTTTGCCCAGTTTCGCGACCGCTTTGGCGACGATCGCCAGAGCAGTGCCTTTTTTTCCGGAATGGACCAAGCCAATAGCGGGCGTGTTTGGATCGACAATGTAAACCGCGCAGCAATCGGCGACGCGAATGCCGAGAGAGAGTTCGCGTTGATCGGTGATGAAGCCGTCGTAACCGCCGAGTTCCTGGTCACGATTCTGGGCACGATCGACAAGAGCTATCCGGTCGCCGTGGATTTGTTCGGCCGTGATGAGCGGCCAATTGCCCATTCCCAGCGAATGGCGCACTTCGCGATGGATCGCGTCGAGCCGCGGCAACACTTCGGGTTTGTTATCCGACACATCGATCCCCGGAATCCGTCTGACGAATGCGCTCCGACAAACGCCGGTGGCGTCGAGCACCGGAAAATGTTCAACCAGCTCTTCCGCGATCACTTCGGCAAGATCGATGCTGGATTGCCGAATCCAAATGTCGAGCGGGCGAAATTATTTCGCGCTCGACTCCCGTGACATCGGCGTGACCACACCGGGTGCCAGCGGACTTGTCCGCTTGGGTTTGCCGGTCGCATCGACATCACTGCCGGTGTAATACGTCCGCGAACGGGTAGCGCGCGGCGCTTTGATATCGAATGTCTCGGTATAACTGGTTTGCGCGCCCGTGGAGCGATCGAATTCAGCGACGGAAGAGATGTAGCCAAAGAGCGCTTGCAGTCGGGTTGAGTGCGCGGTGGTCAATTGCACCTGGGCGTTGAGCACGTCCAACTGCGTGCCGGCGCCGGCGTCGAGCCGCGCCTTGGCCAGCCGAACCGATTCGTCCGCTTGCTCGACCGTTTTCTCGGTTGCCTGGATCAATTCGCGGTTCTGCAAAACATTCGAGGCGGCCTGTTGAATTTCGAGTTCGACCTGCCGCACGTCGTCGTCGTAGGTGATTTTCGCTTCCGACAACAGTGCGCGCTGTTGTTTCACAAGCCCGTAATTTTGTCCGCTGTCCCAAAGATCCCAATTGCCCTGCAAGCCGAACACCCAGCCGCGCATAGCGTCCGAGAAGTTGGTCGTAAAAGGCGAGCTGATGATTTCGTAGCCGCCGGTGGAGGTGAAGTTCGGAATGAAATTGCCGATCGCGACATGGACCTGCTCAATTGCGTTGAGCACATTGGCGCGCGCTTGTTTAAGAAAGGGACGGTTTCGTTTTCCGAGCTCGATCGCTTCGAGCAGCGAGATGGTGCGCGGTACGTAAGCCAGTTCGCCCACTACGCGAATGGGCGCGGCGACTCCGCGCGCCGGGTTGTAATCGATGCCGAGGGTTTTCGCCAATTGCAAGACCGAGATGCGATAGGCGTTGCGGGCTGCGATGAGATTCGGGATCTGGTTCGAGAGTTGGACCTGCGCCTGGAGGACGTTGAACCGCGGGACAGTCCCAGCTTCGAAACGATTTTGCTGATCTTTCAACTGGCTCTCGAGCAATCCCACCGATTCCTCCTGCACGCCGATGAGCGCGCGGTTCAAGATCACCTGATAAAATTGCGTCGTCGTGGTGGCGATAACCTGATCGATGGTATTGCGAAATGCGAAATAGGCGCTGTCGCGCTGAAAAAACGTCCCGCGAATCGCGCGAAAAGTCCCGTAGTTAAACACCAACTGCGAGCCGGTGATGTTAATCTGGTAAGAGTATTGGGTGAGCTTTGTCGGGGTCGACTGCAAGGCGAAGGTAAAGGCGGGCGATGGCGACGGCGATGGCCCGCCGGTCACAACGAGCTGCGTCGTCGTTGTCGATTCAGTCGTCTGCAATCGCGGGTCGGTAAAATTAAACGTCGCGTTCGGAGTGATGTGCGGTAGCGCTTCCGCCGCGATCTGCAAAATGACGCCGCGAGTGCGCTCGATCTCCTCCTTCGCCCGAAGAATTTCCGGATTCTGTTGCAGCGCCGTGATAATCGCCGTGTCGATCTTGAACACTGGCGCTCCTTTTTCCGACCACTCGTAGCCCTTCGGAATTGCGATCGGTTCGGCCACGGCGTTGTTCGACGGCGACGGCGAAGCAGACGGTAATGGTGAAGATAATTGCCCTGGTGTCGGTAGTAGTAACGGCGTTGGGGATTCCGCCGGTGATGGGGTTGGTGTTTGCCCGAAAGCGGTCAAGGCGATGAGGGCACCGCCCGTAACTACAAAAAATTTTTGCATTGAGAAAGCTGGAGTTCGCGAAGTTGGATGCCTCGATCCCGGCGCCTGGATTCAACTCGCCACGCGCGCTTGTCCGGTCTCTGATAGCACTGCCAACGTCGCGAGAAAACTCATTTCGATTGGCAGTAATCGTGAATCTTGCTGTAGATGTGGAGCCAGTTCCTTTGCTCCTCTGGCGTAAGATGCTCGAGGATCTTCATCAGATTGCCGACCATCTCTTCGCGGATTCGCCGGACAAGCGCGGACCCTTTTGCCGTAATGCAGACCATCACCTTGCGCCGATCATCCCGCGCAATCGAGCGCATGACGTAGCCAAGGTTCTCCAAACGCGCCACCAGTCCGCTCGCCGCCGCCGTCGTGTGACCCATCTTTTGCGCGATCGCGGACATGGTGAGCACTTCCTTCTGGTCGAGATAGGCGAGCAGGAAAAATTGCGAGAACGAAACGTTGCCCGGCGCCAGCTCTTTGCACAGATGCAGCACGAAACAGCGCTGCATCTCCAACACGATATCGGACAACCGCTCGGCGTCCGCGCGAATTTGCTGCGTCGGGTTTCGTGCAAACGCGGTGGCGGTCGCTGGATTCAAAGTTTTTTAAGCTAGAAATGTGGCCATCGCCTGTCAACCGGCTCAGCCAAAACAATTACTAATCCCACGTCTGCACTTCGACGATGCTGCCGGCCTTGAGCGATTCGCCGGCGGCAAGACGCAGCAGCGCATTCGATTGGCTCAAACCGAAGAGCGCGTGCGATTCCTGCCGGCCAATCGGCGCGAAAGTCCGAGCCTCGAGTTTTCCGCGCACGTAATGCACGCGGTCGCCATCGTTCGTTAGATCGACAATCAACTTGGCCGGAGACCGCGGCAGGTCGAAATTTGCGGCGCTGCACATTTTCAAAATCGTCGGCCGCACGAATTGCAAAAAGGTCACGAACGCCGAAACGGGATTGCCCGGCAACCCGAAGATGAAACAGTCGCCCAGCCGGCTAAACAAGAACGGTTTGCCCGGTTTGATTGCGACGCGCCACACATCGATCCGGGCGCCGAGCGAACGCAATGTCGCCTGCACCAAGTCGTGTTCGCCGACGGAGACACCGCCGGTCACGATCACAATTTGGTTCTTCGACGCCATCGTCAGTGCCCGGCGCAGCGCATCGCGATCGTCAGGGCAATGCTGCACTGACGTCGAGACGCCGGCAAAGCCGCGCAGGAGAGATTGCAATAGCGTAGCATTGCTGTCGTAAATCTGGCCGGGCTGGAGTTTGTCTCCCGCTTTGGCGAGCTCATCTCCAGTCGAAATGATCGCCATGCGCACTTCGCCGCCGACCGCGACCGTGTCGAGACCCTGCGACATGAGCAATGCCAGAGTCGTTGCGCGAATTCGCTCACCGCTTCCGAGGATCTTTTGACCCGGCGCAAGATCGCAACCGAGTTGCCGAATGTATTGCCCTGGAAATACAGCCCCGTTTATCTCGATCTCATCTTCTTGGCGCGTGACCTCTTCCTGCATCACGACCGCGTCCGCGCCCTCGGGCATCGGCGCACCGGTGAAGATTCGCACCGCCGCGCCGCTCGACAGTCGCAATTGTCGATCTAATCCGGCTGGTTGCTCGCCGATAACGCCTAGCCTCGCGCCCGGTCTGCAGTCGCTCGCGATCACGGCGTAACCGTCCATCGCCGAGTTGTCGAAATTCGGCAGCGGCAGACGCGCGAGATAATCCTGTGCCACAAAACAATTCAACGCCTCGAGTAGCGGCACGCTTCTCGCGGGCAATGGGCGCACCACTTCCAAAATTTGCGCCCGCGCTGCTTCTTCGCTGATCATTGGAAATCAAATCACCGCAAAAAGGCGCCACTCATCAGGCACACCTTTGAGCGTATGAACACCGCGATCGCTTAAATTGATGCCTGATCCAGCAGTCAAATCTTTGACTGTGCTGGAGACAATCACCTCGCCTGCTTGCCCCGCTGCCAAAACACGCGACGCGATGTGAACGGCAAGGCCGGCAATATCTTCGCCATGCAATTCGATTTCACCGGTGTGCGCGCCGGCGCGAATTTCAATTCCAAGCTGCGCAACTGCATCACGAATCGCGCAGCCACACCGGACTGCGCGCGCCGGTCCGTCGAATGTCAGAACGAATGCATCCCCGACCGTCTTGATTTCGCGGCCGCGGAATCGGAGCACCTCTTTGCGCACAACCGCATGATGCGACTCGAGCAGATCGCGCCACGCGCGATCGCCTAAACTTGCGGCGCGTTCTGTTGACGCGACGATGTCGGTGAACAGCACCGTCGCGAGAATGCGATCCGGTTCCGGTGGCGGTTTGGTTCCGGTGACCAATTCCTGAATTTCATCGACGATGAGATCGCTATCTTGCGTCCACCAGGCGTGATCGGCTCCGGGAAGTTCGAGAAATCGCGCGCCTGGAATATGATCGGCCAGATAGCGCCCTTCCTCTACTTTGACATCGAGATCGTCCCTTCGGTGCATGACCAGCGTCGGAACGCGGATTGTCGGCAAGACGTGTCGGACATCGATCTGCGTATTCATTTTCAAGAGCGCGAGCGCCGCACCCGGACTGGTACAACGGCGATAATAGGTCACATGCTGCGCATACCGTTCGGCGCTCAGACTTGGTGCCAAATCTTTAAACGCGTTGGCAAAGTCACGCTCAATCGCATCATAGGTTGCCTGCCTTTCTTCCGGAGTTGGCGCCCACGGATAATCCCGGCTCCAGATTCGCTTTGAAAAACAACCGAACGTGCAAAGCGCAATCGTGCGTTGCGGATAAGTCGCGGCAAAAAGCAGGCTCATGTTGCCGCCTTCAGACGCGCCAAACACCGCCGCGCGTTCGGAGCCGACCGCATCCATGACCGCGCGCACGTCGTCCATTCGCTGCTCGAGTGTTGGCAACTGATCGTTTGGCACTGGATCCGACATTCCGGTGCCGCGTTTATCGAAAAGAATCAGACGCGAAAACGAGGCCAGCCTCTTGAATCCGCGAACCAGTTCCGGCAATTCCCACGCGAGCTCAACATGCGAGATCCAGCCCGGCACATAAACAATATCCAGCGGCCCTTCGCCGACGACTTGATAAGCAATGTGCACATCCCCATTGCGTGTGAATTGTGTCTTCGGCGGAACTTCCAGCGTCTTCACTGCTGACATCTTCGGCTACATCGCAAGATCGACAACTGCCGCCGACGCGCGACCATAGTCGTTCGGGGGGGACCCGCGAGATCGGCTGACAAAACCTGACAAAAGCTTTTCGCCAAAACCGCGCTCAGCCAGGATTCAATCGCGGATTGCGCCAAAATTCGAGAGCGCTACCTCATAAAAGATCGGTTTGGACGAAATCAGGTGCGGTGAGGGAGGGATTCGAACCCTCGGTGCCCTTTTGGGGCACGGAGCTTTAGCAAAGCTCTGCTTTCAACCACTCAGCCACCTCACCAAACGCTCGGGCGGAGAATATGCCGCGGAATTCGCGATTGCCAACAGCACTTCGCGGTTGGGTATCCAACTAAAGCCGGGCAAGTTGTAGCTGCGTTTGTGACAAGCGCCTCTCCAACGTTTATTCTGCTGGCACGTGCAGAATCAGTTCCCGCGAATCAAAAACTTCATCGACGGCCAACTCGTCGAGCCGCTCGGCGGCAAATATTTGGACAACATCGAGCCGGCGACGGGCAAACCCTATTCGCAAGTTGCCGATAGCGGACCGGAAGATGTCGATCTTGCCGTAGCTGCGGCGGAGAAAGCATTTGTTGATTGGTCGAAGAAGCCCGCAGCCGAGCGGTCGAAGATCCTTTTGCGCGTCGCCGACTTAATCGAGCGCGACTTGGAAAAATTCGCGCGCGCGGAATCGATCGATACGGGCAAACCCATCACGCTCGCACGATCGCTCGATATTCCGCGAGCGGTCGCGAACTTCCGTTTCTTCGCGACCGCGATTCTCCACACCGAAAACGAAGCGCATGTCACCGATGGCGTCGCGTTCAATTACACGCTGCGTCAGCCGCGCGGCATCGCCGGGCTGATTTCGCCGTGGAATCTGCCGCTCTATTTGTTGAGCTGGAAAATTGCGCCGGCGATCGCCGTCGGGAACACCGCGATCGCCAAACCGAGCGAGCTTACGCCGATCACGGCGCTTTTGCTGTGCGAAGTTTGCGTCGA
>DATDFJ010000112.1:0-10260 GCA_036522675.1 Chthoniobacterales bacterium | reverse complement strand
GAGCAAGCGGCCGCGAGGCTATGCGCTTTGCCGCGCCGCGCGGTTCTTCGCCGTGCGGGGCTTGTCATGCGTGAATTGTGCCGCCGCCTCCTGACGGGTCGACACGCTGAGTTTCTGGAAGATATGGGTCAGATGATTTTTAACGGTGCGCTTGTCGATGTGGAGATGCGTGCTGATCTCCTTGTTGCTCATGCCTTGAGAGACGAGCGACAGCACCTGTAGTTCGCGCCGGCTTAGCTTGCCGATCTTGTCGAACCGGTTTCCCTTCTCGCCGATAAAAGCGTTAAAGACCCTCGGCGGAAGCGAGGGATCGACCCAGACTCCGCCCATCTGCACCGCCGCGATGGCGTCGAGCAGATTTTCCACCGATGCGCCTTTGACGACGTAGCCCTTGGCGCCGCCGAGGGCGGCTTCGAGCGCGATCTCCTCTTCCGAGTAGCCGCTTAATACGAGAACCTTGGTAGTGGCGCTTCGCCGCGACACTTCTTTGCAGAAGTCGGGGAGCCGGCCGATGCCGGGCATTTTATAGTCGAGCAACAGGATATCCGGCGCGTAGCGCGAGACGAGCGAGAGTGCATCGCTGCCGTCGGCCGCTTCAGCCATCACGACGCATTTGTCGCCGCGGTACGTGAGAATATGCAGCAGCATCTCACGAAACATCGAGTGGTCGTCGGCCACGACGATTTTTGTCGGCATAGTCCGCGCTCAAGTATGCCTGCCTGGGTCACAGGCAGGCGGAATAAAGATGACCCCAACTTATACTGTAGTTCGTCTTTTGAAATCAATTGAAAAAAATGTCGTATTCTCAGGACCTTGTCGTTTTGCCCGTCTGAATTGAGATGCAGGTAGGGCGCATTTCGCAATGATATTCACGACTTGACGAAGCGGGAAAGCGTTATTGCCAGCCCCACTACAGCGGATCTGATGTCTATTAACGCGTGGAGGCGAGCGGTATTTGTTCTGGAGTCCGCGAACGAGGGAACTTAATCGAACTTGTAAACGAACTTCACACCTGGGGTATGGGTTATCAGCCGGGAGCCGATAATTTTTGAAGGGGTCGCGGCCGACGCGTCGGCTGGTGTACGATTGGTGTTCCAAATATGCGCCACGGACTTGATCCAGCTGAACTCGTAGCTTACGTCCAGGTAACAGTTCCTGCTGAAAGCGTACGTAACCGCCGCACCTGCTCCCGCGAATAGCGTTCCTTTTTTGGAGTGGTCGTCCTGTGAGAAATGATTCCCATTGAAGAATCGGTCATTACTGTCAAAGAAGGCATTTTTGAAGTAATAGCCTACATCGCCGCGAATATTGAAACTTATCGGCGACTGTTTGTCCGGCCTAAATGCGAGTTTTACGCCGCCGTAGGGACCGAATAAAAATTCTTTCAATGTCTCGTGGTACGAGTCTACCACTGGACTCGGGACCACTGTTGGGTTCACGGCCCGTGCGTCGAAAGATTGCCCTTCATAACGGAACTTGAAGCCCAGCAAGCCGAAAAGCCCGCCCAAGTCGCGGCCCAAGAGCCGCCGCTGATACTCCAGCGCGACGTTGAATACGTCGGATTCCCAATCGATGTCCACGGAGGTTGGTCCGGAGCCAGGTGGCACGAATGTGCCGTTGGCGCCGTCGACGGCGATCGTTATGAAGCCGGTCGCGTCGGAGGCGGTGAGATTTCGGCTGACGGAATAACGGGCCCAGTCGCCTTTCAGGCTGATGGCATTGTCATCGTTGAGTTTATAACCGACTGTCAGCGTCGGCGACGGCGCAACATCATGGATTTGCGTGCCCCCGAACGGGGTGGCCAGGTTTCCGCAGAACGGCGTTGGGCCGCAAAAGCTCGGGAAGCCATAACTGATTTTCTTATCGCGGCTTACGATGCTGGCCTGGGTGCCCAGGCCGACAAAGACCCCGTTATCGTAAAGATATTCCTCAGCAGCCGCGGCGCCTACCGTCATGATAGTGAAAAAAGCCCATACCAGCACACCGAGGCTTCTCATGGATTTAAACCGGGCAATATATGGCATCTTTAGCACCGCTTTGAATTTTCCAAGTTGTAACACAGGCGGCGTTAAACGGTCAATCGGCATTTTTCGGGGCTTTTTCTGCATGGTCACAAAGCAGCACAGATTTTGTGACTCTAGCCGGTCTGGGTCGAGACATTCGTAAATCGAGATACAAATACTCCTTTAAATTTAGATAGTTATTCAAGATACGCAACCCGAGATGGTGAAGCTTAAGGGGTCACAATGAAAACGAGAAATTGGGACCTAGACAGTCTTTACGATAACCCACGGTACAGGTAATTTCTCGCCTCATCACCTAACAAAAATTCAGGTCGTTACCTGAGGCGCCCCCACGCTGCCGGTAACGACGAGGAGAGGCTCAAAAAATGACAAGCATCTTGAAAACGGTCGTTATCGCCGTACTAGCGATGGTGGGCGCTAGTTTTGCCTCCAGCGCTCGGGCGCAGGTTTTGGGCACGGCGTATTTGAATGTCGAAAGGCGGGGCCACACTGCCACGGAGATTGCCGGCGGGAAAATCCTGGTCGTAGGCGGCGAGAACACAAACGGTGCTGTAAGCCAGGCCGAAGTTTTTGATCCCGCAACGCGCACCTTTCTGATTATCGGAACGGCGACGCCGCGGACCGATCATACCGCGACGTTGCTGAGCGACGGCCGTGTCCTAATCGCAGGCGGTCGCGACGAAAGCGGCGCGCTGAACGCGACGGAAATTTTCAACCCTGCCGACAATTCCTTCTCGTCGGGATCGTCGATGAATCGTGCCCGCGCCGGACATAGCGCGACCGTGCTTTCCGACGGTCGGATACTTATCGCCGGCGGTGACGCCGAGGGCTCGTCGGAAATCTATGATCCTGCGTCGCAGCTATTTACGCTCGGCCCAAACCTCACCGAGCCTCGAGCGCTCCACGGCGCCGTGCTGCTAAAAAACGGCAAAGTTTTGATCGTCGGAGGTACCGATCCAAACGATAATACCGTGCTCGAATCGGCCGAGCTGTTCGATGGCGTGGACAACGGCTTTCTGCCTACGGGCACGACGATGAATCGTGCGCGCGCGCTTCCGACGCTCAAAGTTCTGCCCGACGGGAAAGTTCAAGTGATCGGCGGCGACGCTGAGTTTTCAATGGAGATGTTCGATGCGACCACAGAAATCTTCGGCGCCTTGGCGCATCTGCCGCCGACGTCCGATCTCGTGTCCGCTACTCTGGCGACCCAGAGCCGCGCGGCGGTTATCTCGACGACTATTCAAAACAATCCTGCAATGCAAACGGCCTTGTCCGACCCGGACATAGCGGAATTGGTCGACCGCGCCGATCATTCGATAACCGAACTTGCCGGACAGGCGCTCGTGGCCGGCGGTGTCAACAGTCTGGGCGAAGTTCTAGGCTCATCTGTCTTAATCGAAAGTTCGAAAGCGACGGTAACGACGGATGTCCTGGATTATCCTCCCGGAAAAACTGTGATCATCACCGGCCAGGGCTGGCAATCGAATGAGTCGGTGGACATGACCGTCCACGAAGAGCCCGAAACGCATGATGATACGATTCTTTCCGCGGTCGCCGACAGCAAGGGGAATTTCGCCAATACAGACTTCGCCCCGGCGGTGAGCGATATCGGGAGAACGTTTACGCTCACGGCGAAAGGCCGGGTCTCCGGCCGCTCGGCGCAGACGGCCTTTAGCGATGCCGCCATACATACGGATTACAAGCACTGGAAAAACAATCCCGGGGGATGGATCAACGGCGCTATCCAAGCGTCGAACTCGACCTACAGCGAAGGCAATGTTGTGCCGCACGTTTACTCCATAACGGGGTTGAGCATAGGCAGCGTCTACGCTTTTCAGGTTTATTATGACTATTTCGACACCAACACCTGCGGCCTTAGCCATTTAGAGCAATACAACAACACGCTCACGCCGACGGACTTCGGCGCGGCTCCTTCGGATACGGGCGTTGCCTTTCCGGACGGCCCCGGTCACCTTTTCGCCGTCGGAGCGAGCGGCGTCGTTTTCGGCAGCCCGACCGCGAGCGGCATCCAGCGGAGCCTTTCAATTAAGTTTACGGCGGCCGCGGCAGATGCGGACTTCTACTGGGGATTGCGACTCTCGGTCCCGAACGAATACAACAGCTGCGCGCAGGCGTCGCAAGCCTGGCCCGGCGCGTCGCTGCAGTCGAACGTAGGCGATACCCCAACGATTGCAGATGCGACAATGCTGGGCGGCGGCGGCACTTTGCAAATCAATCCGAACACCATCGCGACATCCAGCAGCATCGTCATCAATAAAGTCGCCAACGGCGGCGACGGCACGTTCAATTTCACCACGACGGGCAACGACCTCGCCAATTTCGGCATCACTACGGTGAGCGGCAGTGGCAGCGCAACATTCAGCGGCGTAACCGGAGGCGCGTCCGGAGGCTCGCGGACGATCGTTGAGACTTCGGCGGCCGGTTGGACGTTGACGAGTCTCACCTGTTCGGTCACGGACGTGAATCCGAAGAACGATACGACCTACACGACCGATCTTTCCACGGGTACGGTTTCCGTGACGAACCTTGGCATCGCGGATACCTTGACGTGTACGTATACCAATACGGCGAGCGGCACGATCGAGGTGAAGAAGGTGCTTTCGCCAACTACAGACACGGGTAAATTCGATCTCAAGATCGATAGCACGACATTCAACAACAGTGGTAGCGGTTTTGGCAACAATGGCACGACGGGTGCTCAGAGCATTTCGTTTGGTACGCACAGCGTCAGCGAGGTGGCCCATACCGGCACTACGCTCAACGATTATACGGCGACGTATAGCTGCTCGAAAAACGGCAACACGCTAACCTCGGGCAGTGGCGCAACCGTCAGCAACCTGTCGGTAGCAGCCGGCGATGCGATTATCTGTACGTTTACCAACACGCGCAAGACCGGGACGATCGAGGTGAAGAAAGTTCTGTCGCCTTCGAACGATCCCGGGAAGTTCAACCTGCAGATCAACGGCAACACCGAGAAGACCGACGCCGTCGACGGCGACACGACCGGGGCGAAGACGGTCAGCACGGGCACCAATACCGTGGGCGAGATCGCCGGGTCGGCGGGCGTGCTCAGCAACTACACCGCGGCGATCGTGTGTAAGGACAACAACGGCGCCGGGGCGACCGTGGCGAGCGGCAGCAACTCTGGGCCGCTCAACGTGACGGTCAACGCCGGCGACGTGATCGTCTGCACGATCACCAACACGCGCGATACCGGCACAATCGAAGTCAAGAAAACACTAGCGCCGACGATCGATCCGGGTCGATTCGACCTTAAGATCGACAGCTCAACCTTCAATAACGGCGGCAATGGCTTCGGCAACGGCGGCACGACAGGCGCGCAGACCGTCAACAGCGGCAGCCATGGGGTAAGCGAAGTCGGCCACACAGGAACCATCCTCGCAAACTACCTCGCTTCCTATAGCTGTACGCGTAATGGCGGGGCCGCGTTTGCTGCCGATCTAGGTTCGAGCGTCAGCAATATCACCGTCAATAAAGGCGATGTCATTGTATGTACGTTCACGAACCAGCGCCTGCAGCAGACGACGGCGATTACGACGTCCCTTTCAGGCGGCGGCCAGAGCGGGACGAACATCCTCGTGCCGGTCAACACGCCGATCACCGACCAGGCGACGCTTACGGGCGCGACGGGTACGGCGGGCGGTACGGTTACCTATCAGGTGTTTCGAGACGCGCAATGCAGCATCGAAGTGCCGAATACGAGCAGCGTGAAGACCGTGACTAATGGCGTTGTTCCGGCGTCGGCGCCGGTATCGTTCAATCAAACGGGCATCTTCTACTGGATGGCGACATACAGCGGCGATGCCGGCAATTTGGGCTCTTTCAGTAATTGCATCGAGGAGCAGACGACGATCTATCGCATCCTCGTGAAGCTGACGCCTACGAAGGACAGCTTTGTAAAGAGCGAAGATCCGGACAGCAACGAAGGCCAGAACAACCGGCTGCGTCTAGCGGCGGCTTACGGTAACACCAGCTTCGCGCAGGCGCCGAAGAAAGCGAAAAAGCCGACGACGACGATCACCGCGCTGACTTCCGGCGTCAATCGGCCGGTACTGGCGTTCAATGTCTCGGGTCTCAACGTCACCGGCCTCATCAAGGCTCAGCTCGTGCTCAATATCGCGACGAACAACGGCGGCTGGGGCAACGGGCAGCTGGTGGAAGCGCGCAGAGTCACGCAGGGCTGGAGCGAAGGCAAAGGTAAAAATCCCGACCTCAGCACAGCGCTAACGTTGCGCGGCAAAGGTACGGGAACGACCTGGAACTGCGCGGGCGATACGAACATCGGCAACACCGCGCAAGATTGCACGTCCGCTTGGAGCGGCGGCTCGTTTGCAGCCCCGACGGCGCCCCCGGTTCTGCATACCGATGGGTCTTTGGGGGATATGGTTTGGGATGTAACGGCTGACGTACTCGGTGGCGAAGCGGCCATCACTAACGGCTGGATCGTAAAAAAGGTTGACGAGAATCAGACCGGCGGCGAGGCGCTGTACTTTTCGAAGGAGGGCGCGACCGCTATTAGTAAGCTGAATGTCGCACCGCGGCTGATCCTGTACTACCAGTAAAGCCGAGGTCGATTAGGACCGAAGAAGGGGGCCTCGCGGCCCCCTTCTTCTCTCGCCGCCCGGAAGCCCTCCCCCAAAGGCCAACTGCGGCGAAGCTGTGTTTACTGCACGACAAAACTCGTCGTAACCAGGCCGGCGCTGCCCGCAGTGCCGGGAACGTTCGCAGCCGCGGACACGCGGTAGGTTCCCACCGGATCGATTATCGTGGTGCGATATTTGAACGCGACCTGCCCGTTTTTCTTCGTCGTGTAACTCGCGTTGACAACGCTGCCGTCGGGTTTCGTGATCGCGAAGCTCACCGGCGCCCCGGGCACAGGCTGTCCGCTCGATGTCACCCGCGCCGAGAGCGGCACGGCGCGCTTGCGGGGATATACCGAGGCGGGCGGGGTCATGAGCGCAACGTTCAGCGATGGCGCGCCGCCGGAGGGCGCGCCGATGACAAAGGTCGTTGTCGCCGAAGCGGAAAGGGCGGCGTTGTCGCTGTGCATCGCAGTGACGGTGATGCCGTAAGGTCCAGCCGCGGCCGAAACCGAAGATGTCACCTGTAGAGCGATCGTAGCGCTCGAACCGGCCGCTAAGCTCACGGTCGGCCCGAGATTCGTCGTCCAGCCTTGCGGAGCTGAGGCCTGCAAAGAGAAATTCGCGGCGCCGCACCCGGTGTCGTTATTCGTGATCGTGAGATTGTAGGTCGCCGCGCTTCCCGGCTGTACCGCGGCTCCGCCTCCCGAAATCGAAACGCTTGGAGCCGCCGGTAAGCACTGCGGCGCGCTGTAGGCAACCGATATCGTAGCGCCGGCGCTGTCGGCGGATAGAACGGAAATCGTCACGCCGGAATCCGGGTCTTGGAAAGTTTGCCCGACGCCGAGCGCCGGATCGAACCACGAGGCTGTCGCGGGCGTCATGTCGAGCAGGTAGCTTGTATCGGCCGAGGCCTCCGAGCCGCTGTGGACAATCACGCCGGATACGATGTTCGGGTTACCCGCGAAGTTGCCGTCGAAGCCGATCGCTTGGCGATGCTCGATGTAATACCAGTCTCTCGCTCCGGTGTTGGCGTTTGCCGATTTAAAAATCTTCACCGCCTTCGGATTCGATCCGAGAGTTTCGTAGTTGTCGATCGTATAGACGCCGTCGGTTGTCGCCGTCGTAAGCGGCGGCGAAGCGCCGTAGCCAAGCCATCCGAGCCATTCCTTCTGGTACGCATTATAGTGCCCGGCCGAGGTTCCCATGATATCGACGGTATCGCCGTATTCGATCGACGAGCAGCCTGTGCTTGTGATCGTCACCGACCCGCACTCGAGGGCGTGCGAATGGTATAGCCCGAGATTGTGCCCCGTCTCATGGCCGACCACGCGCAACTGCAGGCTGCCGTTGATCCAGGCGTGCGAAGGATTGCCGCCGACGGTGCCGAGACCCCACCAGCCGCAGCTGTTGGTCTGCGGGAACGCGTAGATGAAGCGATTGTAGTTCGAGAGATTGATGCCGCTGTTCGTCGCCGCCTGCCGGGCGGCGAAATAGATCGCGTTGAAATCGCAGGTGGCGCCGCTCATCGGCAGCGTAAACCAGCCGCGCACGTCGCCAGTAAGCCACGTCTGCTGATACGAGTTCTCGTAGTGGAAATTGCTGGTCGTGTTGAAGACCACGTCCTGCGCGTATGCGGTGGTGTAGGGCTGTGACGGGTTATCCTGAAAGTTGACCAGGAGCACGAGAGTCTTCTGCGCGCCGAAGGTGTTCGGCAGCACGTAGGCGAGCGTCTGAATGCTCGTATCGGCGCCGTCCAGCGCCAGCGTCTCTCCGATTTGCTGGCCGCGGACGCGGACGCGGTCGCCGCTCTGGTGATCGTGCGGGTGATCGTCGCCGTGACCGTTCAGACGAAGCTTGAAACGGCGGCCCCCGGTTTGAAGAAAATAAAGGTACCGGCTTCCCTGAGGGCGGTCCTCGTGCAGAATCTCCAGTGTGCCTTCGAGAGTTACTTTATTGGGCGCTGTGGCCGGTTCGGCATGAACTAGACCGGAAACAAGAATGAAAAATACTCCGAGGATTGCTCGGATCGTAATATAATGGAGCTTTTGGGCCAGCTCGCGAAAAGCGCTTGGCTGGGGGGGCCAGGCGAACATGGGGATCATCCTTTCTGGAAGATCTCCCTGCCCAGCCGTTTAGCGGCTTCTCCTCCTTCGGTAACCCGGCCATCCCTGTAGGGATCCGTGGCTTTGCGTCCCCAGATTGCTCTGGGTTTGCCGTTATCGGGAGGAGATCTTCCTCACGCTCAGGTGGACTGAAAGCAAGGCAAATGCCAATAAAACTCGTTATTTCTACCGAGCGGCGGCGAGTCAACTACTCGAAATTAAAAATGTTTTGACAATTATATGTTTAAACGGCATACAGCTTCGCGAGCACGAATCCGCCTCGCATGACAAAACTGGGCATTTTTATTGCTTCATTTTTCAAAAAACGTCCCGTTTAAACCGAGGGGCGTGCCGCGGGCAGTGCGCGATGCAATGCGATTGAGCATTTTGGGCATTTTGGCCCGGTAAAGGAGCGGCTCATTTTTGCCCGATAGATGAGGGCAGGTTGACCTGAAATTTGAGCGGTAGTAGATTAGCGGAGTTTTTGGGACCGGTAGGAGGCTTTATTCTCAGTCGTTCGTCTTTGCTCAGTTTTTTCTTGGCCGTCTTGATTATCTTCGTCGCGGCGCGGGTATACCACCTCTGGTACAGCGGCCCTTGGGACTTGCCGACCGTCGCCAAGCCAAAGACTCCTGCTCCCGCTCCGGCTGGTGACGGTGAGGCGCCACAACTTCAGTTGGCAAACACCCGAAATATTATCGACAAGAATCTTTTCGATCCCGAGCGCGGCACGACCAAAAAGCAGGAAGAGACCGTACAGCGAGATAACGCCGCGCGCCAGCGGATCCGAAGTATGGTGCTCATGGGCACCGCAATTATGGGCAACAGCAAATACGCGATTCTGCAGGATCCGGCAACGGCGCCGCGGCCCGGCGCTCCTAACACGAAAGCGGCGCAGCCGGCGGGGCAAGGACAAATGCGTTTAAAACTGGGCGACACCTTCGAAGGGTTTCGCATTTCGGAGATCCGCGAGAAAAGCGTTGTCTTCACTAAAGGACCCATTCGCGAGGAAGTGTCGATCGATTTTTTCCGGCCCGGCGATCAGCAGCCGCAGCAGGCCACCGCGCCGGCCGCCGGCGGACCGGCGCAGCAACAACCCCGGCCCGGACTCGCGCCGCGCGTCGGCGCGCGGGTAGTGCCTCCGGGCGGTGGGGATCAGACTCAAGCACAGCAAGACGGCGGTACGGCCGTCGAGCGGGCGCGACGAGCGCTTCGCGAGCGGCAGCTTCAGCCGCCGCAGCAGCCTTCGGGAAGGCCGGCTGAAGGAGCGGCCCCGGCTGCGAATCCTTGAGTGTAAATGAAGGAGACTATTATGCGCATGAGAATGTGGCGGAAACGTGCCTTCGTCTCGATATTTCTGGTTTTCCTGATGATCCCTGTTCCTCCGGGCCGATACGCATGGGCACAACAGCAGGATGACGAGAACGACGAGGAGCAGCAGACGCCGGCGCCTGCGACACCGGCTCCGCAGCCGCAGGCGCCGTCGCGGGCGCAACCGCCGGCCGCGCC